>JAUIHY010000207.1 GCA_030432115.1 Gammaproteobacteria bacterium | reverse complement strand
GCGGACTTTTAGGCGGGTGAAGATGGGGGTGTGGATGCCGCAGAGGTATTTGGTGGCGTTGTGGGTGGAGTAGGCATCATTTAGGGTTTGTTTGAATTCTTGAAGTAGTTCATTGGCGTTGATGGTTTCCAGCGGGGTTAATGTTTTGTTGCTTTGGAAGTTGGCGGGGGCTTGTAAGCACACGGAGCAATGTCCGCATTGTTCTGGTGCTTGGGTGTCGCCGAAGTATTGGGCCATGTTGTGACTGATGCATTTGTCGGATTCAAACAGGGCAATCATGTGGTGGATGCGTTGGATTTCGGTGTCTTCTTTGTCTATGAATTTTTGGCACATTTTTTGGCTGACTGATGTCACATCGAAATCATTGGCCGTTACATCAAAGCGTTCCACGGCTTGTTTGGCTTGCAGCTCTATATGCCCTTGGTTGTCTAACCATTCCAAAGCGGTGACGATGCGCTTGCGGTCGCAGGGGTAATGATCTGTGATGGCCTGTATATCTATATGAGTCCAGGTTTTTTTCGCCACTGCGTGGTCGAAGATGGCTTGGACGAACTTTTGGCGCTCGCCTTGGAACAAATTGATGATGTTTTCTGTGTTGTTGATACTTTTGAAAGCATAAGCCTCAAAGTAGCTGAATGTCGGGACTATCAGGCCTTCCAGCTCTAAATAGACCAGCAAGGTTTTTAAGGGCAGGGGACGGATGTTGAGCTCGTTGGATAGGCTGATAAGTTTGGTTTCCCAAAAGCTTGATCGGCAATCATGGATTTGTTCAAGCATGGTTTGAATGGCGTGTAGTTCTGGGGTGTCGCCATAAACAAAGTTTTCTTGTACTTGTAGGCTGTCGTTGTTGGCCAGAATTTCACACAAAGCAGGTTGGCCATCACGGCCAGCGCGACCAATTTCTTGGGCGTAGTTTTCAATCGATTTGGGCAGGTCGTAGTGAATCACGCGCCTGATGTTGCTTTTGTCTATGCCCATGCCAAAGGCGATGGTGGCGACGATGCAATTGATCTGGCCGTCCATAAATTGGTTCTGTATGGTTTCGCGTTCTTCGGCTTTCAGACCCGCATGGTAGTGCTGTACGGGGACATTGTTTTGCTTCAAAAAATCAGCGACTTGTTCTGCGGTTTTTTGTAAGGTGACATAAACAATGGTGGCATCATTGGGCTGGCTTTGAATGCGGTTCAATAATTCACTTAAGCGATTTTCAGCCGCAGTGGGCTTCATGTTCAAAGTTAAATTGCTGCGATAAAAGCCTGTGGTAACAACATCATCGGCAGCAATATTAAACTTATTCCTCATGTCGCTGATGACCTGTGGTGTGGCCGTTGCGGTCAGCAGCAGACATTGTGGTATGTTGAATGCTTTTTGGTGTTGTGGCAGTTTCAGGTAATCGGGTCTGAAGTTATGACCCCATTCAGAGATGCAATGGGCTTCATCGACCACCATCAAACTGATGCGCATTTGGTTGAGTTGTGATCGGAAGCGTTCGTTCTTGAATCGTTCCACTGAAATCATCAGGATTTTCAATTCGCCACTTTTGGCTTGTTGCAATACACGGCTGTATTCAGCGCGTTCTAAAGAGGAGTCGAGCCGAGCTGCTTTGATGTCATGTGACAAAAGAAAATCCAGTTGATCCTTCATCAATGACAACAAAGGCGAAACCACCAAGGTCAGGTGTGGCAATTGGATGGCCGGCAACTGATAGCACAAAGATTTACCAGAACCTGTCGGAAAGATGGCACTGGCAGAACGACCCGCCAGTATTTTTTCAATCACGTCTTTTTGACCGGGTTTGAATGTATCAAAGCCAAAATGTTGTTTGAGTGTGTCGTTTAGGTTCATGACTAATCCTTGTTGTGTTCGTGGCAGCTATTGTGCCTTGTTCTTAATATCATTTCAGCCCATATTTTCTGACCCTTGTCGATTATATCGACATCATCAATCTGCTAAAATGTTATTGTTTCAATGTCATAGGTGAAATCATGCATCAAGGTTCATGCCTTTGTGGCGCTGTTAAGTTCACAGTCAGTGGCTCGTTGGGCAAGGGCTCTGCTTGTCATTGTCAGCAGTGCAGACAGTGGACAGGCAATTTTTATGTGGACACTGAAGTTCAGCGCGAACAATTGACCATTGAGGACGAAGGCAATCAACTCAAATGGTTTGATACTTCCCATAAAGTTCGCAGGGGATTTTGTGGCCGTTGTGGCTCCAGTTTGTTCTTCGATCCCATAGATAAAGAAAAACACTGCTGGATTGGCATTGCTTTGGGCGCTTTCACCACGCCAACAAACACAGAGATCGGTTTACATATTTTTGTTGGAGAAAAGGGTGATTATTACGAAATCAATGACGGCGCGCCCCAGAATGAATTTTGAGTGTTAAAAACTTGAAAAATAACTCTGCTGCATTTGTAGCAACCAATTCTTGGCGAACATTTTATTAAAATCCAAAAGACATGACGTCATTCCGACCAAGCGAAGCGCATGGAGGAATCTCCTCAAATTGAGCGCAATTTTCCAATCTAAGGAGGTATCTCCACTCGCTCCGCTCGGTCGATGAGACGGTGATTGTGGCATTTTTTCGAACCGTGTCAGCTGTTGCTTTGCTGAAGGTTTACCCGGTCACCAAAAGTATGGTCTTTAATGTGACCGAGTTTTAAAGCTTATTGATTTTTTGTAATCAGCCGCACTTAGAAGAGCCGCAGCTCTTACAAGTCAAACAACCTTCTTGGTAAATCAATTCAGTTGATTGGCAGTTGTCGCAGGTGCCTTTGGCGACTTTGGTGCCGTCGGCAATGTAGCGTTTTAATGCACGTGTGACGCCGTTTTTCCATGTGTTGATGGATTCTGAATCCAACTGCAGGCTGTTGATCAATTCGACCACTTTTTCAATCGGCATGCCGTGGCGCAGTGTGCTTGAAATCAACTTGGCATAGTTCCAAAACTCTGGATTGAACTTGTGTGACAAGCCTTCAATGGTGGTTTTGTAACCGCGTTTGTTGGTGAATTGGAAGTCGTATCGTGAGCTGCCATCGGGCATTTGGCCTTTGATGATCAAACCCTTTTCAATGGTGCGTGGTAAAAAGATGCCGTCTTCATCGTCGGCCAAACCGGTGAAAATTTCAAAAGGTTTGCCATCTATGGTGCCAACAAAAGCAATCCACTTTTCTTTGTTGTTGTGGAAACGCACCACATCGGCTTCTAAAACTTCTGGGCGCTTGGTCGGGAAGGGTACCAGTTCTTCGGTGGCTTTTTCTTCATTGGAAATCAAAACGCCAGAACGTGAGCCATCGCGGTAAACCGTCACGCCTTTACAGCCTGCTTGCCAGGCCTCTAAGTACAGTTTATGGACCAATTTTTCATCCACGGATTCAGGCAGGTTGATGGTCACGCTGATGCTGTGATCGACCCATTTCTGTACCGCGCCCTGCATGCGGACCTTGCTCAACCAATCAACATCATTTGATGTGGCTTTGTGGTAGGGCGACTGTTTGACCAATTTGTTGATTTCTTTGTCGCTGTAGTTCTTTTCGGTGTCGTGTCCATTGACCTCCATCCATTGTTTGAAACGGTGGTGGAACACAGTGTATTCTTCCCAAGAATCGCCCACTTCATCGACAAAATCAACACGCACATTTTTGTCATTGGGGTTCACTTTGCGGCGGCGTTTATAAACCGGCATAAACACTGGCTCAATACCTGAAGTGGTTTGGGTCATCAAACTGGTGGTGCCGGTGGGGGCAATGGTCAACAAAGCAATGTTGCGGCGACCGTATTTCACCATGTCGTCATACAATGATGCATCAGCGGCTTTCAGTCTTTGGATGAATGGGTTGTCTTTTTCTCTTTCGCTGTCGTAAATACCGAAAGCGCCACGTTCTTTGGCCATAAAGACCGAAGCTCGGTAGGTTTCTATGGCGATGGTTTTGTGGATTTCTTCTGAGAAATCATTGCCTTCTTTACTGCCATAACGAATGCCCAAAGCGGCCAACATGTCGCCTTCTGCCGTGATGCCAATGCCTGTGCGGCGGCCTTGTTCGGCTTTGGTTTTGATGTTCAGCCACAATTCTTTTTCGATGCGTTTGACTTCTTCAGTTTCTGGGTCGGCATCAATTTTGGCCAAAATGGCGTCAATTTTTTCCAGTTCCAAATCAATGATGTCGTCCATCAAGCGTTGGGCTTTGGCGACATG
>JAUIHY010000206.1 GCA_030432115.1 Gammaproteobacteria bacterium | reverse complement strand
GCTTTTCCACATAGGGCATGACAGCCAGATCATAAGTAATTCCTTTGGCTTGCAATTGGCTTTCAAACAAATCCAATGCTTTTTGACCCGACAAAATAGTCAAAGGCAAAATTTGACCTGCATTGAGGCGAGACCGCAAATCGGGTAACACCCACTCATCACTTCGAGGAGCGATAGCAGCACTGTAAACCAAGGTAATACTATGGGCCTTACAGTGGTTATATAGGTTAAATGCCAATGTTTCAGTGGCCCGACTCCCTTTCAGCACATCCACATCATCCACCAACAACATCTGAATGTCAGCAGGCAGCACTTGTTCAATCGCCACTGCCTTCATCTGAGCGGCATCCAACATCATGGTTTTGACGGTTTGACGCTCATGCCAGTGTCGGCAAGCATTAAGCACATGTGTTTTCCCTGAGGCGTGGCCTCCCCAAACATAACTGAAATCTGGCAGCCTGCCTTTCAATGCCGAAACCACCGCAGCGCTCGCCGAAGTGGTGACAAAATTTTCAAAATCGTGTGACTGGCTGGACATCAAGTCCAATGGCAGTTGTTTGCTGTGCTTCATACCTGCTCTGATGGGTCCTGTTGCTCTTGACTCTCGGGTGCTTCAGGTTCTTGGTTTTTGACTTGTGATGTCACCGCTGACTTTTTGCTTAAGTTGATTTCATTTTCCTTGCCATAGAGTTTGCTTTCCAAGTAACGCAAATGACCATAACGCAGCAATACCATGATCACTGCCGCCAAAGGCAAGCCCAACAACACGCCAACAAAACCAAACAACTGACCACCGGCCAATACAGAAAAGATCACCGCCACCGGATGCAAGCCAATGCGATCACCGACCAACCAAGGTGTCAAAATAAAGCCTTCCATCACCTGACCGATGCCAAAAACAATCAGCACATATATCACGTGATTGATGTCACCAAACTGCATGAACGCCGCAATCACACCAGCCACCAAGCCAACTATGGTTCCTAGGTAAGGCACAAAAGACACCATGCCTGCACCCATACCAATCAATAACGACAATTCAATGCCAACCAACCACAAACCGATGGTGTAGATGGTTCCCAAAGCCAACATCACGCTCAACTGCCCACGCAAAAAAGCTGACAACACTTGATTGGAATCTGTGGTCAATTGGTTCACTGTTTTGTAGTAGGGTCGTGGCACCAACTCGCCCACACGTGCTGTGATGATGTCCCAGTCACGCAACAAATAAAAGGTCACCACCGGAATCAACAATCCATTCATCAGCCAATTCACTATCACCATGCCACTTTTACCAACGGAGGATAAAATGCTTTGCGCGATACCGCCAGCTTGGCTCCAGTGAGACTTCACCAATGCGGTTAATTCCGCCATGTCAAACAAGTCTGTTTCCAGACCAAATTTCTCATTTAACCAGGGGGTCACATTGTCACTTAACCACTGAAAATAGGCTGGCAGGTGGCTGATAAAACTGGATATTTGTTGCTCTAACATGGGAATTAACACCAAGGCCACGCCAAAAACAATCAAGGTGATGACAAAAAACACCAAGGTCACTGCCACCGTTCGACTGAATTTCCAAGATTCCAATTTATCCGCCAAAGGATCAAACAGGTAGGCCAGTAAGGCACCTACAGCAAACGGCGTTAAGATGGGGGATAACAAATAAACCAAATAACCCACCAACAGCGCAACTGCCAAAAAATACCATTGTTGATTGCGGTCTGTTAACATGTTTTTTGCTCCTGGCGCGCCATGCGACGGCCGATTAAAATATATTGAATGCCAGTGGTCAATGTGGTGAATGCTACTGCTGCAAATAACCAATTCATACCAAAAGGCAAGTGCCACCATTCTGCCAAGTCCAACAGTAAAAATAAAATCAGCAGTATCTGCAAAACGGTGTTGCATTTGCTTAAAAATGTTGGCTGTGCTTGTTTGATGCGACCAATTTTAAAATGATAGTAACTGGTTCCCAAGACAATCAACAAATCACGCAGCACCACCATCAAAAACAACCATGCTGGAATGACTGATTGCCAGGCCAAAACCAGATAACACAGCAGCATCATGGCTTTGTCTGCCAAGGGGTCTAAAATGCCACCTAACCAGCCTTGCCAACCAAATCGTTTGGCAAGGAATCCATCCAAACCATCTGACAAACCAGCAAAAAACGTGATGATCAATGCAGTCTGGTAGTCCTTATGCCACAAAAACCAAACCAAAGGACCCAAAGCAATGATGCGCCCTATCGTGATGATGTTAGGCAAATAGCTCAGCCACTGCAGTTTTCTTTTGGCTTCAATCATTACTGGAGATTGGCAGAAAATATCAAATGTTGGGCAGCGTCCAATGGCAAATAGGTCAATACGGACTCATTGTCCACAAAGCGCACAAAGGTTTCGGGTAAGACACTGATTTCCAATCGCAGGGTCAAAACTTGATTTTTAAGCGCCGTCACCTGCCAATGGTCAATCAATGTTTGGCCATTCAAATAATTCACAACCACATTCATTTGGTCGGCGTTCACGATGTTATTAATTTGTACAGACACCGTTCTTTTGGCCATTTCATTGGCGAAAATTTGTCGGTCTGCGGCTTGGTGACTTTGAATGAATTCACTCAAATAAGAAAAACCCGTGCTGAGGTCAACAAACTGTCGATGTTTCATCACCAATTCTTGACCTTCTACCGCCACAGCCATTCGGTAAGAGTAACCACGACCCGTGTCTTTCAAATAAACCAATAACAATTGCTTTTGTTGTTGCACCTGATGCACATAATCAATCAGGTCAGGGTTTAAGTTTTTCACATCCTCTGGTGCGAAATCCAACAAATCCTCCTCAGAAACTTGATGAAATACCGCAGGAACACCTTTGTTTTCTAGCCATTGACTGAGCCAATAATGAGCCGTCGAGCCATTGGGTTCATGTTGAATCACACCATCTTGTGTTTCACTGACCAACCACACATAAACCGGTGCACGCCGTTTGGGCCAAATGGGCAGTTCATGTGCCGCCAATGTTTCCATCAGTTTATTTTCATCGGCCACCACCCTTAACCAATAGGGCTTGGCCGCATTGCGCGAGATGCTTTGCTCAAAATAATGATGCAAAATCACTGATGAAAAATCGGCCGTAATCACGCCATTATTTTGTAAGTACTCAACACTTAACCCCGTGTTCTTGCTGACCAGGGCTTCTGTAGCCTGGCGCAACACACCTTCGGCCTTAACGTCTTGTGTGGCCACCAATGTGCCTGCTTGAAGGACATTGACGCCTTCGGCAGACGCAGTAACAGATAAAACTAAAAAATATATAAAAATCAACTTGCTCATGGCGTCAATTATAAGGGCAAGATTCAGAGAATCAGGTTTTTTTTTGTGATAAGGCTGTTCATCGATTGCTGCCTTTTTATTGATTGCTCTCATCAGGCACACACCCGTGACCGGAACACATCAAAAAAAGGGTTGAATTCATGCCTTATTGAAGCAGCTTTTGCTGGATTATGGGGTATGTTTGATTCAAAGGATCCAAAGCAATGGCTCGATCTATCAATGCCAATGCTTTGCGTTTGATTGCTTTTATTTCATCACCATTATCAGCAAAACGCAATTGAATCAACAATGCCTCAGCCCAAATTTGCTGATTGATTGCCAACTGCGGTGCTGCATCCACCAAGGATTCAAAATGTTGGTTTGCCAATTCATAATCTCTGTCGCTGACCACCGCCTGCCAATTCAACATCATGGCATGGGCAATTTTTACTGTGTTATTATTTTTATTGATTTTCTCAGCATCATCAATCAATTGGTTTATTTGAACCAAATGGCTGCTTATTTCTGTAACCGGGGTGATTTCAAGCATCAACATTTTGACCAAAGCAAAGTTGATTAACAAACCAGGATCTCCTGCCATGGTCTGAATGCTGTGTTGAAAAAAACCATCCAAGCTGTTGAAGTCTTCCATTCGTAATTGCCCTTGGTATTTTAAGCTCAAAAGGTGCCAATAATGCAGGGTACTCATATTCCGCATTGCAGCACGCAGACTTTCTGCCATGACATCTTTTGCGTCCGCCATTTGTTGGTAGCGGTCCAATGACCGTTGATACCAATGATCTGTCGGCTTCATCAGACGCAGCTGGTTCCGCATGATGTGGCTGTGAACCAGCAACAACTCTCCAATCAGGTGCAGTTCCCATT
>JAUIHY010000205.1 GCA_030432115.1 Gammaproteobacteria bacterium | reverse complement strand
GGGATGCATCTAGGGTGAATTCGGGTGTTTCATTTTTAGCGGCGCGCCAATAAAAGTAATAGTTGTCTTTGACTTCGATGTTGACTGTGAAGCCGGTTTCGGTTTCAAGGTATTTTTTCAGTGGTTCATAAACAAAGGTCGCTTGTTCTGCTGGAAATGTGGCTTCGACTGCCAATGTAACGGTTTGAGCGCGTGCCATTAAGGCCAATATCAGCAGCGCCAAGCATGTGAAAGTTTTGATTGTGGTGTTCATATTTTATTCCGAAATATTTTTTCAATATAACAAAAAAAGCTAAATTGTTCAATTATTTATAGCGACTATTTCAATAAGCTGACAACTGCTTGACGGAACCAGTTGTTATTCAGTTTATGATGTTCAGAACACCATTTAATGGTACCGGTGTTGTCATTTTTTGACACCATTTCGCCTTGTTCGTTCACTTGGATTAACTGCAGACGCTTTTTGACTTCTCCAAGGTAATGCAAACGAGCAACGATTTCTTGGCCAGGATAACAGCCTTTTTTGAAATCGATGGCGCCAACTTCATCTAAACTCAAATGTTGAGGGATGTGCTTTTCTTGCTGTGCTTTTTCGATCCAAGGCAAGTGCCAATTAAACAGTGTAGGCCAGATGCTCATTGTCTCAGTCGAATGTTCAGTATCGATGAGTTTTAAAGGATATTGGTTATTGGCTGGTGAACCATTGCCTAAAGCCAAGTGTATTTTTTCTGGTTTTGTGACTTGAACATCCATACGGAAACGACGCATGTTGAGAAAGTTAAACAATTCGTCAGTGAGCTCTTTGGTTATGGCGATAAAAATCGAATCCGGGTTTGTGAACACGAAGAAACTGAATAAAACACGGCCTTTGGGGTTGCAAATAGCCGAGTAATGGCAGCTTTCGGTGTCAGTGGCTGCAATTTTACTGATGGTTTGGTTGTTGAGGAATGCAAAGCATTCGCTGCCTGCGAGTTTGATGATGCCAATGGATTCAAAAGTTGTCATGGTTTGTTTCTTTTAAAAAGGTTGGGATTGGCTTATAATGCCACGCGAACTTAAACGTTGTCATTAATATGTCTGAAAACACAGAAAACAAGTCTCAAGACGCGATTAAACATTCTGGTAAAAAACATGACAAAGCCCAGTCAGAAAATGAAGCAAAAAATGTTGCTAAAGAATATGGTGGGCGCAAAGATGGCTTGGATCCCACGCGTTATGGTGATTGGGAGAAAAATGGACGTTGTATAGATTTTTAAATCCTTTTCGACAGGTATTTCATGAGTAAACCACAAAGACCGCTGTCACCGCATCTGCAGGTGTACAAGCCGCAACTGACATCGATGATGTCCATCACGCACCGTGCCACGGGATTGTTTTTATCCTTGGGTTTGGTTATTTTTGTTTATTGGCTGTTCAGTTTGGCGAAATCGCCAGAAATGGCCAATGAAATCATAGGTTTTGTTCAGACCACTTTGGGCTGTGTGCTGTTTTATGTTTGGGTATTCGCTTTTTCATACCACTTGTGCAATGGCATCCGCCATCTGTTCTGGGATGCTGGCAAAGGATATTCCATTCCAGCGGTGTACCGTTCAGGGTATATGGTTTTGGTGGGCGCGGCTTTATTGACTGTGTTGGTTTACTTTTTAGGACGTTAGGAGCAAAGCATGAGTAATAATTCTATGAACTACCGTTCTGATGTCAAAAAAGTCAAAGGCTTGGGTGCATCTAAAAGCGGCTTTGGTCACTGGTGGATGCAACGTATCACAGGCATGCTGTTGATTCCTTGTGGCTTGTACTTGCTGATTTCATTGTCAGCTTTGGGTGTCACTGGTGCTTCAGATGTTGTGGCTTGGATGAGTCAACCTTTCAATGGCATCATCACTTTATTGTTTGCATTGGCAGCCAGCTATCATGGTGCTTTGGGCATTCAAGTGGTCTTAGAAGACTATGTGCACAACCATGCAGTGAACCTCACACTGCGTTTTTTGACGATGGTATTGATGATTGTCATGATGATGGTCAGTATTTATTCAGTGGCAAGCATTTTATTAGGATAACCCCATGAGCCAAGAATTAAGAAAAAAATATAAAATCACAGAACATAAATTTGACGCCATAGTTGTGGGTGCTGGCGGTGCTGGTTTGCGTGCCACCATGGGCTTGGCGACCAAAGGTTTGAAAACAGCCTGTATCACTAAAGTTTTCCCAACCCGGTCTCATACGGTGGCAGCACAAGGTGGTATGTCAGCCTCTTTGGGTAACATGGGTGAAGACGATTGGCGCTGGCACATGTACGACACCATCAAAGGTTCAGACTGGTTGGGCGACCAAGACGCGATTGAATACATGTGTCGCGAAGCCGTACCTTCAGTTGTTGAGCTGGAGCACTACGGTGTGCCATTTTCACGAACTGAAGAAGGTAAAATTTACCAAAGACCTTTTGGTGGCATGACCACCAACTTTGGTGAAGGCACTGCACAAAGAACTTGCGCGGCTGCAGACAGAACGGGTCATGCGATTTTGCATACTTTGTATCAACAGTCTTTGAAACATGATGCCTCATTTTTTATCGAATACTTTGCCATCGATTTGGTGATGGAAAACGGTGAATGTAAAGGTGTGTTGGCTTGGAACTTGGCAGACGGTACCTTGCACTTATTCCGTGGTCATGCGGTTATTTTGGCCACAGGCGGTTACGGCCGAGCTTATTTCTCATGCACCTCGGCCCATACCTGTACTGGTGATGGTAATGCCATGGTCTTGCGTGCAGGCTTGCCATTGCAAGACATGGAATTCGTACAATTTCACCCCACCGGTATTTATGGTGCGGGTTGTTTGATCACTGAAGGTGTGCGTGGAGAAGGTGGTATATTGCGTAACTCCAAAGGCGAACGCTTTATGGAACGCTATGCGCCGAATGCCAAAGATTTGGCTTCTCGTGACGTGGTATCACGTTCCATGACCATTGAGATCAGAGAGGGTCGTGGTGTGGGTGAAGAAAATGACCACATTTACCTGCATTTGGAACATTTGGGTTCAGATGTGATTGACAAGCGTTTACCGGGTATTGCTGAGTCGGCTGAAATTTTTGCCGGTGTTGACGTCAGTAAAGAGCCCATTCCAGTGATTCCAACCGTTCACTACAACATGGGTGGTATTCCGACCAACTACCACGGTGAAGTGGTTTATAAAGACGGTGATGATCCTGATAAATCCGTTCCAGGTTTGTTTGCCATCGGTGAGGCGGCCTGCGTGTCAGTGCATGGTGCCAACCGATTGGGTTCAAATTCATTGCTTGATTTGATTGTCTTTGGTCGTGCTGTGGCTAACCGCTGTGGTGACATCATTGAGTCTGGCAAGAAACACACTGAATTACCTGAAGATGCTTTGGATGCGGCATTGGAGCGTTTGGACAAAGCACGTTATGCCCAAGGCGACATCAAAACTGCTGATTTGCGTTTAGAAATGCAAAAAATCATGCAAAACAATGCGGCTGTGTTCAGAACAGGTGATGTGTTGCAAGAAGGTTGCGAGCAAATTGCGGCCACAGCGGCCAAGATTGGCAATGTGAACGTCAGTGACACCTCAATGGTTTGGAACACCGACTTGGTGGAAACTTTGGAGTTACAAAACCTGATGATTCAAGCCAAAGTCACCATGTTTTCTGCAGAAAACCGCAAAGAATCACGCGGTGCACATGCCCGTGAAGACTTCCCTGATCGAAATGACGACGAGTGGATGAAGCACACATTGACCTATATTGATGGCAATGGCGACATCTCATTCGATTACCGTCCCGTTCACATGTACACACTGTCTGATGAGTGTGAAGTGATTCCACCTAAACCGCGCGTTTACTGATTGCCGCTAACTGAAGGAGAACAAAATGGCTGAATTTAGATTACCTAAAAATTCAAGAGTTCAAAAAGGCAAGCACCACAAAGCCGAAGGTGGTACAAACACAACAACGGTTAAAGTTTACCGTTGGTCACCTGATGACAATGAAAACCCAAGAACCGACACCTATGAAGTCGATTTGGACAAATGTGGCCCCATGGTTTTGGACGCATTGATCAAAATTAAAGACGAAATGGACTCAACAGTGACGTTCAGGCGTTCATGTCGTGAAGGCATTTGTGGTTCCTGTGCGATGAACATCAACGGCACAAACACCTTGGCTTGTACCACATCAATCAAAGGCTTCAAAGGCAAAGA
>JAUIHY010000015.1 GCA_030432115.1 Gammaproteobacteria bacterium | reverse complement strand
CGTGGCCCAAAAGCCGGTGTCAAAATAAATAACACCCAAAACCAATGCCACTGCGGTGCCAATGGTCCAGTTCTTGATGCTGGTTCGTGCATAGCCGGCAATCAGGGTGGTTGCCAATATAACTAAAAATAAACTCAAAAAACCCATAGCGTAGTCCTGTGATTTAATAACATACGGCACAGTATGGAACAGCTTTTGTCAAATGTCAATACGCAAGCGTATGGAAATTGCATTTTTCAGTTGACCTGATGTTTTTAGTGTTTATGATAAAAGGACCACAGAGCTTGGCGTAACGCATGAAAAGTACAACAAAAAAGAAATCACTGAACCCGGAGGATTGGGAGTTGGCCACCTTGGATGTCATTGCACATGAAGGTGTAGGTGCGGTTGCCGTCGAACCCTTGGCCAAAGCTCTGGGCGTCACCAAGGGCAGCTTTTATTGGCATTTTGCCAACCGTGAAGATTTAATCCAGTCTGCATTAAAACGCTGGCGATCAGATGATCAAATGTTGATTAAGCAAAGAATTTTTTCATTAGATGACCCACATGAACGTTTGAAAGCGTGGTTCTTTTTAAGTGCAGAACCCTCTCAGAGTCATTTGGTCTATGCCACATTGTTGGCAGACCGCAAGCATGGATTTGTTGCCAAAGTTTTAAAAGAGGTGACATTGGAGCGCCTGAGCTACCTTCAAAAAGCCTATCAAGAAACGGGCATGTCAGAAAGCGATGCCAAACAACAATCTTTGTTGGCTTACTCGGTGTATGTTGGCTATTTACACATGGCAAAAACACTGCATGGCAAGTTAAAAGAAAGCGAAAACATCCAAAATTATGTGCATTATGTGGCCAATCAGCTGTTGCCTTAAGGTTTTGAATGTCTTAAAAAACATCAACTGTCAACAAAACGTCACAAAAAGTTAGTTGTTATGCTTGGTGTTCTTTGCTATTATCGGCGAAATACCAATAAAAACTTAATAACTGCCAAAAAAATATGAAACGCTTGTCACTGTCACTATTAATGTTGATGGCTGCTTCCACGCCAGTGGACGCAGTGACGGCTTATTCTGTGGCGGATGATAATTTTGATATGCCAGATCACTTGGTGACCATTGACTTGGAAACCGGTGCCTATACCAGCAAAGGTAAGTTGCCAGACCCTTACATCGCAGTGGAAGGTTTGGCCATGTCAGGCTCTGGTCAATTGTATGGTGCTGATGACAACACCAAAACGTTGGTTCAAATAGAGACAGCTGGTGCAGATGCGTTTGCAGTGGCGAATGCCAATCAAAACTTGGGTTTTGGTTCAGTTCCCGAAAGCTATGATTTTGGTATGACTTTTGCCTGTGACAGCAGCTTATACATGGTGGTTAAACACAGCAATGAATTGCTCAGTGTCAATACGGCATCAGGCAAAGCCACATTGATTGGCAACACAGGACATAATTTCACTTCGATTGCGGCATGGGGCGATGCGCTTTATGCTGTGGCATCGGGTGATTACAACCTGTATCGCGTAGACAAAGAGACGGCCCAAGCCACGGTTGTTGGCCACATGGGTGACTTAGGTGGCGGGATTGACTTGGCTGGCTCTGGGCTGGCATTCGATGAGCAAGGCCAATTGTGGATGGTGATTAATTTAAGGTTGTCAGATCCATTGAATCCATTTCCCAGCAGGATATTTAAATTAGACACTGTAACCGGTGCCGCTGACTGGGTTGCTGAAACCTTGGTGGGAATCGAATCTTTGGCGATTGCGCCACCAGGTGGTTGTCAAATTTCAGGTTCTTCACCGCAAACGGTGCCATCAAATCAATGGTGGGCCTTGGCGGCTCTGTTGATTGCTGTTTTTGGCGTGGCCGGCTGGCAACACAGAAAAGACTGACATAAGGTGGCTTTAACACCTTATCACCGCACCCATCTGTGCTTTCAATTGTTGATTCAAGCACCACTGGATTCATTCTTAGATTAGGTATAATTTCATTACATTTCAAAATATGGGCAGCTAGGCGCCTAAATCCAAACATAAACCGTTATAATAAGCTTTTAAATTTTTGAGAGATTTGATATGGGTGGAATCAGTGGATACCAGCTTTTAGTTATTTTAATCATTGTTGCTCTTGTGTTTGGGACAAAAAAAATACGCAATATTGGTAGTGATTTAGGAAGTGCTGTTAAAGGCTTCAAAAAAGGCATGGCTGATGAGGATGAGGCCAAAGAATTGTCAGATGACTCGCAAGCAGCACAACAAAGCGCCGAGCAAAAAGAAGAGCAAAAATAAGTCCTTATGTTTGATATAGGATTCAGTGAACTGCTGGTGGTGTTTGTGGTGATGCTGTTGGTGGTTGGACCTGAGCGTTTGCCTTTGGTGGCCAGAAAAGTGGGTTTGTATCTGGGACGCATGCGCCGTTCTTTTCAGCAAGTGAAAGCAGAAGTGGAGCAGGAGCTGGAAATTGAAGCGGTGAAGGCACAACTGAAGGACAATGCGATGAAACGAGAGGCTGAATTGTTGCAACAAGAATTGAACAAGGATGTTGAAGATGCTTTTGCTCCCAGCATATCGGCCAGTGAAGATGCAGACGACAGCGAAGATACTCAGGCAGTAAATAGCAAACCATCAACCAGTGATACATCTGAAAAACCTCAATGAACACAGAGCAAGACCAAGAACAAAGCTTGGTGTCCCATTTGATTGAATTGCGCACACGCTTGTTGCGTGCTGTTTTTGCGGTGCTGATATTGGTGGTGCTGATGTTTCCTTTCGCTGGAGAGATTTACACATTAATCGCACACCCAGTGTTGAACAATTTATCACAAGGACGGGAAATGATTGCCACAGGTGTGCTTTCACCTTTCTTAACGCCATTTAAAATGGTGATTATATTGGCAGTTATTTTTGCCATGCCTATCATTATCTTTCAGATTTGGTCGTTCATCGCACCAGGTTTGTATCAAAATGAAAAGCGCATTGCCAGACCGATATTGTTTTCTAGTATCCTGTTGTTTTACGCCGGCTGTGCCTTTGCCTTTTTTGTTGTTTTTCCCATCTTGTTTGAGTTTTTGCCAAGCATTGCGCCAGAAGGTGTGGTCTATATGCCTGACATCAATTCTTATTTAGACATTGTTGTTCGTTTGTTCTTTGCTTTTGGGTTGGCGTTTGAAATTCCAGTGGCTGTGGTGATTTTGATTGTATTGGGGGTCACCACTGCTGAAAAGTTGGCTGAATCAAGGCCCTATGTGGTGATTGGTATTTTTGTTGTCGGCATGTTGTTAACCCCGCCAGACCCAGCTTCCCAAACCTTATTGGCCATCCCTATGTGGTTGTTGTTCGAATGTGGTTTGTTGATGGGCAAATCACTGAGAAAAAAAAGAAAAAGGAACAACGCTTGATGCTTTTGATTCCAACACAGAGCCGCTTGGTTTACAATCATGAATCGGATTAAAACATACAATTTTCATGACTGAGAATAAAACCACACACCACAGGAAAGATTATCAGCCACCCAATTATTGGGTCCAAGATGTCGAATTAGCCTTTTTGATTGAGCCTGACCATACATTGGTAAAATCAAGAATAAATTTTTATCGCAGGGAAGGCGGGGCCAATCAGTTATCTCTAAATGGTGTGGATTTGGTGTTAAAGCGCATTAAAATTAATGACCAAACATTGAGCGAATCTGCCTATCAAGTGGATGAATCACATTTACATTTGAGTGATTTACCGGACCGTTTTTTGTTACAAACAGAGGTCGAAATTCACCCCCAGAAGAACACCGCTTTGGAAGGCTTGTACCAATCAGGTGCATTTTTCTTAACGCAATGTGAAGCAGAAGGTTTTCGTAAAATCAGTTATTACTTGGATCGACCTGATGTGTTGGCGCCATTCACTGTCACCATTGTGGCAGATCGAAACCAATACCCTGTTTTGTTATCCAACGGCAATGCCTTGATAAGTGGGCAATTGTCAGGCGGCAAACATTATGCCAAGTGGCAAGACCCCCATCCCAAACCGAGTTATTTATTTGCTTTAGTGGCGGGTGATTTGGCCTATGTTGAGGACCATTATCGGACATCAGAAGGGCGGGATGTTCAGCTGAGAATTTACACAGAAGCGGCCAATATAGGCGCCTGTGATTTTGCCATGCAGTCCTTGATAAACTCTATGCAATGGGACGAATCACGGTTTGGTTTGGCTTATGATCTGGACCAATACAACATTGTGGCCACCGATGACTTTAATATGGGTGCCATGGAAAACAAGGGATTGAATATTTTTAATTCCAAATATGTACTGGCCAAGCCCGACACCGCTACCGACCATGACTTTATTGGCGTAGAAGCTGTCATAGGGCATGAATATTTTCATAATTGGACCGGCAATCGGGTAACATGCAAAGATTGGTTCCAGCTGAGCTTAAAGGAAGGATTGACGGTATTTAGAGACCAGGAATTCACTTCGGATTTGCAATCCAGAGCAGTCAAGCGCATTGAGGATGTGCGTTATTTACGGAGCGCACAATTTGCTGAAGATGCAGGTCCCATGTCACATTCAGTGCGTCCTGATTCATATATAGAAATCAATAACTTTTATACCCTGACGGTGTATGAAAAGGGTTCGGAAGTGGTCCGCATGTACCACACATTGTTAGGCGAGGAAGGGTTTCAAAAAGGAATGAAGCTGTATTTCCAGCGACATGATGGGCAAGCAGTCAGTTGCAACGATTTCAGGATGGCCATGGCAGATGCCAATGATGTGGATTTATCGCAATTCGAACTGTGGTACGCCCAAAATGGCACTCCGGTGGTTTCTGTGACCACAGAATACCATGCCCAAAATGCCACATTACAATTGCATGTTGAGCAATCTGCTCCTTCCAGTTACCATGGTGAGCAACCATGGCAGCCGATGCACATACCCATGCGCACCAGTTTGTATGCTAAAAACGGTGATGCGTTGGTTTTGAATGCAATGGGCGATAAACAACAGGTGTTTGAAATCACACAAAGTAAACAAACATTCACCATTGAAGCGGTGGCTGAGGCCCCTGTGGTTTCAGTGTTCCAAGGGTTTTCTGCGCCAGTGAAAGTGATCAGGCCAATTGAAACCCAAGATTTGTCATTTTTAATGAAATATGATTCGGATGATTTCAATCGATGGGATGCCGCCCAACAGATGCAAAAAGGAGTCATATTGTCACGTTATCAAGCATTACAGCAAAACATGGAATATGATTGTCCTGAATATTTGTTGAGTGCTTTCCGTCATGTTCTGTTAGACGAAGAAAGTGACCCAGCTCTGGTGGCAGAGGCCATCACATTGCCAGCGTTGAAAGGCATGATGGTTGATATGGAAGCGGTCGATGTGGCTCTGTTGCATGAGGCCAAAGATTGGGTGGTTCAACAGTTGGTCAAATCCTTGCAATTGGAATTTTTATCAGTTTATAACCAAAACTTCCAACAAGGCGATTATCAGGTGACACCACAGCAAGTGGCCAAACGTAGCTTGAAAAACCGTTGTCTGTGGTACTTGATGCACACAGAGCAGAAAGAAATGCATCAATTGTGCGCAGAACAATACCGCCAAGCGAATAATTACACAGACAAAATAACTGCGTTGACATTGATGGTACATCACCGGGTTGAGGATTATGAAGCCTTGTTATTAGCCTATTATGAAGAATGGAAATACAACGCGCTGATGATCAATAAATGGTTGTCAATTCAAGCCACAGCCCCGCATGGGTCTGCGCTTGATGATGTGAAATCATTGATGAAACATGAATGTTTCAGCATGAAAAACCCCAATGCAGTGCGCAGTTTAATAGGCGCCTTTTGCGCCGCCAACATCACCCAGTTTCATGCAGAAGACGGCAGTGGTTATGCTTTTTTAGCCGATCAGGTGTTGGCATTGGATGCATTGAATCCACAAGTGGCCTCCAGAATGGTGAGTTTATTCAATGACTATAAGCAGTATAAGCCAAGCACGCAAGCGGCCATGCAGCAAGCCATAACCGACATACATGCAGCTGACAAATTGTCGCCCAATGTTTTTGAAATCGTAGAAAAAGCTTTAAAAAGTTGAATCAACATTACCCAACAATCAAGCAACTGAGCTATTTTTTGGCTCTGGTAGAACACAACCACTTTGGCAAAGCGGCAGACAGTTGTTTTGTTTCTCAGTCGGCTTTCAGTGTGGCCATCAAGGATTTGGAAAATGCCTTGGGTGGACAGTTGGTTGACCGAACCAATAAAAAAGTGACGGTGACCAACTTGGGCCGAGAAATTAACCGACAAGCACAACAAGTGATGCGTGAAATGAATCACATGCTGGACATAGCCAAGGGTCAACTCAAGCCCCTGAGCGGTAACCTGTCCATTGGAATCATACCAACCATCAGCCCATTTGTGTTGGCACCGCTGTTGCCATTGCTTTCTCAAACGCACCCTGAGTTGCAGTTAGACATTCACGAAGGGCAATCTGATCAAATTTATCAGCAGTTGATGCAAGGTCAGTTGGATGTGATTTTACTGGCCATGCCTTATGACATGCGTTCGGTTGAAACACATTTGTTGTGGCAAGATGAATTCCGATTGTTGGCGGCTGATAACAGCCGTTGGTTGTTACAGCAAACCTTTGATTTGGAACAGGTGGCTGATGGCAGTGTGCTGTTACTTGAAGATGGTCATTGCCTCCGTGACCATGCGTTGAGTGCTTGTCACATCAAAAACATCGACAAAGTCAGTCAGTTGGCCAGCAGCAGCTTGTTGACATTGGTTGAGCTGGTTAAACAGGATCTGGGCATCAGTTTTGTGCCTGAAATGGCATTACAATCTCCCCTGATTCAACAGTCAGGTTTAGCGGTTGATAAGCTGCCATTTGAAGCCAGTCGTGGTATCGGTTTGGCATGGCGTCAATCCAGCACCCGTGCCGATGAGTTCAAACAACTGGGTGCATTGGTTAAA
The DNA here is from genome assembly GCA_030432115.1 of Gammaproteobacteria bacterium. Taxonomy (GTDB): domain Bacteria; phylum Pseudomonadota; class Gammaproteobacteria; order Xanthomonadales; family Marinicellaceae; genus Marinicella. The sequence goes on along the minus strand of JAUIHY010000015.1, from coordinate 16,956 downwards.
GAAGCCTGTCAGTCCAGTAAAAACTGACTGTGTTTTTGAATGCTAACAACTGCTGATGCTTTATTTTGTTTAGAAAATTCCAAGTAGGTGTTTGAATCATCAACCTTGTGATTTTAATCGCCGCAAATGTATATTCAAAAAGAATCAGGCAGTAGCCAGACCAAGCTGGCCATGCGTTTGGTGCTTTGGTCACGCCGCCATGAATGGTATTTGTTCGTCATATCATGGGTGCAATCTGTAGAAGCCATGATGTCCACAATGCCCAATTTTTCAAGTTGGATGCGTGCAATTTGCTGTAGATTGGCATGGCTTTTCCCAGCGCTAATGGTGGTAAATGCTGCTTCGCAATCAGGGTGCTTTTTGGTAAAGCCATTGACGAAGTCTTCATCCACTTGGTAAGCGTCTTGTTGGATACATGGCCCTAAATACACCTGTGTAAACTTGGGATTGGCGCCGATTTTTTGGAAGGTCATGGGGATGATGTTTTGAAATAAGCTGCGCCAGCCGCAATGCAGGGCGGCAACCCAATGGCCATTTTTGTCGGCCATCAGCACGGGCAAACAGTCGGCTGTCATAACGGCGCAAATGTGGCCGCTTTGGCGTGTGTAACAGGCATCCACACGGTGTTTAAAGTGGTTTGTGGGTTTTTGGCTGTATTCTATAGCACGGTTTTGATGCACTTGCTTTTGTACAATCAAAGGATGAGGTAGTTGAAATTGGTTTTGGAGTTGATCCATTAATTCAGGGTCTGCATGATCAGGATGCACATCAAAGCCAGTTATGGTTTTTGAATCCGTTTCCAGTATTTGACTGGTTTGCAGCACGCGAACATTGGGCGCAAAGTGGGTGTTGATGATTGCAGTCATGGGAGAAAAAAGAACAGGGTCAATCGAATCATGTCGTGGTAGAGGGAGTAAAGCCACAATTTTGTTTGTTTTTGACTGACCCTTTTGGTTTTAACCAATAAGTGACCCTTATATTAGACATGACTGATACTTCTGTCAAGAAAACGAACGCTCATTCGCAATATTCCACCTCCATTTCATCAAAATCACCGTTTTTCAAGTCCAAAAACTCTAAATCTGACAATAGGTGACATAAATCGTCAGGCAAAGGACAATTTTGTGATATGGCTTCACCAGTAATGGGGTGTGTGAATGCCAAGGTTTCAGCATGCAAGGCTTGTCGAGGAAATTCGCGGATGATTTCTTTCAGTTCGCTGTTCACACTTGGGTCAACGCGTTTGGGGTTGCCGTAAAATGGGTCGCCCACCAATGGGTGGCCTATGTAATGCATATGTACCCTGATTTGGTGTGTCCGTCCGGTTTCCAAATTCACTTTGACTTGTGTGTAATGATCAAATCGCTCAACCGCTTCATAATGGGTGATGGCTTCTTTGCCATCATGGGTTACGGCCATTTTTACCCTTTGTGATTTGTGGCGACCAATGGCAGCATCAACGGTGCCGGTATCAAATTTCAATTGACCGCGAACCACACAAATGTATTGGCGTTTGACATCATGCACTTTCAGCATTTCGATCAAACGATTTTGTGTTTCGATGGTTTTAGCCACCACCATCAATCCCGAGGTGTCTTTGTCCAATCGGTGCACAATGCCAGCCCGTGGCATCATTGCTTGTTGTTCATTCAGGGCCAAAAGGCCGTTCAATAAAGTGCCATTGGGGTTGCCACTGCCTGGATGAACCACCAATCCGGCGGGTTTATTAACAATAAGTAAATGTTCATCTTGATAATATATGTCCAAATCCATGGGTTCAGGCAGGTCTTCAACTGCTTGTTTTAACTGGATGTCCACGTCGATGATTTCAAATCCTTTCAAAAGGGTTTTGCTTTTGGTATCATGGCCGTTTATTTTGACACAGCCCTGTTTGACCCATTGCTGAATGTTGGCTCTGGAATATTCAGGAAATTTGTGACTCAAAAATTGGTCTATGCGTAATCCGATGTGTTCAGCAGCCACATTGAATTGTTGTTGTATGTGTTGGTCGTTTTTACTCATGCGGCTATTTTACTGATAAAGATGGAATTCACCTATGATTCTCAAAAATATTCTCATCAATGAGAGGCGATTGTTTACTTTGGCTTTGATTTTTTCCTTGTTGTTTTTACAAGCTTGCAGCAAGAAAAATGAAGTTCGAGAAGTGGAAGTCACCAAAAAGACAGATTTAGAAATGTATTTGGATGCCAAAAGGACATTGGATGCAGGCGTTTGGAATGGCGCCATACAAAGGTATAAGGCCCTGAGGAGTCATTATCCTTTTGGTCATTATACTGAGCAAGGTTATCTGGAATTGGCCTATGCTCAATACAAGGTCTATAAAATGGAAGAAGCCGTGGTGACGGTTGATCGATTTATTAAAAATTATCCCGCCCATAAAAACTTAGATTATGCGTACTACCTTAAGGGATTGATTTATTTTGAAAGTGATCGAGGCTTTTTGGAGCGAGCCAACCCTTCAAAAATAGCCGATCACAACCAAGAAAACATTAGAAATGCATTCACCGCTTTTAAAAATTTCATTGAGCGCTTCCCAGACAGTGATTACACGGCAGATGCACACAAACGCATGGTTTATTTAAAAAACCAATTGGCAAATTATGAAGTGCATGTGGCCAAATATTACTTGAGGCGTGGTGCCCCCATTGCCGCCTTAAATCGATGTAAGTTTGTGTTGGAGTCGTTTCAAGACACGCCATCAACGGGTAATGCATTGGCATTGATGGTGGAAGCATACACCAAAATGGAAGAAGCTGAATTGGCAGCTCAGGCCAAGGCGCAATTATCAGCGGACTTTCCGAATCACAATTATTTAGCTTCAGGTGAATTGGATTTAGAAACCGAATTATTTGTATGGTCAGATTTGTGGCCATTTTGATGTAGAATAAACACATGGATATCTTATCGGCCACCATTTTACTTTTTCTGATTCTTGATCCCTTGGGGAACATCCCCATCTTTTTGTCACAACTGGAAAAAGTTGAAAACAGGTTTCAAGTATTGGCCAGAGAATTGTTATTGGCTCTGGCGATTTTGTTCCTGTTTTTGTTTTTTGGTAAACAAATGCTGGCCTTTTTGCATTTGGAGCAAGTTTCGGTTTCATTGGCCGGTGCCATTATTTTGTTCATCATTGCCTTGCGCATGATCTTTCCCGCCAGTAAACAATACGGTGATGAGGAAGGAGCAGATGAAGTACCCTTTATTGTCCCCATGGCAATTCCCTTGGTGGCAGGCCCTTCGATTTTGGCTACTTTGATTTTATTGGCCAGCAAACACCCAGATCAGTTTGATGTGTTGGCCATCGCATTGTTCATTGCTTGGTTTTTATCGGCCATCATTTTGTTTTCGGCCACAGCCATGCAAAAGTATTTGGGCAAAAACGGCATGATAGCCATTGAGCGTTTGATGGGCATGATATTGATTGCCATTGCGGTTCAAATGTTCCTTGATGGCATCAGGTCATTTTTGGCTTCAATCTAAATCCCAGGTCGAAAGACAAAAACGTACTGCCAGTATAAAGCATTGTAACTCACAATTTTGATGGCGGCCCTTGTAACACTTGGTCGCACATGCCTTGGTCTAATATTTGTTGTGCAAAACCGCTGCCTGCTTGTATAAAAACATTGAATACATTGTGGGCGCCAGCTTGATATAAAGTTTCCACTTCTTCGGCAAACTGGGTGGTGGCGGCAATTTGGCCATCAAATTCCAATGCGTTCAATTGTTCTATCACGGCCATCGAAGCATTGACATTAGGCAGGGCGATCATCACCAGTTTGAGTTCATGGTTTTCTAACACCCGATCCCAGAAATCAGCGTCACTGGGGTCACCTTGTATCATGCGCCGATCGGGGCTGGATTTTTGAGCGATCACATCGGGGTTGATGTCGATGCCTATTACTCGGTCACCTAAAAATTCATGCATGCTGTCATAGGCACCACAACCAATCCTGCCGATGCCTATGATGGCCACTTCTGCACCGCTGATGTCAACTTCTTGGTCATCAGCAAGGCGCTCATCTTTTTGCCATCTTCGCCACCAATTCCGGTAATTAACAAAATGATGATGGGCTTGGGCATTTAAAATGGCGGCCAAAATCTGAGACAGGGTCATGGCCACGGCAATGGTGACCAGCCAGGAAGGTGTGATCCATTGGTTGGCCACACACAAGGCCGCCACAATCAAGCCAAATTCGCTGTAGCTGCTTAAATTCAAGGTGGCCATTAAGCTGGTTCTGGCACGCAATTTGAAACGGGTGAAAAGGAAATAAAACAAAGCGGTTTTGAACAGCACCATCAAAAGCAGTATGCTGCCCATGCCGATGTGAATCCAGCGCAATTCTCCGGTCAAGCCAATGGAAATAAAAAAGCCTAATAAAAACAAATCTTTGAATGACATCATGGTTTTCGCCATGTCTCTGGCTCGGCTGTGTTGTGACAGCAACAATCCCAGAATCAAAGCACCCAAATCGCCTTTCACACCCACGGCTTCGAACAACAAAGAACCGCCCATGGAAAGTATAAAACCCAATAACACCAGCAGCTCATCATGGCCCATGGCATTCAATAGCCTCGCTAAAAGGTGTCTTGTAGGCCAAAGCAATAACAATGAAAACGCCCAAACAGAGGGTGTTTTGCCCGTTGATACAGCCATAAACAGCACGGCAAAGATGTCTTGAATCACCAATACACCAATGGCGGTTCGACCATGTCTGGAATAATACTCACCTTTGTCTTCCAAGATTTTAACCACAAAAACGGTGCTGGAAAAACTCAAGGCAAAGCCGATGATGATCAATGTGTTGTTGGATAAAGAAGCAAATTCAGACAACCCCATCCATGCCAAAGCTTTGAAGAAAAGGGCGAACCCGATCACTGATAAAACGGTGTGAATAGAGGTAACAGCCCAGACATGAGGCTTGACTAAACTTTTGATGTTGATTTTTAAGCCAATGGTGAACAACAACAAGGTAATTCCGATGGATGAAAGCTGATCAAAAAAGGCTGGGTTGATACCCGGAAAATGTTGAACAACAAAGCCAGCCACCAAAAAACCAACCAGCGGAGGCAGGTGAAAACGTTTGGCCAACATACCTAAAGCAAAAGCGACAATCACCCAGGAGACTTCGCTGAATGCCATGATGATATCGGGTAACAATGTTGCGGATGTGTCTATAAATTCCTCTCAGCTGATGTTGGTGGAAGTCAAATTTATAAGACAATAATATCACACAACAAGGGAATGACAATCTGCATCTTAGGCCACTTTTTTGCTATTTAAATACAGCTGATTTTAGACGGGCAACAGTGAAGGTATGCATTAATCACCTTTGGGTAGGCACTTGCCTTGAATCATTGTGAAAGTGGTTCAGTTGAAATTCAGCCAATAATCCCTATAATACTCGCAGCACTGACCCATTGAGTAATCAAAAGGCAGTGACTTATTGATTGGGTGACCAATCGCTGGCTTATTATTGAGGACTTGATTGTGAATCGACAGGTACCTAAACGCTACTGCCTTATTGGTGATGGTAAAGTAGCTCGCCATATGGCGCATTATTTTGACTTATTGGGCATCAGCCATTCGCGCTGGTTTCGGTCCAATAAACGCACCCCTTTACAAAAAATCAAACAATTGTTTTCAACAGAAAACACCTCGTTGAAACAAGCCTTGGCAGGTTGTGATCATGTGTTGTTGCTGATTTCAGATGATCAAATTGAACCCTTCATTGAACAAACCCCTGAATTGGCAGGATTCGATCTGATACACTTTTCAGGTGCTTTACAAACTTCCTTGGCCAAAGCTTGTCATCCTTTGACCACATTCAACCATGGACAATACGAGCTGGCAAACTATCAAAACATACCATTTGTTCACGCCACTGATTTTGATTTTAATAACACTTTTCCGCAATTAATAAACCCGCATTATGGTATGGACCCAGCACAGGCTGCGCGCTATCACGCGTATTGCGTGATGGCGGGTAATTTTTCGCAAATGATGTGGCGGGCGTTGGGTCGTGAAATGGTGGCATTGGGATTGCCTGAGCAGGTTTTGCACCCATTCATTTCCCAAAACAGCCAAAATTTCATCGCCGCTCCAGACGCCGCAGCCACAGGTCCATTCGTTCGAGGTGATCTGAAAACCATTGCGAAACATTTGGACGCTTTGCAAGGCAGTGAATTTGCACCCATTTATCAAGCGTATTTAGATTGGCAGCAAAGCTCAAGCAGTCACAATGCGCAAAGAAACGACAACCCCAAGGTGGCTTCATGAACATCAATCAACTCATAGATTTGAAACAAAAAGGCGAAAAAATTGCCATGGTGACTTGTTATGACCATGCGTCAGCCAGCATCATCAATAAAACCCAAGTGGACATGATTTTGGTTGGCGACTCTGCGGCCATGGTGATGCATGGTGAATCATCTACATTACCGATCACCACTGAAACCATGGCTTTACACACCGCTTCAGTGGTCAAAGGCGCACCTGATAAGTTCATTGTAGCTGACATGCCGTTCATGTCATTCAGAAAATCATTGGACAGTAACATGTCTGCGGTCGAAACGCTGATGAAAACAGGTGCCCATGCGATTAAATTAGAGGGTGTGGCAGGCAATGAGGACTTGATCAAACATGTGGTGCAATCGGGCGTGCCTGTGATGGGTCATGTGGGCTTAACGCCACAATCCATCAACCAATTTGGCGGCTTTAAAGTGCAAGGGCGTGAACAGGCAGCGCAAAATAAAATCATAGAACAAGTACAGACTTTGAGTGATCTGGGCGCTTTTGCCGTGGTTTTAGAGTGTGTGCCTGCAGCGCTGACAGAAGCCATAGCCAAAAGCTGTGACATCATCACCATAGGTATCGGTGCGGGTAACAGCACCGATGGCCAAGTATTGGTGATGCATGATTTACTGGGTTATCCTTCTGACTTCAGCCCCAAGTTTGTCAGAAAATATTTGGATACAGAGCGGATGTTTAAGTCTGCCTTCAACGCCTATGTGAATGACGTGAAAGGCAAAAAATTTCCCAATAAGGAGGAATCGTATTGATGGAAATATTAAAGGACATCAGTGCTTTGCGGTTATGGCGTCAAGCGCAAACCAAGGTGGGGTTCGTGCCCACCATGGGCGCATTGCATGCAGGACATTTGTCACTGGTTGAAGAGGCCAAGATACATTCTGAACAGGTTTTGGTCAGCATATTTGTCAACCCAACTCAGTTTGATCAAGTCGCTGATCTGGAAAAATACCCCAACACACTGGATGCGGATCTGAAAAAGCTTAAAACAGCTGGGGTGGATGCTGTGTTCTTACCAGACTTTGATCAATTGTATCCGGATGATTACCGCTATCAGATTTCAGAAAATGATTTCAGCATGGCCTTGTGTGGCGCCCACCGCCCCGGACATTTTGATGGTGTGTTGACGGTGGTGATGAAGTTGTTACAACTCAGCGAAGCCAACCAAGCCTATTTTGGTGAAAAAGATTATCAACAACTGCGTTTGATTCGTGGCATGGTCAAAGCATTTTTCTTGAACGTGGATATCATTGCTTGCCCCATCGTGCGTGAAGCCGATGGTTTGGCCATGAGTTCAAGGAATTTGCGTTTGACCCAAGAACAACGTGCCATCGCACCGCAACTGTATCAAATCATACGATCAGGTCACAGCATAGAACGGATGCAAAGGGCCATTGAGAAGGCGGGATTTGAATTGGATTACCTGACCACTCAAGGAGATCGGTTATTGGTGGCTGCCAGTTTAGGAGAAATCCGATTGATAGACAATGTGCCCTATGATAATTTGGTTTCACTGAATAAAAATAACAAGCACACAAAGGTGAAACAGGCATGAAACATTTGATGATGATGTCAGGTTCAATTGCCTGTGCCAAAGCCACTGGTTTGATATCAGAATGGGTCAAGCGAGGTGATGAGGTGCGCGTATTGGCTACCCAATCGGCTTTACAATTTGTCGGTTTGGCCACTTTGGAAGGGCTCAGCCAAAAAGAAGTGATGACCGATGTGTTTGAGGCTGGAAAAATGATGGATCACATTCATGTCAGCCGTTGGGCCGATGATGTGGTGTTGTGCCCAGCCACTGCCAATACACTGAATAAATTGGCTGCAGGTATTGCCGATGATGTTCTGACCACCACATGGATAGCCGCTTATGCTTTGGCCAAGCCTATGACAGTGGTGCCCGCCATGAACAGCATGATGTGGCAATACCCAGCCACCCAAAGTGCGATTGCTCAACTGCAATCGTGGGGTGTGAACATCATGCCACCAGTGGCAGGTGATTTGGCTTGTGGTGAGACTGGTGATGGCAGGATGCCAGAAGTGGCGGACATTTTGAACTATTTGGACACACAACGATGAATATTTTAATCACAGCAGGTGGCACCAAGGAATACATCGATGGTGTGCGTTATATTGGAAATTCAAGCACCGGTCGTACCGGTGCTCAAATGGTGAATTATTTAAGTCAGATGAATCACCAAGTCACTTGGTTGGGCGCCAAGGATGCAATCAAGCCCAGTGCAAATTGCCAGCAAGTGATTTATGAAACGTTTGATGAACTACAGACTCAGTTAGAAAAAGTGTTATCTGAGCAGGAATTTGATGTGGTTTTTCACGCGGCTGCGGTCAGCGACTTTAAAGTGACCTCGGTGATTTTAAACAACACAACGGTTCCAGCCGGCCGAGACTGTAAAATCCCAACAGCAGATCATGCGCGCTTGAATTTAGAGCGCAACCCAAAGTTGATTGACTCATTAAAGTCATGGTCTAAAAACAGCAACCTTTTGGTGGTTGGTTTTAAGTTAACCAACAGCAGCAGTCAAAAAGCCATCAACAAAGCCATTGACAAAATGTTAGGCAAGCACTCGGGTGGACAAAATGTGGTGGACTACGTCGCCCATAATAATTTACCTGACATCACTGAAGACAATCACCGACTGAATCTATACCACCATTCTGGCACCATGTATCATTGTGAAAGCCCTGAACAGCTGTGTGACAAAGTGGTGTTTTTACTGGAGCAAGCCGCATGATGATGTGTTTAGACATTGGAAACAGCCATTTACATGGTGGAGTTTTCCAAGGTGAGGCGTTGTTGGTCCAATTTCGCATGGCATCCAAGTCGGGTGCTTCATCGGATGAATACGGGGTTTTTTTGCGGGCGGTGTTAAAAGAAAATGGCATTGACCCCGAAGCCATAGCGCATATTGCCATGTGTTCGGTGGTGCCTGAGGTGCAATACCCCATCAATGCCTGTTGCCAAAAGTATTTTGGCATCGAGCCTTTTGTCTTGCAGGCAGGAGTGAAAACTGGATTGCAAATTGCCTACCGAAACCCATTGGAAGTGGGTGCAGATCGCATCGCCAATGCCATTGCAGTGACCCATTTGTATGCACAAAAAGATGTGATCGTCATTGACTTGGGAACCGCCACTACATTTTGTGCCATCACAGCCAATAAAGTATATCAAGGTGGCGTGATTTTGCCGGGTTTAAAGATGTCGATGAATGCCTTGGCCGCCGGGGCTTCTAAACTGGGTGCCGTAGAAATCGTCAATACTGGCAAAGTTCTAGGAAAAACCACCAATGAAAGCATCCAGTCAGGACTCTATTATGGTTCTTTGGGTGCCATGAAAGAAATCATCCGGGGCTTAACAGAACAAAGTTTCAAAGGTAAAAAACCTTTGATCATCGGAACAGGTGGTTTTACCACCATCTACCGAGAAAGTGATATGTTCGATGACATTGTGCCAGATCTGGTCCTCAAAGGGCTTTATATTGCACACAAACTGAATGACAGCAAATAATTTTTGAATGAGAAAAACCATGAACTTAACCATGTTACATAGCAAAATTCACCGCGCAACTGTTACCGATGCCAACCTGAATTACGAAGGTTCTATATCGATATGTCCCGATTTAATCAAAGCCGCTGGCTTACTGATTAATCAGCAAATCGATGTGCTCAACTGTAATTGCGGCTCTCGATTGACCACCTATGTGATTGAAGGCGGTCAAGGTGAAATCTGCTTAAACGGTGCCGCAGCCCGTCACAACCAACCCGGTGATTTGGTCATCTTAGCGGCCTATGCATCCATGGATGCGGAAGAAGCCAAAACTCACCAACCCAATCTGGTTTTTGTGGACAGCCAAAACAAAATCAGCAGTTTAAAAAATGCGGAAACCCACCAAAAAGAAAATATGGAACATGCAGCTTAACTCGAAAATGTGTTGGTTGTTCTTTTAGCAAGGGTTTGAGAAAGTTAGTAGAAAGACCAAACCCATGAGTAAGGTTTTCAATGGGTTTGGCTAGGTGCTTATTATTAAAAGGTAACAGTAACTTTTTGATTCTTTGATGTGAGGCATTTTCCTATTCCACCTCCACTGATACCACTGTCTGGCTTTGAAAGCTGAAAGTGACACTCCATTGTGTTCCCTTGAGCGCTTATAAGTTGGGCTTGTGCTTGTGAGGAGACTCGTTCCGAACCACTCAATACCCAAGCATCATCATCTAGTACATCATTTAAAATTAAACTGTCTCGAAACTCTGATGAAGAGGCTTGAACGAATTTGCCAAAAAACAATTCTCCATCTGGCATCATGACTTTGAGTTGACCGTCATTATCAAAGGCGCTTTGTACGTAATCCATCTTGACTGAACCTTGCTCACTTACGCCCTGAATTGTTCCCCTGCTGGTACAGGCTGAAGTAAGAATACAGATAAGTAATAGAAATGCTATTTTTTTCATATTTAAAACCTCCAAGTGATGTATTTCATTTTTTAATTAATGTGTTTCCATGCATATGGTTGAAAACCCAGAGTCATAATAATAACAACTAAAAATCAGTCGTTCAGTGACGTTTTTGAGTGGTTTTGTGACCGTTTGGGTCAAAGTGCGATCTGCAGATAATGGACTTTAATCTAAAGACTGAAATATGCGGCTTTTTTATAAGTAGTTTAGATTTTAAGTGACGCCAGTGATTAATAAACTGTCTAAAAGCCGGAGGGAATACCTCATTAAATACTCAACTTCAGTTTTCTGAATGAACACAATATTATCAATGATCGATTGGTTTTACATACCCCAAAACGTGGTGCAAAATATATATTCTATTGAGCATGAGGGCAGTAGTGATATTATGTTATAAAAAGTTAACAACCGGCGTAATGTAAACTGTGCGATTCAAAACGCTTACATTTCAAGTAATGTTTTTGAAATCTTTCTTGCAATCGAATAAACATACTCTTCAGATTTATTGCTCAATACAATTATTGTGATATTTTTATCAGGGTATATCCACAGGTCGGTCGCAAAGAACTCACTGGTTCCACCGTGCAGTATTAATTTTTCGTCGGAATCATTATTTTCTACTCCCCAGCCATATCCATAGTGGTTATAGATAAAGTCATCAGCTTGAAAGTGAGGAAAGAGAAATTCAAAGGTTGTTGGTTTATCAAAGACCGCATTTTTTTGTATTGCTTGGCTCCAGAGCAATAAATCACTTGCTCTTGTTAGCAATCCTCCATTTGCCTTGAGATTTAGGTATGGGCCCTGGTTGCTCCAGTTCTCTTCATTGGGTTTTTTGGCTTCTACTTCATTGGTAAACCCATTAGCAACTTCGTTCTTTTTCCATGTTGGAATAACATAGCCGGTGTGGTTCATTTTCAATGGTTTAAAAAATTCTACATTTAAAAAGGTTTCATAATCCATTCCACTGGCCTTTTCTACGATTAAGCCAAGTAAGCTATAACCCACATTAGAATAGTTAAACTTTTCCCCAATTTGACTGACCAGCGGGCTATTAAACACTCTGTTGAGAAAGTCTTTTTCTGTAATGGTTTCATAGTCACTGCCAACATCACTAATTAAACCAGATGAGTGAGTGAGTAGCTGATGTATAGTAATACTTCCCTTGTCCCTAGGCACCGCTTCAAAGTATTTTGATAATTTATCCGAGGTGGAAATCTTATTTTGCATTGATAGTTTTAGTATGCCTGCAGCTGTAAACTGTTTTGTAATAGAGCCAATATCAAAAACTGTGTTGATGTCATTAAAGCCGTTATTTTGATTATTTTTTCTTCCATAAGCTTTGTGAAAAATGATGTTTTCATTTTGAGCGACTAAAACCACACCGGAAAACCCTTTATCAGTTAGTTTTTTATCAATAGTGCTTAAATCATCAATTTCTGGCTTGACGTTCCTAACTGCTGTTATTGTCCCATGTGGTTGGAATGCTGTTACTTCTTTAAAAACGCCATTTTCAGCATTTTTAAATTCTAGTTTAAAGGCTTCATCTGTTTTAAAAACAAATGTGTCTTTTCCAACGGCTTTTAATTCATAGGGCTCTTGTCCGGGTACTGAGGTAAAAAGCTTTGTATGGTCATCCCTGGTGAAAACAGTTATTGTTATACCTGCTGGTTCATAAACATAATCACCAACATATTGTTTAAAAGAATTAATGGCATTTGCATTGGCTGCTTTTTGCCCGATCACTTTTTTTATCCAACTTATTATCGTACTAATACGAACATAATTTTCAGTCCAGCCATATTTGCCCTCTAATTCATAATCTGCAACATCATCTGGGTAGTATCCTCTAGAGCTGACCCCTGCAATTAACAATTTCTTATCTTTGAGTATCAACGCTGGACCACCACTGTCCCCCGGTCCGTTGACACCTTCTAATTCATGCGTTTTGCTAGATTCTGGAGGATCGAAGGTAAATGCCAAATAATTATCATCAATACCATCAATAAAATTATATGCTTTTCTAAAGTGTCCATCATTAACGGGCTGATCTCGAATTGTTCCAGATTTTCCATTAGTAAAATCGCCCCAACCTAGCATTAATATTTCTTGGTTGACCTCATTTTTTAATGTGTATAAACCAATCGGTTTTACGCCATTCACATACTGGCTTAATTCAATCAATGCAACGTCATAACTCATGTTTGTAGGGTTTAAGATCATGTCAATGAGCTGGTCGTTTTCATCGCGAAGGCCTTTCACTTCTCCAAATTCAGGGTGAATATGAACCGACTTAACCGCATAGTGCTGGTTATTAATAAGCAGTTGATGAGGTTGTTTACCGGTCAGATTTATCAGCACCGTGCAATGCCCAGCAGTTATGGCCCACCGAGGCGCAATTAATGTCGCCACACATTCTTTTCTCTTGTCATTGATGTGAACCGGAAACACTGCTGGGTATTCATTTTCATTTGCCAAATACAGGTCTGGATTGACATCATGACGGATGATCATTGAACGTGCAGTTGTTGATAAAATGATTGTAAAGAACAACACCATTAGTTTAAATTTCATGTTTTAAAATCTCCTTGATATTTTATGTTGTTAAGCGGCTTTTTTTACGAGCCTGCTTAAGGGATGAACAACGATAATAGCTTTTAAAACACAGTTTTTCAGTGACACTTCAATGCAGTTTTGTGACAGTTTGAGTCAAGACATTATGAAAAGTTATATTGGGTATATTGTCTCGCTAGAATAATCATAAGAGTGGCTTTAAGGGTTTGTTTTTTTCCAGCTCAAAGTAAAGCATGCACCACCTAATTCGGAGCGTTTAATACGGATTTGGCCGTTGTGCCAGTGAGCAATTTGTTTCACAATAGCCAGTCCCAAGCCCACACCTTCAGCCATATCTCTCTGCTGGTTTGAGAGTTGTTTGTAGGGTTGAAATATAGTCTCATAGTCTTTTTCTAATACACCTTCACCGTCATCTTCAACTGTTAATGCAAATTCATCACCGTGTTGGGCAAAACTGACTGAGACAAGGGATTTTGCATATTTGGTGGCATTGTTCAAAAGATTGACAAGCGCGCGCTTCAGCGCCTTTCCATCGACAAACTGCTGGTTTCTTAATAATGTAGGTTCAATATGCGTATCGTAATCTATGTCTTCATTATCAAATTGATATTGCTCCACTTCCTCTAAAATTTCAGTTGCAAAGCGCTCGTATTTAAAATGATTGATGTCCGTAGAACGGTTATATCTGGCATAATGTAATGTTTGAGCTATCAAGTAATCAAGTGCTTCAATACTGGCGTTAATGGTATTTCGATAGTGGGCTATTTCCTCGGCATTACAGTTGCCTGATTTTAGTATGTCGTTTGCAAACCTGAGTCGAGCCATTGGGGTTCGTAAGTCATGAGCAACTGCATTGGTTAAACTTTGATTGGTTTGAATCAGATTTCTAATATTCTCAGCCATTCGATTAAATGATGTACTTAACTCGGCGGTGAAGGCGCCTTTGCGCACACGTGCACGGGCATTTAAGTGGCCTTCACCAAAACTCTTTGCTGTTTGGGTAAGAGACTGATGATCTTTCCATAAAGGCCATAGCCACATCAAAAGACCTGCACAGACAAACAACAGCACCAAAAAGATTGGTATAAACATAGCAGACACAATTATTAATTGATCTCTTTCTAAACTTAAAGATAATGTCTGTCCGTTTTGGGTTTTAATCAGGAAAATCTCGTTCTCATTCACATCTTTTATCCAAGATAGGTTTTTATACTGATAAACTTTTTGCTTGTTATTGATTTCAGCTAATTTTGCATCAGTAAGTATTTCAATTTGCACCTGAAATCTTGACTCAAGCTCATCTACGTGTTCATCTAATTGATGAATTGGAATTTTATCTAGCGCATTTTGAAAGAGGTAGATTGGCCCGCTTGCTTCTAGGTAGGTGTTTTGTGCAAAAGTTGTGTCACTTGCAATTGCAATCGCCCAATCTGTATCAGCAATTCTCAAAGCCACTGATCCTTGTTCGTTTCCTAGGGCGACATAATCCCCAGCAATTAGCCTTGACCGTTGATTATCCTGTTTTGCCATTTGATCAATTTTTTTGAATTGAATCTCGGTGTTAAAGTTTTCGGCAATTTCTTTGATTTTAAAGCCCCACTGGCGTTCATCAATGGCCAACAGTTGTTTTTCAATTTCTTGATAAACACCTCTATATATGCTTTCGGCAAGTTTCTCCTTTAACCAATCATTATATAGCTTTAATGGGTTAAAGCTGCCCGCAATAGATAAATAGATTACTGGTAAAATAACAAGAAGGCATAATTTTAATAATGCTTTTAACATAAGTGTTTACAATGATTGCTTACCAGTACAGAGCTGATAGCCTTTGCCACGAATGGTTTTGATTAACTCAATTTTAGAATCAGCTGATAGTTTTTTTCTTAAACGCGAAATGCGCCTGTCAATTGACCGGTCAAATCCATCATATTCAAACCCTCTCAGTTCCTGAACAATGACGTTTCGATCAACTACTTGACCAATTTCTTGCGACAACAACAATAATAATTCAAATTCCGCGGAGGTTAAATCAACGTTATGGTTACCTACCTTAACCACTCTATTTGCCGGATCGATGTGTAATTCGCCCGCATTAATGATTGTGTTATTTTGGCACCCGTTTTGATTTATTCTGCGTAAAATTGTTCGTATTCGAGTCAATAACAGTCGTGGTTGAACTGGTTTGATAATGTAGTCATCAGCGCCTAGCTCCAAACCCAGCATCTGATCCACGTCATCATCTAAGGCAGTTAGCATCAGTATTGGTCCATGGTAAAAATTACGAACTTCACGACAGACCTCATTGCCATTTTTACCAGGTAGCATAATGTCTAAAATCACAATGTCAGGCTGATGCTGGTCTATTATTGTGACCGCATCTAGCCCATTATGTGATACTTTAACAGAATAGCCGTTTTTGGTTAGGTAGTCATTGACTAATGCTGCCAGTTCGATATCATCCTCAACTATAAGGATATCTTTGCTCATGATATTTTGCTCTCGGTTAAGTGATTTTTTGATGGAAGTATATGCAACAGCTGTGATTTTTGCAGACAGAAATTAAGCAGGCATGAAACACTTTTAGCTTAATCTATTTTATAAAAGATGTTATGACAATTTTGGGACATTTTGTGACAAACCATGTTGTCGGCAATAAAAGTAATCTTAAGTAGGGTTGCAGGTGTTTCGAAAGCGTCGTTAGGGTAACCGCTTATGACATTGAATGTGGTAAAGTTGATTTGGGTACTTTGTAATGGCTAAAACATAGACATCTGGTAGAAAAATGCCGAAACTCACAAAGGAGCAGGTTTTAAGTGTGAGGTTTTATTTTGGTAAATTGGTGCATCAATTTGTCATCATATTTGGTTTAAGTGATTTCATCAGTAATACACACCCAGATAAGGGCTGAGATTGTGTTGGTTGGATTAGATACTTAAAATATATCATAAATTGTTTGATTTAAGGGTTTCTGGTATAAGCATCAGTTAGAATACCCCTCCCTTAATCTTTTCAGAAACATCATGGCAGAATTTGGTCAAGCTTTTACATCGAAAATGTCGGTGTGTACTTATGAAAAAGGACAGTGGAATGATGCGATGGTTAAGCCAGTTGAACCTTTTAGCTTTCACCCAGCCACGCATGTGTTGCATTATTCAAGTACTTGTTTTGAAGGCTTGAAGGCCTATCGTTGGGCTGATGGCAGTATCCACTTATTTCGCTATGCCGATAACATCGAACGGTTGCGCAACAGCGCCCTTGCTCTGTGTTTACCCGTGCCTTCATTTGAATTGTTGGAAAGCTTGATTTTGGGTGCGGTTAAGGCGGTGATCGATGAAATCCCTGAATTGCCCGGTGCTTTGTATATTCGGCCCACTTTGATTGGTACTGAGTTGAACATCGGAGCTGCCGGACGTGGTTCGCATGAGGCTTTGTTGTATGTCATCACTTCACCGGTGGGTGATTATTTTGCAGGTGGTGTGCGCCCTTTGAAAATTTTGATTGATGATGAGAATATGCGCTCAACACCCAAATTTGGCCAAGTTAAAACGGGCGGAAACTATGCTGCCTCATTGCAGTCGGTGAC
>JAUIHY010000204.1 GCA_030432115.1 Gammaproteobacteria bacterium | reverse complement strand
GAAGATTGTAAGCAAAACATGCCGCTACAGGCGAATCCAGTCGAATGGACATTGGCCACTGAATCATTGGCTTGGTTACATGATCGTTGGCCAGGATTGATGGCCGAGTGGGCAGATAAGAACAGCCAGATGACTTTGCTTTCCACCGGACAAGCCATCAACCATTATCCCGAGTGCATCAATCCTGCAACTGTCCTCAACAATCAATACGAGCAGGTCAAAACACATTGGCTGAAACTGAAAGCTGCCATCACTGAGCAGCTCAATATTTACCGGGACACCCATTTGGCCAACAACAGCCAAATTGATTTTTTCCAACCGGTGAACCAATTCACTTCACTGTCAGCTGAAGGCATCACCATTGCGCCCTGTGATGTGGCACTTTCATGTGGTGCATTTGTTGAACTCCCTGCCACAACCGCACTGTTGGATTTGTTTCCCAACCATTTAAAAATGGCACAGCAATTTGGCTTGGGAACACTGAAATTATGTTATGAAGAAGTGAGCTGGCAAAACAGAGAAACAGAACCCACCCACTTAAATAACAACAGCATCGCAAACTACACAGGCCAATTGTCCTTGCAGCTGACAGGTCAGTACAATGATGAGAAGGTGTTCACCAAAGTGATACAAAGTGACACCCGCCACCTTTATTTGTTTGGTGAAAATACTGAAAGTGTTTTGGACATGGCCTGCCCATTGCCGATAGTTGGTCAACAAATCAACACCCAATTAGAGCGTGGCACTTTTGGCTTGTTTCCCAATCGATTGACCTTTTTGACCGCCCAAAGAACCAACATCAATGCCGTCATCAGCAACAATTGGACCGCAGGAGAACAGTGGCAAATCAAACTGGCAGATGAAAACCACTCTCAGTTTTTAGAGTTCGATGAAAAAGCAACAGTCAAGCAACAGGTCAACGAGGCCTTTTTACGTCACAACAATGCGGTTCAACAACAAATATACCGCAAACTGATGTATTCCAATGCCGCGCGCATCAACGATTCTGCTTTGTCCCTGGCCACCTTTGAATACCTGACAGAGCGTCAATTATTGAATAAAATGACCCAAGCCATTTTCCCCCAATATTACCTACAAGCTGACGTTCGTGCGGCACTCAAAGGCCAACAGCGCTTGATGGATGAAGCCTTTTTTAAAGCGGCCTTTGAAAGTCAGTCCAACCTATTGGAAATGCTCAACAAAGGCGATGAATTGCTCTATCGACACAAAGACTTGTGGCCGTCATTAACACCTTTGCCCGCTCCCGGAAACCTCACCGACAGCCAACAACAATTGCAACAAATCATTCAATTCAGTCCTTGAGTCTCATCACCATTGGCAATTGGGGCGAAATGGGCTGTTTTGATACAATGGCATGGCCTTGTGCATCCGCTTTTGAAGCCGCTTGATGCGTTGCTGTGGATTGGGGTGTGTTGACATGAATTGCGGTTGTCTTTGTTTTCCGGATGCTTTGGCCATATTTTTCCACAAAGCCACGCTTTGCTGGGGATCAAAACCTGCCCGTGCCATCAAATCCAGGCCGATCACATCGGCTTCTGATTCATGTTCCCTTGAGTAAGGCAGGATAACGCCCAATTGGGCACCCAAGCCCAATCCCACCATCAATAATTGTCGCTCAGTTGATCCTTCAACTTTTTGCTGGGCCAAAGCATCGGCCAGCTGAAGTCCAGTTTGGGTGGCCAACTGGTGAGAAACACGTTCGGCACCATGGCGTGACATCACATGGCCAATTTCATGACCAATCACTGCCGCCAATTGTCCCGGTGTTTCGGCCACTGCCAATAAACCCGTATGCACCCCAATCTTACCTCCTGGCAGCGCGAAGGCATTAGCCGAGGGGTCTTCAAAAACCACCACTTCCCAAGCAGAACCAGACTGAGGCATGCCCTTGAGCACCGCTTCCGCCACACAATGCACATAATCATTAACCGCAGCATCACGGTTAAGGCGCTGTGATGCTTTCATTTGTTGAAAAGAAGTGACACCCATTTGTGTCATTTGGCTTTCGCCGACCAAAATCAATTGCTTGCGGCCTGTTGGAGAAGTGGCACAAGCCATCAAAAACAGACACAATAACAGTACAGTTTGCTTCATGTTCACCTCATTAAATTAAATTAAATCAAATCATATTCTACATCATACGATGTCAGCACACCGTTAAGCCATTGGACAGCAGCCGATTCAATCCTAACATTGACACCAAGGCTGCTTGGGTCATGCTGTTCAAACCATCAAAACCAAATACACTTCGATAAACCCCAGTACAAAGAAAAAACCATAGATGCCCAATGCTTTGTTGTATTGGCTGCGCACTTTTTTGTCTGTTTGCACCTTGCGCATATTGAGCATCCAAACCAACTCCAGCAAAATGACAAAAACAAATAACAAAATAAACACCACCGCATAAATACCGAGCGGCTCAGACCAGCTGGCCTCTGGGTTCATATAAGCAATCAAAGCCATCAAGTTTGATAAAATTACGGCGCCCATCAAAGCCAAGCGCAAGGGAGTGAAAACAGTGGGATTTTTGTTCATGGAAAAGTCAACAAAGTGAAAATCACATTATAACAAAAGACACTCAACAACCATGAATTTTGGCCTATGATTTTTTTCAACACTTGTGATAACATGTACTTTCTTCACATAATTTTTAATCATGAAAATCCAAAAATCGCTCATCATTCTGTTCGCCTTAACATGCCTTTCTTCTGCTCAAGCTGACTTTCTTGATGCCGCAGAAGCCTATGAAAACAAAGATTACGAGGCTGCATTCAAAGAATTTTCAGAATTGGCTCGTCTGGGCAACAAACGCGCACAATTCAACTTAGGTGTCATGTACCTCAATGGTGAAGGCGTCGAAAAAAATATATCATTGGCTTACGCCTGGGGCAAATTATCAGAACACGATGCGCACCCTGAGTTTGCCCAAATCAGCGAACGCATCCTGAAACAAGTGCCAACAGATTCACACCATCCATTAACCATTGCAGCAGAAGAAATCCAAGCTGAATTTGGTGATCAAGCCATCATACATAAATTATCACCCATCACATACATTCCAAAGTCCTCTGATGACAGCCAACAAGCAGTGGTCACCCCCATTGAAAGAGGTGCACCCAAATACCCCAAAGAAGCATTGAATGAACGCAAACAAGGTTGGGTCACTGCTGTAATGGACATTCACCCAGACGGCAGCGTCAGGGCCGTACAGGTTGTGGAATCTTTTCCTGACAGCACCTTTGAGCGATCAGCGATTGACGCTTTATCTCAGTTTAAATTCAAAGTCTCTTACCCCGACCAGGTTGAACCTTATGTCATTCAAGCCAAACAAACCATGATCTACGAATTGGCATTACAGGCCTCTAAAGGTCGGGTCAATAAGCTGTATAAAGAACGGTTAAATAAGCTCAGAACGTATGCCTCAGATGACCACCCTGACGCACAGTATATTTATGCGGTCGCAGCCCGTTCACACCTCGTTCCAGATGACCAGAAAATCACTCAAGATGAAGCCAATCAATGGTTACTTAAGGCCGCCCAAAATGGTCATGTTGATGCGCAATACCTGTTAGGGAAAAACATATTGCGTGGCGAAGGATGCCGTGTTGAAAAACAAAAGGCTGTTGATTGGATTGTTTATGCAGCCAAGCAAGGCCATGACAAATCTGCAAGAGAAGTTCACCGCTTGTTAACCAAGTACAACAACTTAAACAACACCAATCAAACGCCAGAAACTTGGCTGAAACAGTCAGCCGAAGCTGGCAATCCTGAGTCACAATTAGATTACAGTGAATTCCTTTTGTCTCAATCAACACCCACAAAAGAGGACATCAAACTGGCCCAGACCATGCTGAATGATTACAAAAGTGAACGCAAAGCCGGCGTCACCTGGTATCAACAGATGAGCCGATTGGCAAGCCTTAATGGCAATGACAAGAAAGCCCAAAAGTACCAAAAGAAAGCCGATAAAATGGCCAAAAAACTGGGCTGGGACATGACTTTGGCCATGCAATGAACCCGTCAACCACACGATCAGGTGGCATCAAAAACTGATGTCACCTTATAACCTATATGCCGCCCTTGTTGGCGGCATGTCTTTGCTCCTTTGGTTAATTGGGTTCACTGGACCTGACTCACCAAGAACAGGAAAAATTGGCTCGGCAATATTGATGTTTATGGCCCTGTGCTGGTTCTCTCACCTTTGGAGTGATCAAATCAGTCGCCGCAACCCCTATGCTGACG
>JAUIHY010000203.1 GCA_030432115.1 Gammaproteobacteria bacterium | reverse complement strand
CATTCAAAGCATTAATCTTCATCTTCAGGCTCAACCAAACAAATCAATTCCTTACTTTGCATTGAACAAGCCATGATAAATTCTTCACTGAGGCGATTGGCCTCAGCCATTTGTTTGATGGATTGAAATTGTTTTAAGGAACAGCTTCCACCTAATTGCGCCAAAACTTGAACAAGATTCACATTGCACCCCTGAATAAATTGTCAATTACTGTTAAATCCTAACAAAAATGAACAACACATTCAATTGATTTGTTGTGCCAAATCAATCACTTCTGACCTCGGTTTTTTCATACAGCAGGGCGGAATAAGCAACGTGGTCTTCATGCTCATTTTTTGCTTGGCCAAATCTTTCAATGCCACATCCAGCTGCCAAGTTTCTTCAATGGGTAATACGGCACACTCATATAAAGTCACCACATGATTTTCAGGGTAAGTTTCTAGCAACAAATTCACCAACAGTTGTCTTTTCTTTTCAGAAGTTTCAAACACTTTCAGGCTTTTGTCTCCAGCTATCCCCACTTGCCACAGCACCAAATAAGCGCTTGGATCAAACGGCCTGTGGTTAAACAAAAACTGACTGGCTTCAAAATGCGCACAACCATGCTTACCTGGATCAATACCCAAATCGGCATACAAGCAATCTTCTGCTGAAATCCCAGGCTCCATATGAGCCTTAAAACCTTCTGCTCGCGCCTGTTTGATGCTTTCATGCGGTGGCAAGGCAAACACACCAGGGTGCCCATAAAATGCACCACACACAGATTTTCCTGCCCGCACTTCAGTCAAAATGGCTTCGGTCATTTCACGGTAGGTTTGTAATCGGGATTTTCCTTCTTGATAAAAGCCTTGTAAACTGATGACGTTTTTATTCATGGTTTCAACCCACTGCTCCACCAAGCGATTGGAAGCCGAAACAAACACCACATCGGCCTGCTCAATAAAGGTTCTCGATAACGGTGTGATGTGCGCTCCTAAAGTCATACCCAAACCCACATTCACCAATGATCCTTTCTTATTATTCGACATTCACTTTTTCTCCCATCTCTTTATTTTTTCAGTATTTTTTGAAATTTCATTAAATCCCAAACTGTGGTATAAATGACATGCTTTGTGGTTTTCACGATGACATCGTGCCAAAAAACGCTGAGGCCATTGTGCCGCCTTCAATCTCTCAAATAATTGTGAATGTGCCCGTTGCGCCACCCCTTTTCCTTGAAACAAAGGCAACAACAACACCCCCACTTCAACCAAGCCGTGCATAGCATCATGCTTGGCATCAATTAACCCAACAGGCTGATCATCATAAAAAATCACATCACAACGCCGCCTTTGAGCATCTTTTAATCGTTCCATTAACAAGTCAAAACTTATTAAACAATTGGCGTCATCCAAGGGCGCACAGACATAAGCCATCACTTCATTATTTTGGTAGAGTTTACGATAAATGGAAAAATGTGTTTCATCAATCGCATATAATTTCAGCAATTTTTCAACCCCTGTTTATCAAATGAGCAACCAACTGGCCCTCGTTTTTATTGTTGTTATGCTACTTTTGATTGCTGTGATGTTTGCCATTGCAGCATTCAAAAAACGCAGAAGAACTGCATTGTTTCACCTGGATTTCCCAGCTGTATGGGAACAACACATCCGTGACCACATCAAACTGTATAACAAGCTGCCAGAAACATTAAAACAGCAATTGAAAGGGCATATCAATGTATTTTTATCTGAAAAATATTTTGAAGGGCATCAAGGTCTGGAAATAACAGATGAAATGCGGGTGGTGATTGCCGCACAGGCTTGTTTGTTGCTACTCAATCGCAAAACCAACTATTTTCCTCATTTAAAAACCATTTTGGTCTATCCAACCGCTTTTGTGAACCCCAACCATGACAGTGCACATGCAGGCAACTTGGGTGAATCTTGGGTACGAGGGCCTGTGGTTTTATCCTGGGGACACAGTTTGCATGGGGGAAAAAATGATCAAGATGGCAGCAATTTAGTGATTCATGAATTTGCCCATCAATTAGACCAAGAAGATGGCGTTGGCGATGGAACACCGATGTTAGAACATGGCCATATCAAAACCTGGGCCAAAGTTTTAGGCAAAGAATTTAAAAGTTTAAAAGTCAAAGCCAAATGTAGAAGGCGGTCATTTTTTAATCATTATGGCGCCACCAATGCGGCAGAGTTTTTTGCTGTTATTTCTGAACATTTTTTTGAACAGCCCAAAACATTCAACCGCAAACACCCCGATTTGTATCAGGAATTGAAAAAGTATTACCAAGTGGATCCTTTGGACTGGGAATGACCCTGAAAATCCTGCCAAGAGTTTTGTCACATACTTGAGACCGGCTTCAACAAGTGACATGCTGAGATTGTCAATGTGCTCATCCTACTTCAAGCTACAAGACACCTGATCTCACCCCAGGCTATTGGAACTTACATGATCAAGGCATTATAAAAGAATAGGATTGCTGCTCAACAGAGACTGTTCAATTATTTTGATAATACTTGGCCCATTGCGCGAAATTAAAATCTGATACCGTTTTGTGGTTTGCCAGACACCCACTCAACGTATAAATCTTCGCTGAACTGTTTTGAAAATAAGGTGAAAATTCAACGGATTTTTCGCTGCCAATCACCTGCAAACCCAACAAACCATAAACTTGGGCTGTGGGGTTATCCTCTTTGATTAAAGCTTTAAAATACCTTTCTGCATTGACCTCAGACTGTAACAACTGCATCGCTTGGTATTCTGGTGATTTTCTCGCATTCACTCCAACACGCTCTGCTGCAATCGTATCGCTTTGCTTTAAGGCGATCAAGGCCAGATGTACATCGGCATCATTGATGGGTTCGAGAAGCGCTTTCCCCCTTAGCAAGGCCAAGCTGTCATCACCTTTCTTCCATGGATAATCGGTCACACCAATGGACATCAGCGCCACAAAGATCACAG
Organism: Gammaproteobacteria bacterium; assembly: GCA_030432115.1. Lineage (GTDB taxonomy): Bacteria > Pseudomonadota > Gammaproteobacteria > Xanthomonadales > Marinicellaceae > Marinicella. Next base: position 1,308 of record JAUIHY010000203.1, on the reverse strand, counting down.
ACCAAACTGCCGTAATGATGGTTTGCAATGTGTTTAAATTTTCTGCTCTACAGTAATCAAAGGCGGATCAATTGGCAATTCACCGTCTCGGTATTGCTGCTCAGCTGCTTCCAACAAGGCCTGCTCTTCAAGCAAAGCCACCTGCATCTTGCGGTACATTTTCAAAGAATAAAAACTGAATGGTGAGAAAAACAGTTTGATGATTACTGGCATCAGCTCTATGGCCACAAAAAATATCTTAAGCATCCAACTGAACAAAGTCGCCACCTCTCCCAATTGTGGGTCAGCATGGATTTTATTCAAAGCCAAATAGCGGGTTAATAAACCTGTCTTTTGCTCATAAAACAAGCCATCATTGATTAACTTGGTTCGGTATTCGGCCAGTTTGGTTTGTTTGTCTTGAATTTGTTGGGTCTGTAACTGCTCTAATGCCGTCAAATCTGTGTTCAGTTGAGTTAACTGGTCATCGTTGACTGTAACTTGGGTTTCTTTTTCACTCAGCGCATTGCTTTTGAGTTGGAAATCGTTCAGCTGTTCGGTGGTGGCCAAAATATCCGTTTCAATCAATGACAAACGTTCTTTGTTACTGGCAATGTCTGCTTCAATGATAGGCATCAATTGTTCCAGTTCTGTATAGGTTTTGACCGCCCTTTGGTATTTAGGGCCTTCAGTTGGTGCCCTACCGTCTTTGCCAGTGCGCTCCAAAATCGCTTCATTAAACCAATATTGATAATCTGTGCGTGCTTGGTTCAAACGCTCATTCAAACCACCTATGGCATTGATGGTGTTTTTCTGATCTTTTTGCAGTTCTTCCAATGCCACTTGATAATGATCTATGCTGCTGGCTATGGTTTGTTCATCATAAGCTTCATCGGCATTTTTAATCATTTCTTGGCGCGTGCTGATGTCTGTGATCTGTTTCCTTGCCTGCTCAATTTTCAAAGCCGTTGCATCCACAGTTGTGTCCAATTCCGTTTCATAAGCCCCCATGCGCTCGAAGTATTCTTGGTTGTTTTGCACCACGTCTTTTTGGATCTGTTCATCAATGGCATTGGCCTGCAAAGAAATTTCCGCCAAAGTCGCCAAGCCAATGGCTATGATTAGGGAATAAGCCAAGCGAGGTATCAAACCCAACATCATCCGCCAAGGAATGCCCTTTTTGAACGGGTTGCGCAAAGCCCAATCGGAACCAATAATGGCCTGATCGAGGAAAAATAAAGTCAGCGCAAAAACAAAACCGATGGTGTATGCCGCCACCGGTGACAGGAACAAAGACACACCGTAGGAAAACAACAAAAATGTGAATGC
>JAUIHY010000202.1 GCA_030432115.1 Gammaproteobacteria bacterium | reverse complement strand
CACCACTGGGGTAATAACTACAGAGACGATGACTTTGTACGCTGTGAATCCTATGGTATGAGAAGAAACAGTTGTCGTGTCGGTAATTTAGGCAATGCACAAGTCACTTTGATTCACCAATTAAGCCACTACAACTGTCAAGGCAATTGGGGCCACAACCAGTCTGAAATTTGGGTGGCACGTGGCTGCAAAGCCGATTTCCGCATCAGCCGCTACAACCCAGGTTATGGAAACGGTTATGACCATGGTGACGACATAAACACATTGGAATGCCTTTCGAATGGAAGTTATGTTGAATACTGCCAGGTTCCAGAGCTGGCCCATGTGGAATTATTGGAAGTTTTGAATCGCAGAGGCAATGCTTGCCGCGGTAACTGGGGTTATGACCCCAGAGGCATCTGGGTCAGAAATGGTTGTAAAGCCCGTTTTGGGTTCCAAGAATATGATTTTGAAGATTATGATGAAGGCCACTATGACAATGGCTATCAAAGCAGTTATTTTGATGTCAAATGTAAATCTCGCAGCAAACAAATGAAAATTTGTAAAGCGAAAAATTTCAACCGAGTAGAACTAAAACGTGAAATCAGCAAAGGCAAATACCCCTGTAAAGGTAATTGGGGTGTCAACCGTTTTGGTGAACTCTTCGTCAAAAACAATTGTTATGCAGAATTCAGGGTTTGGCGCTGATTTCAGCCCACCCTTCTGATAAAAAAGCCACACACGTTGTGGCTTTTTTTATGGCCCTTGTGTTTATGCCATTAAAAAAACTAAGATAGCTTATTTTTCTATCAAAAAATATGAAACCTTTGATATTTATTGCCGGTGGTTCCAAAGGCTTAGGTAAAGCCTTGTGTGAGGAGTTCCATGCCGCCGCTTGGGATGTGATGGAGTTGTCCCGCAGCGGACAGGGTGAACAACATGTTGATTGTGACTTTTCTGATGTTGAATCCGCCAACAAAACATTCAGGACCCTGTTCGAGCAACACAAAGATGAACACCGACCTAAGATCAACCTCATCATCAATGCCGCCAGCCTGTCACCATTTGGTGGCATTGGCAAAGCCAACAGCCACGACATCCAACAACACATTGACATCAACATCAGCAGTGCGATCATGCTGATTCATCATTTCAGCCAGGCCTTTCAACAACACCAGGCCGAGAAATGTATGGCTTATATCAGCTCTGGTGCTGCCCGTCGTGACATTGAGGGTTTGTCTTTGTATTGCGCCAGCAAAGCAGCATTAGAACGCTTGGTTTTGACATTTAACCTTGAACAACAGCGCCAACCCCAACCTATCAACAGCATGGTCATCAACCCAGGTGTCATGGACACTGGGATGCAACAACACATTCGCCAACAAAACAAAGCCGATTTTCCTTTGGTGGATCATTGGACTTCATTGCACAGTAGCGGACAATTGGCGGAGGTACACCATGTGGCAAAAATTTGTCACCAATTGATGGCTAAGCCAAATCCAGAGCAAGCTTATCATGTGGCACAAGAGCATATCTAATTCTTGGTATATGCTTTGGTTGTAAAATATTGTTAAATTAAGTAAAGTGATTCGCAAAAAAGAGAGGCGAACCATGGAACAAAAATTCAAAGTCATATACCTTGGCCAATTGGCAGATGACAGCAACCGAACACTGATCACAGAAAGGTTTGCTGATAAGTTCAAAATGTCAGTTACCAAAGCCAATAAAATCTTAACTGCTGGAAAAGAAGTCACCTTACATCCAGGGGCCGAACATGTGAAAGCTTATAAGCTCAAAGCAGCCCTTGAGGACCTGGGTTTGATGATGCGTTTAGAACGCGTCCAAATGGCCAAAGTACAAGCGAAAAGAGCAGCAACACCCCAAGCTGAAGCTGAACCTGAAGTCGAGCCCACACCAGTGGTTGCTAATGAATTACCTAAGCACAACACCGCTGACTTGAGTCTTGAACCCATGGCTGAGGAAAATGAAGAACAAGAAACGGAAGAACAAACCAGTACAAAGGAAGCAACTTCTGCCAGTGAGGAAACCAAAGACAAAATAAACAACCCAAAAGCAGCGGCCAACGTCCATTCGCCAAGCTGGGATTTAGAGCCTATTGACGAAGAAAAAGCCACAGCAGAAGCGGATGAAGAAGCACCTGCTCCCGCAGTAGAAAAACAAGCTTATGTGGATTTGAGTAAACCTGCCATGGTTTATGAAAAAAAGGAAACCACAGAACAAGATTTGGATGAAGAAAAACCACCTGAAAACAACGCAGATAAGAACGAACATGTGGTGCTCGGCTTCATCAAACAATTTGGCGGCGTGATTGTTGCTGGTTTGGTCGGTGTGTTGTTTTTAGCCAAGAAATTTGGCCTGTTAAAATTCCTTAAAATAGGGGGGTTGATGGCAGCAGCAGCTTATGCTGGTTACAGCCCAGAAGAGGCCTGCATGGGCAACGGTGAATGTGAAGACGCAGTCTCAGACCAAATTGATGCCTGTTGGTCATACAGCGAAATGGATCAATACGATTGGGACAACATGTCAGATGAACAATATTATGAACTCAAACCACAGGTAGAAGAAAAATTCATCGCATGTTTTCGCTATGAAGACAATGGTGCTGCGGTATTTGAATCACCCATTGATCTGCGCTTCGACTTGATTGATATGTGTGATACGTTGAGCAACCCTGTTTCCAGTTGTGCAGAACTGGCTGAAAGCCAAATCAAAGGCTGCTATGACCGTGCTGAATTGGGCCCCATCATCAAAGCCGCCGAATATGACTACTTTGGCAGCATGTTGACTAACATGGAAAATTTCAAACACTTTTACGGTTGCTTTGAAGATGCAAACGGTAGCATGTTGTTTGCTGAGTATGTTAATGACATGGACGTAGATGCCATCAATGCCGCTTTGAAACAATTAAAAAGTGAAATTGACGCCCAGTAAAACAGATTGTACCCAAGCTTGAATCAGTCAAGCTTGGGTACAATCAGCTGATTAATCCCCGTAACTGAGCACATCATTGACCACTTTGGGTGGCATTTGTAAATGATAGCCTTGCTCATTTAAATTTTCTTTAACCAGATTGATGTCTTCTGATGCCAATTTGTCACGCTTGGCCAAGTTCAACTGCATCACCTGCACACAAGGCTCAATCAACACCCGTAATTCTTGCGGCACATCTTCCATGGTTTTACCACGAGCCAAATACAAATAAGCCCCTTCTTTTTTATTTGAACGGTAAATATAAGCAATCATGAATCACCTTTATCGTCTTTTTGAGCTGCTATTTCATTTTGATCCTTGGGTGCTGCTTTCTTGGGCGCATCACCAATCACCGATTTCAAAGGACAAATTTTTACAATGGGACATTTGGCACAGCTCAGCACCAAAGCATAAGGACATACGGTCATTTTCTATACTCATGAATAATGACCGTATTTTAACGTTTTATCACTGTTTCTGCATCAAGGTGATGAAACAACACCGGTTATGCGACAAGATTGCCACTCTGGGTGGGTATCCAAAATGGTGTACTGTCCTTTTTCCACTTCGGCTTTCAATTGTTTCACGCCAGTTTGCAAAAAGTAAGTCACTTCAATTTTTTCTTTGGCCAATAAATAACTGTCCCAACGGTTTCCTGGCTCATGACAAACCACTTCACAGCCCTCAGTACCACAATGTAAAACCTCTTGATGAATGTTGTCATCTTTGGCAGACACTTGGTCGGCACTGGCAACCAGCGCCAACATCAACATTACGTTTTTCATAACACACCTCGCTTAAGATTGAGTTCCTATGATACAGGTGGCCACTGAATGGGCGGTTAACGCTTTTGGACACAAATTGTGAACCCCTTCACGTTAACTTTGTGCCGATAACTCCACTTTGAAAACGCGTGACAAACCATGGTTGATGCCTTTAGACAAGGGCGGCTCAAAACGCCATTGTTTGATGAAGCGAGTGGCGTGGCGTATGACCGCTTTTGAAGTGTTATCAACCACTGGCATCACATCCACCACCCGCCCCTTATGATCTATGGCAATTTTTAATAGCACATTTCGGTGTGCTTGAACCAATGTTCGAGGCACAGTCACTGGAATCATGCGTTGAACTTGCCAGTCATAGCCCATGGATTTGATGGTTTCGTTTTTGTCTACTTCTGCATCAATGATAGAGTTTGGTGAGGGTGTGGCTAACAACTGCGCAGGAACAGGTGCTTTTGTCATTGGCAATTTATTCTGCAACCCATCTTCCGTTTCGCCCCCAATATTTCCCTCCTCTTTTTGATTCACATCAGCTTCACCCACAGTAT
>JAUIHY010000201.1 GCA_030432115.1 Gammaproteobacteria bacterium | reverse complement strand
CCAAGCACGGTTTTTCCAAGCAATTTTATCACCCACTTGTAGCTTTTGACCCAAGGTCACGGGCTCCCTGTTGATGGTGATTTGGCCTAATTTGATGGCGGCTTCTATTTGTCTGCGAGACCCCAGACCACAGCGCGCCAATGTTTTTTGAATTCGCTCGCTGGGCAACGCATCCTCATCAACCGCTGAGGTTTCATCGTCACGCAATTCTTGATCTTTATTCTTCATGCTCATCACTTTCCTGTGTTTGTTGTTCAGAATCAGCAGTTTCAAAAGCCAATTCTGGTTCCAAGGTTTCTATGTCTTTGATTTCAGCCAAAGAGGGTAAATCTTGTAAAGAGGTTAAATTAAAATGGTCTAAAAAGGTTTTGGTGGTGCCTAACATGGCCGGCTTTCCTGGCACATCACGGTAGCCCAATACCCTGATCCATTCTTTGTCCATCAAATAATGAACAATCTTACTCGACACCGCCACACCCCTCACTTCTTCAATTTCACCACGGGTGATGGGCTGGCGGTAAGCTATCAGTGCAAGGGTTTCAAGCAAAGCACGAGACAACTTCTTGGGTCTTTGTTGCCACATATTCAACAACCAAGGTTGCATCGCCTCAGTGGTTTGTAAACGGTAGCCACTGGCTAATTTTTTCAATTCAACGCCGCGACCTTGGTAATCGGCTTCCAGAGCCAAAATCGCTTGATTGATGTCGTTGGATGTCAGTTCTTGCTCAGGAAACAGTTGCAACAACCTTTTGATAGACAGGGGTTCATCTGTTGCCAATAAAGCCGCTTCAATGATGTGTTTTAATTCGCTCACTTCCATCTTTACTGTCCTGCGCTTTTGATATAAATCTCACCAAAGGGTGTATTTTGCACCAATTCCAATGATTGTGCCTTTAAAAGTTCCAAAACCGCCAAAAAAGTCACCAAAGCCCCTTGTTTGCCTTCTGCTTTGCTGAACAAAGAACCAAAACGAACCGTCTTGGCTGACATCAATGCCTCCAACACCAAACCCATGCGGTCTCGAACACTCAGCACTTCACGCTCAATCTCATGCGACACTTTCAAGTCTGCCCTTGCCATCACTTCTTTGAATGCCATCATCAAATCTCGCAGGTCGATGGTCTCGTCATCCCGTTCAAACCCTTGTTTGTCCAAATAGGCCGATGCCACCTGAAAATCACGGTCCAAGCGAGGTATTTGGTCAATTTCTTCAGCCGCTTGTTTGAAGCGTTCGTATTCCTGCAAACGACGAATCAATTCGGCTCGCGGATCGCCTTCTTCATCTTCTTCATCTTGTTGTTTGGGTAACAGCATGCGAGATTTGATTTCCGCCAACATGGCTGCCATCACCAAATACTCAGCCGCCAACTCAAAATTCAATTGGTGCATCAACTCAATGTATTCCACATATTGTTTGGTGATGTCCAGTATCGGTATGTGCAATATGTCTAAATTTTGGCGCCTGATCAAGTACAACAACAAATCCAATGGACCCTCAAAGGCCTCTAATATCACTTCCAACGCATCTGGCGGGATATACAAATCTGTGGGCATGGTGGTGTATGGCTTGCCTTCGACCACAGCAAATGGCATTTCCTGTTGTGCCGGTTCTTTGTTTTTGTCTGTTGCTGTCTCTGATTCAGACAAAATCAATCGCTCCCTTGCCTTCTCTGACCACCGTCACTTCGCCATCAGACAGGTCGATCACCGTGGTGGGCTCCTGCGCCGTATAACCGGCACTGATGATGCTGTTGACACGGTTTCCTACCTTGAGGTTGATGTCATCCACATCCAACTCATACATATCAATGTCAGGAAACTCCAAAGTCGATGTCATCATGGGCTCGCCCAATTCGTCTAACAAAGCAGCCACCACCGCATGGTCGGCGATGCGCACACCTATGGTTTTGCGTTTTTGGTGTTGGAGCTTTTTCGGCACCCGGCGGGTGGCCTCAAGAATAAAAGTATAAGCCCCGGGTGTGTGTTGCTTGATCAAACGAAAAGCCACATTGTCCAACAGCACAAATTCTGTCATTTGCGAAATATTGGCACACATCATGGTGAAATGATGTTGTGAGTCAATTTCCTTTATTTGCGACACAATTTTTGCCGCTTTGACATTGTCCATGCTCCAGCCAATGGCATAGCCTGAATCTGTCGGATAAACAATCAATCCACCATTTCTCACTGTGGTAATTGCTGCCCGAATGCTTCTGGATTGCGGGTTGTCTGGATGTACTCGCAGGATATCAGCCATGTTAAGCCTCCTCAAATCGATTGGCTTGGCGGTTTTTTCGGACTTTTTCAGGGTCCCATACCAAACCACTCATGATCACCCACACGCCGTTTGGCTGGGTTTGCACCGCAGAAACAGCACAACCAATGTTAAAGATGGCGTCGGTGGAGTTGAATCGTGCAGGTGTCAAAGCACCCGTCAAAACGATGGTTTTGCCTTCGATGCCTTGTAGGTATTTAGCGGTATCCACCATGGTGTCTGTACCGTGGGTGATCAGGAAATGAGTCTCATCAGACTTTTCAATGACTTTACGAATCAATTCACGGTCATCGTCATTGATGTAAATGGAATCTTTTTTCAACAATGGTACCACTTCAAAGTCAAACCCCACATGAAACGATTGCAATAACTCTCCAATCACGGGTTTACCTATTTGGTATTCACTCAAATCGTCAAAATACAATTTATCTATGGTGCCACCGGTGGTGATGATTTTCAGTTGTTTCATGTTGTTCCTGTATTGAGAATCCGCAATTGGGCTATTTTAAATTGTTTTGAATCAAAATAAATCGACAATGGCCAGTTTTTTAATAAACCCCTGCTTGCTTGGCTATAGTAACATAGGCCCATGCAAAGACTATCACCTGCCATCGCCCTGTTCAGCTTTTTTGTGTTGATCTTGTCTTTCTTCAAGCGCAATGATTTTCCTGATGAATTAGCCATTGCCCCAGAATTGATGCAAGAACCTGTGCAAAGCCTGATGCAACGACCCGCATTCGATGCCAGTTACAACAATGAAGGTTATAAAATCTTGCCCAAATATGATTATGAATTGTATGGTTTGGTGGTTTCTTTCCGCCTTCACGACGCCGATGGCAGTACCATGTTGCATGACTTAAGCAAAGACCACCTGAATGTCGCTGACTTTTGTCTGGTGTGGGGCAAAACGGCTGATCCCAAACTGTTGCAACACATGTCTTTCAGCAATGGGCAATTCACCTGCAATTACAGCAGCAAAAGTCACCAAGTGTGGCAAGCTTTTGACCACCACCAATTGTCTAACAACCATTTGTTGGCATTGGATGAAGCGGTGCGCACACAAATTGACCAAGTCAAAATAGGCGATCAAATTCGCATCAAGGGTTGGCTGTCACATTATGTCAATCCGCTGGGCTATGAACGAGGCACCAGTATTATCAGAACCGATCAAGGCAATGGTGCTTGCGAAACCATTTTCGTCAATGAAATTGAGTTAATTCAACCCATGAGCTCAGTCTGGCGCCGATTGTTGTGGCTGTCTGCGTGCGCTTTGTTGCTTTCTCTCTGGATGATTTATCAAACACCCATCCGTGCAGAGGATTTTGAAAAAGACAATACGCGATGAATTTTTTCTGCCAATTCAAGCACAATGTACGTGGCCTTTGGTACAATTTCCCCATGAAAGTTTATCTCATTATTTTTTTCACATGCTTCACCGCTTGGGTGCATGGCCAAGAAGTTGACGACTTGGAAAAGCCACAATTCACCGCCCAAGATGCAACGAATATTGCTCGGTTTTTACAACAAAACAAAGACATCAAAACCGCTGTGGATTTAACCCGAACGGCTTGGCAAATGACCCGATCTTTTGCATCAAATGAACAGCTGCTCAGTCAATGGGAAACGGCATGGGAAACGCCGAGTATGCCATTATCAGCATTCCCCACCATCAATTCACACCTCACTGCCGGACAGTTTTTAATCCAATTTTCAGACGGCATGAACCTAGATGATTGGCGCTTGATTGACCTGCCTTTGATTGACGCCTTCCAAGACAATAACAAACGCACCTCAGCCAGCGAATATTTCAAACTATATATCAACCTGCCATATTATTGGCAGCAGCTGATGAACAACATGAACCCCGAAGCCACTTGGCTGCGCATACCTGGATACCAGGCACCCGAATCAACACAACCCAAAAACAATAAAGCCACACAACTGTATTTGGTGCTGAAAGCAGTACAAAGCGACAATGATTTGGCCACCATTTTGACAGCCAACCCTTGGCAAGCCCCTTTTGACCG
>JAUIHY010000014.1 GCA_030432115.1 Gammaproteobacteria bacterium | reverse complement strand
GGCAAATCATTGCCAGCTAAATAATCGTAAGTGCCGGTTTCTAAGGCTTGGTTGCTGTTGAAATAAACATCACCAAATGTAGCTGAACGAAGGGTTGTATCGATTGAAATTGATGGAGCTGAAACCACAGCCATTGATAAAGGATTCATGGCACCATTATATCGAAGATGCCATGTGCTGTTCAGGTGTGACAGAGGTTAAGCAAATTTAATTTTTTTACTGGTCGCCTTTTGGCAGTTGTTGCAGTGGTGGACTGTCATGACCAATTCAAAGAAACTGAGATTGTCGGCCTTTTCTTTAGTTATTTTTTTCTGGCATTCAGAACACAGCACTGGACTAATTTTTTGATTGGAAAAAGTTGGACTGACTGTTGAACTCATGGTTTATTTCTATACGTTTGTATCATGAATTCAATTATAGTAACTGCGAGCACATAAGAAAGCGAAGCAAGGACTATTTACAAAAACGTTACAATTATTGACAACTGAAAGGGTGAACTTAAATTTTCAAGGCCCATAAAATTAAATTAGTGACAACAACTGACCACAATCGTCAACTTTTGAACCAGCACTTTATTATGTTGCTTTTTAAGCTAAAATAAGCCCATGAGTAATCCCTCCGTAATTGTACCTGGCTATCAAATCAAACACCAGATTGGTGCAGGAGGCATGTCGGTGGTCTATCTGGCTGAACAGCAGTCTCTGCATAGGGAAGTGGCCTTGAAAGTGATGCGTCCCGTTGTCGCTGACGAATCTCATTCCATCGCTCGCTTTGAACATGAGGCCAAAACCATAGCCCAACTCTATCATCCCAACATCATGAGCATATATGATGTGGGTCATTTGGCTGATGGCACCTTGTTTTATGCGATGCCCTATCTCACACACGGTGATTTGACCGCTGTTCACTGGCAGGATGATGAGCACATCAAATCTGTTTTTACTGCCTTGTGCGATGGTTTGGCTTTTGCTCATGAACATGGTGTGATTCATCGAGACTTGAAACCTGAAAATATTTTGTTTGATGCCTTTGGTCACCCACAGATTGCTGATTTTGGTATCGCCATCAGTGACCAACACAAAAAATGGACCAAAGACAACAGCATAGTGGGCAGTCTCAATTACATCAGTCCTGAACAGGCACAATCACAATCAGTTGATGCTCGATCAGACATCTATGCCTTGGGTGCCATGTTATACGAAGTGGTTTCAGGCAAGCCAGTCTTCAATGAAAAAGAAGAATTGGCATTGATGCTGGCCCATGTTTCACAAACACCTCAATCCTTGGCTAAAAATAAACAGCACTGGCAAGCTGTCATCAGCCAATGTTTAGAAAAAAAGCCCAACAAGCGCTACCCAAATGCCCAGGCATTGAAACACGCCATAGCTGGCATTAATAATGAGCACAGCATCACGCACAGCAGACCACAGCTGAAACAAAAACATGGCTGGATGGCATTGGGCAGTGTTTTGCTTTTACTTTTTGTCATTTGGCTGTGGCCTGATACAACAACCGAGCCTGCGAATCATTCCGCTCAAAATCAACCAACACAGTTCATCAGCTCAGGCAATTCAGGGAAAGTGAGCCATGATAATGACTACATTGAATTAGACCCAATCAATCAAAACCAAGCACTGACATTACTCAAGGAACAATTGACCCAAGCATGGCAACCCGAGGTGGCCAGCCTGCTGTTGGACAAATTGCTTTTTCACCTGACCACCCAACCTGAAAACAGTGTGACTGTGGCAGAAACCTATATCCGCAAATTAAACGAAAGCAGCTTAAAAGCACTACATCAAACTGAACTTTCAGAAGCATTGGCGTGGTACCAGCTCATCAACCAAACCCAAACTCAACTGTCCACCACACAACATGACCAGCTGCTATCGCGCATCAATGCCATCCAAGAATCATTCAGTCAAGAGCTGAAGGCACAATATGCAGAGCGCCCGCTCAAAGCCCAACAACAAATGCAATCCTTGTGGCCTGATGTTGCCTTCGCTGCCAAGCAACAAACAACCTCCAAAACAAGACAAACCACACAGCACCACCCCAATGATTTAACCACTGTGATTCTTGCTGATATGCCTTTCCTGGCATTGACCGAAACAGAAGTCACCGTCCAACAATTCAGGCGTTTTGCCAACGCCACTGCTTTGCAAGCTGTACGCTGTAAAAACCCAACCACATCGAGTTTGCGCTTCAGCAGCAAAACTTGGTCAAACCCAGGCTTTGCCCAAAAGAACAACCACCCAGTGGTATGTGTCACATGGCAACAGGCCACTGACTATGCCCATTGGTTATCACAAAAAACAGGCCACAAATACCGCTTACCCAATGCCCAAGAATGGCTTGCCGCCAAAAACCAAAAACCCACGACATGTGGCCAACACAATGTGGCAGGAACGGAAACCCAACACTTAAAAATCAAACAACAAAGACACCCTTGCCAAGATGGTTACGTACAAACAGCACCGGTGAAATCCTTTGACAGCTTCAATGCGGTTTTTGGTATGCAAGGTAATGTCAGAGAATGGTTACAAGGGTGTAAAAAGAAAAACAAAATCCAGTCGCTGTTCACAAAAGGCAGTCAATGTGATTCACACCCAACCATAGGTCAATCATGGCTGTCAGGACAACAAGGTGCAGGCGATGTCAGCTATGAAAAGTCAGGCCAAGCCTGGACACACATTGGCTTTCGATTAATCAGGGAGCTTTGACAAAACCCTTTATTGGATAGAAAACAACCTGCGCCGCCAAAATCCTTCGTTCGAAAACCTTTGCTCAGCACCATACAATTCTTGATGTAATTTTAAATATTGGTTGAAGGCATCAAAAACGTTTTGCTGATAAGACGCCAATTGGTGCTTATTTCCAGCAATCAGCCAACTGGCAATGGCAGCACCAGCCTCCACACCTTGCGCCAAAGCTTTGGTGATTCCTGCTGAAGTCATCGAATCATAACTGGAAGCAGCATCACCTACAGCCAGCCAATGATCTCCAATGACACAAGACAAGATGGCCGACGGGGAAACCCTGGAATCAATCGCATCAGGGCAGTTAATTGTCATGCCAAATTGCGATACACAGTTTTCGATAAACCAGCCACTTTGATTCAATTTCTCAAACCATACCTCAGCTGTGTTGATTTGACTGGCTTTCAATGTTTCTTTATCTGTACAAAAGCTGATCAACACTTTGCGATTCGGTAATTGGGTGCCATACCACCAACCTGTATCAACAGCACAAACCAAAGTGTGCGCTGGTTGGTTGGGTTGCTCTGCTAAATCAAAAATATGACAAGCCGAAACCACGGTATCATACTGGTTTCTAGCCACCCCTAAAGCACGTGCAATTTTTGCCTGTATTCCCGTGGCATCAACAATAAAATCAGCTCGCCGGTGACAAAGTTCAGCACCCTGCTCTATTGATAAAGAATACCCCTCTTTATTCTTTGACATGCCTGTCAGTTTGGCATCAATTAACAGGTTTACACCTTGATCTTGTGCAGCTGACCTTAATTGCTCATTAAAGACCCTTCTGTTTAAATGATAGCCTTTTCCAATGGGTGTAAAAAAAAAGTCATTAAATCCTGGGGCCTCGTTTCCCCATACTGAATGACTACCAGGGCAAGGTAAATGATGATCACTGCTGAGAAGATCCGAAACACCCAGCTTTCTCAATTCAACGGTTGCTGCGGGAGGTATGGTTTCGCCAATTGCATCTCGCAAACTGTTTGGGCCACACACTTGAGTGACTTGGATTGATTGCTTCTCATCCGCGAAAGCATGCTTGATAAGCGATAAAGCGGTGGCACTGCCTGCAGGGCCACCGCCAATAATCGCAACTTCAATTGCCTTCAATTAAGATTCACCCTTTGGGCAACCACCTGAGCCTTCAGGGCCACAATCGGTTGGCGCTTGATAACCGGGCTTTGATGCTTGAGGCCACGGGGTGACCAAGTCTCCTTCGCTGTTAAACATACTGGCGACTTCTAAAAATTTATCAGCACCGTAGTTACCACCCTGACCATCATCAATTTGAGATCCTTGAATCACAAATCCCACTTTGTGCCAATTCATGACGTAATCGAAATAGCATTGGTAACGACCTTGTTGTTGCTTGTAGGGAGTTTCAGTTTTATTCACACCATCAACCACATCACCCCGAACGCTGTACAACTGCCCACCCAAATTCCAAGTTCCGGACGCCGCATCATAGGTGCATTCCGAAGCTGGATAGACGGTTACTGGCCTTTGAGCTGGCCATGACCAATAGAGGGTGTTGTTGATGTTACCACCTTCATTTTCACCTGGGTTTGGATCTGGTAAATGTGTGGCACAACTGTTGTAGTCGGTATGCCAAGGCTGAGACATGAATTTACATAAATCTCCCGGCTCCACCTGTGCAGTTCTCAAAGGCACATAACCTTCTTGTAAGAAAGGTGAATTTTGAACCGCTTTGGCATAGTCAAGCACTTGCATATTGATGCGAAAAGGCCCTGTGGTTCCTTGCCAATTTTGCTGATACAAATTGACATCACGGACGATAAATGTCAAATCTATACCTGGAGAATACCGACCACCCAAACAGTTTTCCATGACCACTCGATCTAATTTTTCACCACCCCCTAAAGTGGGACCGTTTTCAACGAATTTTTTTTCATACCATTGACTGACCATATGATACTGGGTAGGGGTTAATGACAAGAAACTCTTTTGCGCATCCCCCAACGCCAAAGGCATTTTTACACCTTCGTCACTTTCTGCTGGCACATTCGGGTCTCTGATCAACTCCTTTAAGTTAGGCAGTTTTGCAGCCGGGTCATCAGATGGTGTTATGCTGGCCATGTAGTGGTGGCCTTTGATGGCCTGCTGCGGTAAGTTGGTGTTCCACTGTTGCAACATGGCGCCATGAAAAATAGGCAATATGTCTTGATAAAAGCCTGGCGTGTATTCGCTGGAATAAGTTCCATTGTTGTAAATGGCAGGAGAAATGCCCAGTTCTTCAACCCAAGTATTATAGATGTCATCCCAAGTTGAGACCACGTTTCTGGTTTGTGGCGCATAACCTGGATCGGTACAAACCACCCAGCCATGAATCGCTTCTGACGTGGTTCCATCTTCAAACACAACAGTTGCCCTCACTGGACCATCAGAGGTGTCATCAAACCAACCATCATTATCAATGGCATCACATAAATTAGGTGGATTACCCTGCGCATCTTTGATGGCACTGGCTTTTCCGTAACCTCCAGCAACTATCAAGCGACCCGTCCCTGCTTCAATGGTCATCATTCCTAAACTGTCAATTGCACCTAAAGGATTGAACATTTGGAAGTGATCATCTGGGAAACTGACAGGATAACTGTCTGTAGTGACAATTTTCGAACCTTGTACATAACTTGGCACTGAAGAGTCATTGAAAGGGATGGTGCTGTTGCCATCAGTTGATGATAACAATGCCCTAGGGCCTGCATCTATGACCAATTGTTTGCGCCTGTTTTCATCATTTAAATCGTTTCCAAAAGATGGATTCCTAACGGGTGGCAAATGCCCTGGAATGCTGTATGATTCGATGCCGTATTCACTGTGGACCCCATTGATGGTGTCTGTGATGGTGTAGTTGTTGTTCTTTTTATTGGCCAGATGTACCGTCCAAATGATGTCTTTGATTATTTTTCCACCGACAGAATCTCCTATTTTGATTTCTTTACCTTGTTTACCAGAAGGCAATGGATATTCTGTTTGCTCATGGTCATAGGCATACAACCGGAACCGAGCGGCTTGACGCAAAGGGTTATGCTCTGCATCACGAAAATCATTGGAATCTATGAGTGTATCTTCGGTCCCTTTTTTAATGGGAATGCCACCAAAAGCGCCAGTTTCTTTGTCCAATAAATCACCCGCTGCGGTTTCGGGAGCAATGTAATATTCTTCACTGCTGCCCACTCTGGCCATATTGATACTTGGGTGTACTCTAAAAAATGATTTCATGACTCTTCTCCTGAAGCTGAATTAACTGGCTGTGCATCTTCTTGTGACCAAAAATAAATATTCATCAATGCATGACTGATATTAAGGTTTGATGCTGGAAGCGGCTTAAGCCCTGGAGGTTGAGGTAACTGCTGCAAGGAATTGTGACATCTGAAACAATTATTTTCAGTGGTCGCCACTTGCGTAAATGTTTCTATGGTGCTATTTGATAATCTTAAAGAGCCTGTTAAATTTTCATCGGTTGCAAGTGACATACCAGGTTTCAAGCCATCAATTTTATTGAACCATATGGCACCCACTTCTCGGTAATTTTTCCAGACATCCTCTTCATTAAAAAATGATTCCACAGACTCGTTTAAACTGGCAATATTGGCATCATTCTGGGCATTCACGCCTTGCTCATTGCCAAATTGATATTGTCTACAAACCTGGGTAATGGGGGAAAGTTCTTGGGTGGCTTCATTCAATGTCAGTTTATTACTAGAAGAATAATTAACATTACAGTCTGCCAATGTGGTGTTGGCGGTATAAAAGGTAAAATCTTGATCTGAAACTGGTTCTTCTAATGTCATACCAGGCTTCACATTGGGCGCATTTCGATTGTGTTCAAAGGTTGCCCAAATCATCTCAGGGTGCCCTTCAACAATACCACCAATGTGGAATCCTACCAAAGCAACCGTAACGGATTCAACCTGATCCCTTTCTAACTCGATGCCACCACTACCATTCTTTAATTTAGATACTTTCGTCTCAGTGGTGAACATACCCGAAGTGTCATCACCCTCTCCAACAATCACCCAAGAAGCTTTCAACTCCATAGCACCTTCGGTACCCGTGATGGGAAAAGATGTGGTGGGATCTTTTTCTACCAAGGCACGTAAATCACCTGGGTTGGTTAAATTATTGTCTTCAATGAACTGAACAAAAGTATCATCTAAATATTGCGAATAATAAACAGCCCGGTTGTTATGACCAACAAAGATGCCATCAGTTCCTGCTTGTAAAAACTCATCAAAAGAACCATTAGAATCACGCTTGGTCATGCGAGGCAAAAAACCTTCACTTTCCAACCCCAGTAATGACTCAGGGCTTTTAAAGCCCATAAATCGAGGTTGACCGCCTACATCTTGTGTTAGCCATAGAAAATTTTGCCAAGCCCACTGGTGAAAAACACAATTGCTCACACTTTTAAAAGCGGCATCATTGGTTCTTGGGGTTTGACTGTGAGGGAACCAGTTTGGATCTGCAGTACAGGCCGAATGCTTCGATACTGATTTTATGGTTTCCTGTTCTAGAGTTGCCTTATTTTTTACTGTTTTATTTTCAGTAACTTTTGGTGGCGTATTAATTTTTTCGGATGAAGTTTCACCCTGTTTTGACTGTTGGTACCAATAAAGGCAAGCAACAACGATGATGATTAATGTTACCAACACAGTAACATTGCGAATTGATTTACTCATACTTCTCCCCTGGTTTATGATTTTAAAAGTATGCTAAATGACAATTTTGTGACCCTGAGCAAACGCCTTGATGGCGGTATTTTTGAAAAGTTTCCTAATCAAGGGTTCATTTATTTGTGAGGTTTAGCAAATAATAAGTGCCAATGACTGAGGCTAAATCTCAGGAAAATATTTTATTTTTGTTTGTACAGTATTTAAAGTAAGTCATATTTTCACTGTCACAAAAAAAGCGCCACCTAAGTGACGCTTTGATTTTTTGCATGTTGAAATAAATTTACTTCATAATTTCCAACATCAATTGATTCAACTGGTGCACATATTGAGCGGGGTTCTTCAATTGTCCACCTTCGGCCAACAAAGCCTGTTGGAACAACATGTCCGACCATTGGGCAAAGCGATCTTCGTCGGCCACCTGCTCAATGTGCTTAACCAAAGCATGGTCCAAATTGATTTCCAAAGCGGGCAATTGTGCAGGCATGGCTTGGCCAGCTTGCTCCATTAATTTTTGCATGTGAATCGCCATGGCATCTTCGTCCATCACTAAACAGCTGGCTGAATCAACCAAACGACTTGAAGCCGTCACGTCGCTGACCTTGTCTTTCAAGTTCTCTTTGATTTGATTCAAAAAGTTTTTCGCTGCTTCAGGTGTTTCTTTCTTTTCTTCCTTGTCTTCGCCTAAATCTAACTTGCCTTTGGCGACAGATTGGAATTTTTTGCCGTCGTATTCTGTAACATGGCTCATGATCCACTCGTCAATGCGGTTGTGCATCAGCAACACTTCAATGCCTTTCTTCTTGAACAATTCCAAATGCGGAGAGTTTTTAACCGCTTCGTAAGATTCACCGGTGACATAATAAATGGTGTCTTGTGACTCACTCATGCGACCGATGTAATCGTCCAAGGCCACATTTTCATCGGCGTTGTCATTTTCTGTTGATGAAAAACGCAACAGTTTTAACACTGCTTCGCGATTAGCAAAATCTTCCACCACACCTTCTTTTAAGATGTCACCAAACTCAGTCCAAAATTTGGCATAAGTTTCGGCATCAACGGCTTTCTTTTTCAACAAGCCCAACACACGCTTAACCAAACCTGTACGGATTTTTTGAAGCAATGGATTGTCTTGCAAAATTTCGCGCGACACGTTCAATGGCAAATCATTGGAATCAACGATGCCTTTAACAAAACGCAAATAATTAGGCATCAACTCTTTCGATGCATCCATGATGAACACACGTTTCACATACAATTTCAAACCTTCACGGTCTTCTGGGTTTTGGAACATGCCAAAAGGAGATTTTGAAGGAACAAACAACAAATTGGTGTAACTTTGCGTGCCTTCAATGTGATTGTGTGACCAGTAAGCCGCATCATTGAAGTCATGTGAAATTTGTTTGTAAAACGCTTGGTAATCTTCTTCTTTCAAATCACTGGGCGCTTTTTTCCACAAGGCCGTGGCATCATTAACCACTTCGTATTCTGGCGTTTTTGCTGGTATTTCATTACCTTCGTCGTCTTTCTCAGGGTAAGTCACTTCCAACATTTTGATCGGGAAAGCCACATGCTCTGAATATTTTTTCACCAAAGATTTCAATCGGAAGTTGTCGGCAAAGTCACCTTCTTCCTCGCGCAAGTGCAAAATGATTTCGGTACCGACTTCATCTTTTTCAATCGCTTCTAAGGTGTAAGCTGATTTGCCATCAGATTTCCAAGCAACGGCATCACCAGCTTCAGCCCCTGCTTTGCGGGTGCGGATTTCCACTTCATCAGCAACAATAAACGATGCATAAAAACCGACACCAAATTGGCCAATCAAGTTGGCATCATCGCGGTCTTTCTTAGCAATAGACTCCAAATATTTTTTGGTGCCTGAGTTGGCAATGGTTCCGATGTTGTTGATGACCTCATCACGCGTCATGCCAATACCATTGTCTGAAATGGTTACTGTTTTGGCTTCCGCATCAAAATCAATTTTGATGTGCAAATCATCAGATCCCAAGGCATTGTCCTTGATGGCTTCAAAGCGGCGCTTGTCACAAGCATCCGATGCGTTAGAAATCAATTCACGCAAGAAAATTTCTTTGTTCGAGTACAGCGAATGAATCACCAAGTCCAAAACTTGGTTCACTTCAGCTTGAAATTCAAATTTTTCAGCAGTTTGAGTCACGTATTACCTCTGAGTGATAAATATTAAGTTGCCAGCAAAGTAAGGTTTGTCGGATGGTTTTCAAGGTGTGATTCTCAATTTTGCGGTAAAATGCGCTTTTTTTTCAGGTCATTCGCATGAACATCAATTGGTTTCCAGGTCACATGCACAAAGCTCAAAAGGAAATTCGTCAATTGCTGCCCGAAGTGGATATGGTAATTGAGGTGATTGATGCACGCCTGCCCTACAGTTCGCAAAATCCTTTGCTGCAAAGCATCAGGCGCGACAAACCTTGTATCAAATTGCTCAACAAATCCGATTTGGCCGACCCTGAATTGACCAGAGAATGGATCAATTGTATTGAACAAGACAAAACCATTCGCGCGTATGCCGTCAATTCAGATCAACCTAATTTGGTACAACAAATCCCTGACTGGGTGCGTGCCATGTTTCCTGAGCGTGAAGAAAACAAAAAACCGGTGCAAGTGATGATCATGGGCATCCCGAATGTGGGCAAGTCCACCATCATCAATGCCATCGCCGAACGCAACATCGCCCAAACCGGTAATGAAGCGGCCGTGACCAAAAGACAACAACGCATCAAACTGCGTGACAATGTGATTTTGCATGACACACCAGGCGTTTTATGGCCCAAATTCGACAACCAAAACTCAGCCTTTCGCTTGGCCTTCACGGGTGGCATTAAAGACACTGTGGTTGACCACGAAGAAGTGGCATTTTTTGGTGCGGAATATTTGCTCAAAACCTATCCTGAGCTATTAAAAGAACGGTTTGAATTTGATCAGTTGCCGCAGGATGAATATGAGTTGTTGGCAAAAATTGGCGCCAAACGTGGTTCCTTGCGCGCAGGTGGCCGTGTGGACTTGGACAAGGTATCTAAAATTTTCATCAATGAATACCGCACCGGTCAAATGGGTCCAATGACTTTGGAAACCCCTGAAATGATGGACAAAGAACTGGCTGAAGTGGCCATCATGCTAGAGAAAAAAGCCGCTAAAAAAGCCGCCCGCAAAGCCTCTTTCCAAGGCAAAAGAAAAAAATAATATGGCAGCTGATTTTAGTTACCAACCACCAACAAATGACATAGAAATCATCCATCAAGATGATGACATTCTGGTGGTCAACAAACCTGCAGGATTGTTATCTGTCCCTGGGCGATTGCCAGAACACAAAGATTCATTGGTCAGCCGAATGCAACAGCAATGGCCGAAAACGCTGACTGTGCATCGATTGGACATGGAAACTTCTGGTGTGGTGGTTTTTGCTTTGAACAAAGCGGCCCAGTCTCATATGGCGCGTCAATTTCAAGAAAGAAAAACCCACAAAACCTACATCGCCCGCATTTGGGGCCACCCTGAAACAGACAGCGGTCAAGTCGATGTGCCATTGATTTGCGATTGGCCTAATCGCCCAAAACAAAAAGTCTGCCATGAACATGGTAAGCAGGCCACCACTGGTTGGCAGACCCTGCAACGAGAAGAAAACACCACATTGGTGGAACTCAACCCCATAACTGGCCGTTCTCACCAATTGCGCGTGCATATGTTGCACATGGGTCATGTCATCGTTGGAGACCGATTTTATGCCCAAGGCGATGCTTTGTCTTTTGCCGAGCGATTACACTTACACAGTCAAGCACTCCAATTGTCGCACCCTGTCAGTGGCGAAACCTTATCATTTGAATCAATAGCTCCATTTGTAGGCACTTGAGTTTTAAGCTAAAATAATTGCCTTTCTATCACGAGATCTCATATGAAAAGAACCTTTTTATGCCTCAGTTTACTGAGCGCTTTGGCTTTACCTGTTGTCGCCAAAGAAGACAAACCACCTGTTGAAGTGGTCAGCACAGAAGTTGCACCTGGGATTCACATGCTATCAGGAGTGAATGGCTTCATTGGCGGAAATATAGGCCTTTTGACCGGTGATGATGCCACCATCATGATTGACGATTCCATGCCGCCATTTTTAGATAAATTACGGCAATCTGTAGCTGCTGTGGCCGGGAAACATGTGGATTTTTTAATCAACACCCATGTCCATGGCGATCATACAGGAAACAACACGGCCTACGGCGAGGATAAAACACACATTGTGGCCCATGAAAACCTGCGCCATCACATGGTGACCAAAGGTGTTCAAGGCCCTGAGGGCATGGTTCCAGCACCTGAAGCGGCTTTGCCTGTTTTGACTTTTTCAGATCAAATGACCTTTCATTTTAACGGTCAGCCTGCCACCGTGTTTCATGTACCCAAAGCCCATACTGACGGTGATGCAGTGATTCACTTTTCAGAAGCCAATGTGATTCACACCGGTGATACTTTTTTCAATGGTTTGTTCCCGTTCATCGATTTGGACTCGGGCGGCTCTGTTGACGGTTATATCCATGCTCAATTAAAAATCATCAGTATGTCTAATGATGAGACTAAAATCATTCCAGGACATGGCCCATTGGCTTCTAAGGCAGATTTACAGAAAGCGGTGGATATGTTGATTGAGAGTAAAAAACTCATCCAAAAAGCCATCGATGATGGACAAGATTTAGACAGTATTCTTAAAGCCAATCCATTACAAAAATACCATGACGATTGGAATTGGGGCTTTATTTCAACCGATCGCATGACAACGCAATTGTTCAACGATTTAAGCCACAGTAACGCCCACCAAGCGGGCGATGGCCATCAACATTGAAAATAGAAACTGCCACTGTCATGTAAACAGTGGCAGTTTTCAGTTTTTTAAAATGCTTTTTGCCAACCTATTGTCCACATGCCGTCATTTTGCATCTGGATTCCGGCCAAATCTTCTAACAAAGGCACTTTGTATTCAAAAGCCACCCGATGACCATTGAAAGCCCCAGCGCTGTTAGAAATAAAGTTCACTCCCAAACCCAGGTTCAACCAATTTCCACCTGAAAAATCAGCATTCGTTGCAGGTGTCATGTTCGTGTTTGCCATCATCATTAAACGAGCGTCACTGCCTTTGATGCTTTGCCTGTTTTTGGCTTCTAATCTCGCTGATAAACTCCAGCTGTTAGATAAATTCTTGCTTGCCCAAGCATGCAATTGGCTTTCATGCCCTAAACGATAATTTGCATCATTTTCTCCCGTTCTGTATGTGCTCATGATTTGGGCACCAAAAGCGTGAGTTTCATGGTATTGATTCCAAGTTAATCCCACATTGACATCATAGGTACCGGAACCCAAACGCATGCCATAGGGCAAAATCATGTTTTCACCCATGGGTGTATCGTCTTTCGTGTTGATTGATCCAGTAGGCAAACTCAAGCCCATATTAAGGTGTAAACGGTTGTTGCCCCAATTTTTTAAACGGTACAAAGCACCCAGTTTGGTATCCGCAGAGCCTGAAGACTGGGTTCGAAACTGCATGCCCATTCGGTTTTCCATGGTCATTTCTTTTTCTGAGTGATTGATCATGGCCATCAGGGTCAATCGATCAGTGGGCGCATACATGAACCCCAACATATGCATGTTCATATCCATTTCGATGGGCGCCATCATATAGTCATTAAGAACTTGTTCAGTACTTAGATTTTGACTGCCACTGCCCATTCCTGACATGGCCATGTTCATAAAACGGTAAGACATCATGAACTCATCTTGGTTGTGGGTATGATCTCCCATCACACCTATGGGTGCATGAGTGTTTGCATTGTGCGTTGAACCTTCGTGTGCTTGTGCGGACACACTGAAGGCCAAAGCAGCCATCAATGGTTTCATTAATGATTTTCTTTTCATCAGAGGGTAGTAGTATTAAATTAAAGCGGCATTATATAAAAGCCCCAGTACCCAAAAACGTGACATTTTGTCGCACTATGGAATCCACCTAAGCAGTCATGTTACCCTTGCACCCCAATGTCCTGAAGGAATAACCAATTTGACATGAATTCTTTGTTTAGCTACCGATTGACAACAGTTTTTGGTCTCTTAGCCGTGTTGACGCTCAATGCTTTGTTCGACTTTTGGGCCGGCCCTAAACTGTGGGCATGGATTTTAGCTGTCACATACCTGCTTTGGATTGGCATCACGCGTCTGCTCAGCAACAGGGCACATGACCGCGGCCACCACGTTTTTATTGACTTGTTATTTTGGAGCCTATTTTTCGGGATCAGTGAAGGCGTTTCTAACCCGCTGATTTGGTGTTTACTGTTACCACCCTTAGTGGCCGCGATCAAACAAAGTACTCATTTTGCTTGGATAACCACTTTTTCAGCCAATCTGGCCTACCTGTTGCTGTGGTATTTTCAAGACCACATCAACCCCCACGCTCACCACCACATGCTACAAAGCCATGTTTTTGGTATGTGGCTGGGGTTCATTGCTGTATCGTTGATGCTTACCTGGGTGATTACCACTTTGATGTCGCAGTTGCGAACCAAGAATGAAGCCATTTTGTCACTTCAGCAACAACAGGCAGAAGACTTCAATATGGTGAAAATGGCCACTTTAGCCACCAGCCTGGCTCATGAATTGGGCTCACCATTACACAGCATCAAATTACTGGTCCAAGAACTGGCTTACGAACTCAAAGACACGCACCACACCAAAGAATGTGAAATTCTGGATGAACAAGTGAATCGATGTAAAGTGGTTTTGGATGAATTAACAAAAATGACCTCGCGATCAGAGGCTTCGACATTTCAAGAGGTCAACTTAAAAAACTATTTGGAGGACATATTATCTTCTTTTAAAACCACACAACCCAGCATCAAAATCAACAACTTACTACCAACTCACATAAAAGTGCTCGCTGATGATTTGTTGCCATTGGTTTTCTTAAATGTCATCAATAATTCCATTGCTGCGCAAAGCCAAAATATAACGATCACAGCAGAAACGCAGCAAACAATGATTGAAATTCTAGTCAAAGATGATGGCGAAGGCTCAAACCACTCAAGCAAAAGTGGCATGGGTATCGGCTTAAAATTAGCCGCTCGCATCATTGAATCGATGCACGGCAAGCTGACTTTTCAGTGCAACACACGAGGCGCACAAACACACATTAAGATTCCACAAATATCATGAGTAAAAAAATATTGGTCATTGATGACGACGCCACCTTGCGATACAGCCTGGCCAAAGCACTCAAAAGGCACGATATGACTGTGGTCGAAGCTGAAGACAGCCAAAGTAGTCTTTCGATTTTGGCCAACGAAAAAATAGATTACGTCTTACTCGATTTAAAACTAGAAACAGAATCTGGCTTGGTATTGGCAGAATCGATACTTTCAAAATGGCCTGAATTGTCCGTTGTTATGTTGACTGGTTTTGCATCAATCAAAACAGCCGTGGAAGCCATCAAACTCGGTGTCAAAGATTACCTCATCAAACCCGTCAGTATAGAAGACATACTCAAAAGCTTTGAAAACGATTTTCAAGGAAACAGCAACATACCAATTAGCGAGTTGACTTTGTCACCCAAACGGCTGGAGTGGGAACACATTCAAAAAGTTTTGACAGACCATGATGGAAACATCAGTAAAACAGCCAAAGCCTTGAACATGCATCGCCGCACTTTACAGAGAAAATTAAAAAAAAAGCCAGTCAATAGATAAAACTGATTTTGCTTTGCTATCTCCCCTCTTTTTTCAATTAAAATACGCCCTTTATACTCAATTTGCATCATTGTTAAGTCATGAAAGATTTCCTCAATCAATTGCACAACAACAAAATATTCGAGTGGTCAGTTGTGGCTGTCATCATCCTTTCAGCTTTATTGATAGGCGCCAGAACTTATGAGCTCCCTGTTTATGCCTCAACTGCTTTAAAAATTGCAGACTGGAGCATCACTGTTTTTTTCCTGCTGGAGATTTCGGTCAGGTTTCTGGCGGCTGAAAATAAAAAAACGTTTTTTAAAGACGGCTGGAATGTTTTTGATACTTTGATTGTGGTGATCAGTTTAATACCCATAGAAAACTCTGACATGGCCTTGGTGGGTCGATTGGTGCGTGTGTTTAGGGTACTTAGAATGGTTTCCATCATTCCAGAACTGCGTGTGTTGATTAATTCATTGATA
Source organism: Gammaproteobacteria bacterium (assembly GCA_030432115.1). Taxonomy (GTDB): domain Bacteria; phylum Pseudomonadota; class Gammaproteobacteria; order Xanthomonadales; family Marinicellaceae; genus Marinicella. The sequence continues at coordinate 8,908 of JAUIHY010000014.1, read as the reverse complement.
AAAGCCATGCCACAATTGTCCTATGTGATGTTATTGATGTTCATTATTTTTTATATCTATGCCGCGGTTGGTTCCTTATTTTTCGAGCAAATAAATCCTGTGCTCTGGGGTGATATTGCCACCAGCATGCTGACCTTATTCCGCGTCATGACTTTTGAAGACTGGACTGATGTGATGTATGAGACCATGACAGTTTATCCTTTAAGTTGGATATTTTATTTGTCATTCATCTTTTTCACTGCTTTTGCCTTTTTAAATATGGTTATTGGTATTGTTGTCAGCGTTTTGGAAAAGGAAAATGCGCGCATGGAAGCTGATGCCATTCATGATGACATCACAGATCAGAACGATCAACTGGATGAAATCCAAAAAGAAATAGCAACACTCAAAACTTTGATAGTACAGCTACAATCACAGCGTTGATACAAGCAAATAGCCCCTGCTTTAATTGACCTTTGAATGACATAAAGGTATATTGATTGTTATCATTTTTAACAAAACGCGGTGATTTTTTTGTTTCGAGTACATGCGCCATTTGATCGACTTGTCACTCTACTGTTGTTGCTGTGTTTGTTGTCATGCCATACGGTGTTTGCCAAGGAACAATTGGATCCCGAATATGCTCAATGGGAAGCTTCACTCAATGCCAAACCTGGCGAGGTACTCACGGCTTTGGACCAAACCCTAAGCAAAGCGGAAAATGACCCGATCACCCTGGCCCAGCACCACTTTCTCTACAGTGAGACCTATATATCACTGACTTACCCAGACAAAGCACTGAACCATGCCAATTTGGCACTGGAGGTTGTTGATCCAAAACAACACCCTTGGTTGTACCATAAAATTTTAACCGCTAAAGTTGTGGCATTAGACTATGTCGGGCAACCACAAACTGCGTTGCCTTTGGCAAATCAGGTCATACAATGGGCTGACCACAGTGAAGATCAATGGCTGTTGGTTGAAGCAATTGTTGCCAGAGGTCATTTATACAACGCCCTTTCCATGTCCATAGAAGCACTGAATGATTTTCAGCGTGCTTACCAAATGGTGCCTGAACAAGGTGGAGAGATCAACAAAGGCGACATTGCATCAGACATCGCTTTGGTCTATGAATACCGCCATGAAGATGAATTGGCCATCCCTTTTTTTGAAGAATCGGCCGCCTTCCATCGCCAAGAAAATGATTTTTTAGAACTCTCCATTGCCTTGTACGGGCTGGGCCGCGCCAATAAAAACATTGGGAAAATCGCGCTGGGAGAATCGCAATTAGAAGAGTCCGCTCGCTTGGCACGCAAAGTCAAGGACTTTCAAGGAGAGGCTTATGCTTTAAAAGAGTTGGCTGGCATTGCTTATAAACAAGGTGATGCTGACCGAGCCATAGCCATGCTGAAAACCACACAGCACACATTCAATCAATCCAACAACAAGTTCATGTTATTGGACACCAGCTTTTCACTTAGTCGCATCTATTTGGCACAAGGAGAATTGGTCTTGGCAGAACAACACCTTGAACAAGCAAAAACCCATTTAGACGCTGATGCCATGCCCATGCAAAGCATCAGTGTTCAAGAACAGGCGGCTAAATTAGCCGCTCGTAAGGGCCAATACCAACAAGCATATGAACTGCTGATTGACACCGTTGAAAAAAAGCAGCAAATGCTAACAGAAGCCAGCATCAATAAATTAAATCAATTTCGCACCCAATATGATTTGGCCAATAAAGAAAAAGAAAATGCATTACTACAAAAAGAAAATGAGTTGCAATCACACATGCTGGCCGACCACGAATCACAAGGCAGATTGACCCAACTGCTGATTCTCGCCTCTGTTTCCACTTCATTGTTGTTGGCATTTATTGTTTACCGCTCAAGGAAGAATCGCATCAAATTTCAATACATGGCACAACACGATGGCATGACCGGCATGAACAATCGCTCATACGCCCTCAAAAAAATCAAAGAAGCGTTGGATTTACATCACAACAACAGCCTGCTTTTGGCCATGGTTGATTTAGATCACTTCAAAACCATCAATGATCAATATGGACATGCCGTTGGTGATGAAGTTTTGATTCAATTCAGTCAATTGTGCATCCAACATTTTGATGACAATGTGATTTTAGGCCGCTTTGGCGGTGAAGAATTTTTATTGGCCATGCCCTATGGTGACCAACACCAATTGCGACGTTCATTAGAACAGTTGAAAGCCAGCATGTCTGAGCGCATTCAACAATCTTTTGACTTCAAACTCAAAGTCACTTTTTCAGCGGGCATCAGCCGTTGCAGGGGTGTGGATGACCTCGATAAGGCCATCCACCGAGCCGACATGGCCATGTACCAAGCCAAAACCCATGGGCGAGATCAGATCATCTTACATCGCGAAGTTAATCAATCACCTCAGCCACTATAACCACCTCTTCATGTACCGTGATGCCGCGCTGTAAACACTGTTGTTGAATCGCTGCGAAGTCTTTATCAGCCAATTTACAGACTGCACCTGATTTCAATAACAGCACCGTCATTGTTTGACCATTTTCTGACCAGCGTTCTAATCGTGCCACTTCTTGCCAAGGGATGTTCTGGTTCCCCGATTGTGGTGAAATCACCATGACTCCAAAAGGCGTAACCATGGTCTTTTTTTGTGTATTGGGGAACAGTTTTGCTTTGATTAATTGATAAATAATCACCAACGGCAACAGCAACAACATCAAAATCAATAAGGGTATGATGATGGCCAAAGCCAATAAAAACACCAACCAATCAAATGGCCCTTTCTTGTTCGGAAAGCGCAACATACTCATAACGAATCGGTTCATGACATCCCCAGTAACGCCTTGGTCTCTAAAAACTCTTCAAAGCCTTGCGGTCCACGCTCTCGACCGTTGCCTGAATGCTTGTAACCACCAAAAGGCGCCGTGCGGTCCATTTGGGCACCATTCAAGTGAATCATACCCGCTCGCAATGCACTGGCCAACTTGGCCACTCGGTCGGAATCAGCACCCGAAACATAGCCAGATAGTCCATAGTCATTGGCGTTGGCCATAGAAATTGCATCGGCATCATCCTCATATGATATAACACACACCACCGGGCCAAAAATTTCATTTTGAGCAATTGGCATGTCATTACTAACTGATGAAAAAGCCGTTGGCTTGATGTAATAACCTCGATCCAAACCTTCAGGCCGACCCAAACCACCTGTCAATAAAATGGCACCTGAATCAATTCCTGATTGAATGTGCGCTTGAATGCGGTTCCATTGAATTTCTGACACCACTGGCCCCATGTAATTGCCCTCAGTATGTGGATCACCCACAGTCAGCTTTTCCATGGTCGCTTTGACCACCGATTCAGCTTCGGATAACCTTGCTTTGGGAACAAATAAACGAGACGGGGCATTACAGTTCTGCCCAGAGTTCACACACAAGGTTTTGACGCCTCCCGCCACTGCCTTGGCAAAACGTTCTTCAGATAAATCGTCCAAAATGATGTTAGCAGATTTACCTCCCAATTCTTGTGTCACACGTTTGATGGAATCGGCAGCGTCTTTGGCCACTGCCACACCCGCCGCAGTTGAGCCAGTGAAAGACACCATGTGAATGTCTGGGTGCTTAGATATCGCAGATCCAACGGCCGGTCCATCTCCATGCACCATATTCACCACACCTTTAGGCACAGCTGCCGCATCTAAAATTTCCATTAAAATTTGTGCTGAAAACGGTGCCACTTCAGAAGGCTTCCATACCACTGTACAGCCGGTTGCCAATGCGGGTGCTAATTTACAACCAATCTGATTGACCGGCCAATTCCAGGGTGTGATAAAGCCACACACACCAATGGGCTCTTTGCGAATCAAAGCACTGTCTTGCTGAAATTCAAACTCAAAATTTTCTAAAATTTGAATGGCAGACTTGAAATGCAAATAACCTGAGGCGGCTTGATTGGATTCGCTTAACCATTTCGGTGCGCCCATTTCGGCGGTGATGGCTGCGGCCATGTCTGCTGATCTTCTTTTGTACTCTGAGGCGATTTTCTTGAGTAAATCAAGGCGCTCTTCTCTTGTGGTTTGAGCAAATGACTCAAATGCCTGAGTTGCGGCTCTCACCGCATCATCAACATCATTGGCATTACCCAAGGGGATGTTTCCAACGACCGCTTCTGTGGCTGGGTTAATCACCGCCAAATGCGGCTTCTCGTCTGTGTCAATCCATTGACCATCGATATAAAAAGTGGATTTATAGTCAGTGTGCTCGCTCATTTCTTGTCTCTTTCAAATCAACGTCTATTTTAAAGATGACAGCAGCTGATTGCCACTGCCAACAGTCACGGCTCAGTCATCAAATTTTGAACCCAGCCATGACTCCATTCATCCAGACCTTTGCCAGCTATATTTATTGTTTCACAGTTGCTTGCGGTGCCGAACCCAACATTTTTCTGAACACCCCTTTCGCATCTTCTAAGAGCAAATAATGCACGGGGATTAAAAACAAAGTCATAAAAGTGGCAAACATGATACCAAAACCCAAAGACACTGCCATAGGTATTAGAAACTGTGCCTGCGTGCTTTTTTCAAATATCAAAGGCATCAACCCCACAAAAGTCGTTAACGAAGTCAAAATCACTGGTCTGAATCTGGCCATACCAGCAGTGGTGACGGCATCCATCAATGGCCGTCCTTCTTCACGCTTTTTGTTAACATAATCGACCAACACCAATGAATCATTCACCACCACGCCAGTCAATGCCAGCATACCCATCATACTTAATATCGTCAATTCCATACCCATTATCCAATGTCCAATAACAGCACCAGCTGGACTGAATGGGATGATAGACATAACAATCAAAGGTTGTGCATAAGACTTGAACGGAATCGCAAGCAAAGCATAAATGACAAATAAAACAACAATCAATCCATAAAACAACGTGCCAAATGACTCCTTTTGCTCTTCAGCTTCACCACCGAACTCATATAACACACCAGACATTGGCCCTATCAGTTGCTTTAAGAACGCTGACATTTCGGCATTTACAGCAGCCATGTTAATACTTTCTTTATTCACGTCAGCTGTGATATTTAAAGTCCTTTTTCGGTCTAACCTGTTGATCACAGCAGGACTTTGGCTGGGCACCATGACACCCACTTCATAAAACGGCACTTGTACACCGCCAGGCGCCGTGATAACAAGGTTTTCTAATGTGTTGAGCGTGCTCCTTTCTTCTAGTGAGTAACGCAACATGACCCTGATATCATCACGGCCACGCTGAATCCTTTGCACTTGCGCCCCAAAAAACGCTTGGCGAACTTGCCTGGCCAAATCGTTCAATGTGATGCCCAACACTTGCCCTTGTGGCTTCAATTCCAATTCCAATTGGCTCTTTCCATTCGACATGCTGTCAGCTATATCAAACACATCAGGATACTGAGCCAACTGTTTTTTCACCTGCTCAGCTAAGCTTTGAAGTTCATCTAAGTCCTGGCCACTGAGCCTGATATCAATGGGGTTGCTGGAACGACCAATCTCTGCCCGGAAATTGAGCTCTTCAGCGCCTGGAATTGACCCAATCATTTGACGCCACTCATTCACCAGTTCACCACTGGTCACTTCACTGGCCCTTTTCTCAGGTGCCGTGACTTGAAACATGACACGACCCACATGAGACTGCCCACTTCCCGAGCCACCCGAAGAACCAGTACCTGACATGATGCTGATAATTAAACTTTCTCCAGTGGCCTCATCCTGGTACTTTGCTTGTAATTGTTGCGCCTTCTCAGTGATGAAAGAGATGTATTTATCAGTAGTTTCAAAAGGTGTTCCAATTGGCATAACCAATGACGCACGCGCAATTTCACTTGGTACACGAGGAAAATAAATGAACCGGGTCCAACCACTAAAAACCATGGCATAGACCATGGCGGCTATGGATAGAAATACACTCAATGTCAGCAAGCGATTCTTTAATGCTTTAACCAATACGGGTTGATAATATGTCGCCACAAAACGCTCTAAGCCTTTGGCAAATTTGGATTGAAATCGGCTGAAAGCTCCCGGCTCTTTGTTGCTTTTTTTCATGTACTTCAAATGAGCAGGTAACACAAATTTTGATTCTATCAATGAAAACAACAACACCGGAATCACAACAAAGGGCAATTGTTTAAAGAACATGCTGCGACCACCTTCAATCAAAGCCAGTGGCACAAATGCAGCCACCGTGGTCAAAATACCAAAAGTCACCGGTGTTGCCACTTCTTCTGTCCCCTCAATCGCTGCACGCAAGCCGTCACCGTGTCGCTCCATGTGAGTATGGATGTTTTCCCCTGTAACAATGGCATCGTCAACGACAATCCCCAACACCAAGATAAAAGCAAACAAACTGACAATGTTGATGGTAATGCCAAATACAGGCAGCAAAGACAAAGCACCCATGAATGAAACAGGGATTCCAATAACAACCCAAAATGCCACCTTAGGCCGCAAAAACAATGTCAATAACAGCAACACCAACACACTGCCTTGTAAGGCGCTGTTAATCAAAGTACTTAATCTGTTTTTTACAATTTGAGAGCGGTCTCGCCAATAATCTAACTGGATGTTACTTGATAAGCTTGCACTTTTTTCAAGTAAATATGCTTTGACTTTATCAGCCACATCGATGGCACTTTGTTGCCCCACGCTGTAAACCTCGATTTCCATGGCCCGTTTGCCATTGAAACGATTCAAAATAGCCTGTTCTTCAAACCCGTCGTTGATGGTGGCAATATCAGACAAGCGCAATAAAGAACCATCGCCTCTATTGCGGATGACAATATCTTCAAACTGCTCTTTTTCATAGGCCTGCCCTTGGGTTCGCAGCAGCACATCGCCACCACTGGTCTTGATGTTCCCTGCAGATAAGTCCAAAGAGTTACCGTTGATGGCAGCTGCTATTTGATCGATTGTGATCCCATATTCTCGCAGCATGTCTTGGTTGACCTCTATGGCAATTTCAAAAGGTCTGACATTTTCTAAAAACACCTGAGTGATGCCATCGATGCTGATGATGTCATCTCGAACCTCTTCACTGACCTGCCTCAATTCTTTTTCAGTCACATCTCCGAAAACCACCACAGAAATGACTTCTCTTTTTCTGGTGGCTTTACTCACCAAAGGTTTTTCTGCATCTACGGGTAAGGTGTTGATTGAATCCACTCGGTTTTTAATTTCATTGAGCAAAACCTGCGCATCATAGCCGCTGGCTAATTCTATGGTCACATTTGAACTGCCTTCACTGGAACGTGAACTGATGTTATCAATGCCCTCCAAATCACTGACAGATTCTTCTATGCGGATGGTGATTCCTTTTTCTGTCTCAGACGGTGTTGAACCAGGTAAGGCAGTGCTGACATTGACCACATCCAATTCAATAGAAGGGAATACTTCCAAGGGGATACGGGTGTTGAGCGACAAGATGCCAATAAAGAGGATGCTGACCATCAATAAGTTAGCAGCCACATGGTTTTTAGCAAACCAACTGATAAACCCTTGTTTCATGAGCCTTTATCCTCATCCTGGTGGTCAGCTGCATTGCTTCTTTGCGCTTTATTTGGTTTTTTGCCCTTGGCCACTTTTTTTTCTTCAATGGCTGCTGTTAAACCTTCTTGTATGATGCTCACTTTGGTACCAGATACGACCCCACCCAATGGAGTGGTGCTGATTAACTGCGTGTCCTTAAATAGGTTGGGCATCACGATGTGTTCATCATCAACCCAGACGGGCGTCACATCCATTCGCCTTAAGATGTCATGCTCTACCAAATTGATGTAGCCACCTGAAGCCACAGCAGCTCTGGGTAAAACAACCACATTCTCTAACAAGTGACCTTTGATCAGTGCATTAACAAATTGGCCCACTTTCAAAGGCGGTGTTCCGTCGGTTCTGTATTGATAGGGATCGCTCACTTCAACCACAACAAACAACTGTCTGGTTTGTTCATCAATGGTGCCTTCAACACGTACCAAATGACCATACCAGCTGTGGTTTTTGTTTCCCAACCTTGTTTGTAGTTGCACCTCAATGGGATCTGTGTCTGTTTGAACCTCAAGATTGCGATAACTTTCTGGCAATGACAAATGCGTCAAATCACTGGTTTTCAATGGCAGCCTGACTTCTACAGCATCCACCGCATAAACACTGCCCAAGGTTGTGCCATTACTCACCACTTGTCCAACATTGACCTCCAAATTCAAGACCCGGCCAGCATAAGGTGCTATGATTTTTGTTCGTTTTAAATTCAGTTCTGCTTGCGTGACTTTGGCTTTGCTTGCTTCCAAGTTTGATAAGGTTGAATTAAGTTGAGGCTCTCTGGCTACCAATGAAGGTGGTTTAGTGGTATGCCCCAACTCTTGCCAATCCTTTAAAGCCAATTCTGAGCGGGCTTTTTCATCTTGATAGGCAAATTCTGCCTGCTTAAGCTCAGCTTGTGCAATGGTAAATTGTGCCAGATAGTCAGCATCGTCAATCGTCAAAAGAACCTCACCTTTTTCAAAAAACGCACCGTCTCTGAAGCGGTCACTGACTGAGGTTACCTGTCCAGAAACTTGGGCAATCACCAAACTTTGTGTTTTGGGCTTAATGATGCCATAGGAAGGCACCCAAACTTGATAAGACTCCGGTTTTGGCGACATCACTTCGGTGCGCAGTTTAAGGGCGGGGGCTTCTTTGAATTTCTTTGCTTCAGGTTTGGTAGCAAAAATCAACCAAACACCAATGGATGCCGCCATCAGAATCAGCAATGGAAGTATTATTTTTATGGGTTTCATTATTACTGCGGACTTCTTTAACTAAGAAATCGCATTGTAAAAAATGAATGTGCAAAAACTATGGAAATCAGTGCGTTACTTCAACTCTTCGTCCAGCAACATGCCTTTG
>JAUIHY010000200.1 GCA_030432115.1 Gammaproteobacteria bacterium | reverse complement strand
GGGACGGAAACCCAGCGCGGTCGATTCAATGATGAAGTGAATTTGTTAAACGATTCATCTACCTTGTTTGACCCAAAGAAAAAACGCGCAGTGGTTACAGGTCGACCAAAATTTGAAGCCAATCAAGGTGTGAAACAATTGGGCATCGAACCAGCTTATGTTGTGAGTTTGGACGATGTGAAAAATGGCAAACCCGATCCCGAAGGCATACTGTGGCTACAACATCAGTGGCAAATCAATCCGGAACAAGGCATGTATTTCACCGGCGACAACGTCGATGACATGCAAGCAGGCAATGCCGCTGGCTGTGTCTGTGTCGGCATCGCTGGTGGTTCCGAAACACAAAAAGACGTGCTTTATCAAGCCGGTGCCGATGTGGTGCTGGATAACATCAATCAATTAGAGGAGTTGTTCCAATGATTAACATTGAACGTGCAACCAAAGAAACCCAAATCAAGTTGTCGCTGGACATTAATGGTGATAAATCGCAATCCAAAATAAGCACTGGCTTGCCTTTTTTTGACCACATGTTGGATCAGTTGGCATCTCATGCCGGTTGGTGTTTGCAGTTGGAAATGAAAGCCGACACTGAGGTCGATGATCACCATGGCATCGAAGATGCGGCTATTTGTCTGGGCGAAGCCTTTTATCAGGCTTGGAAAGAAAACAGCCCCAATGCCCGTTATGGCCAACGTTTGTTACCCATGGATGAAGCCTTGACCTTGTGTGCTGTTGATTTGTGTGGTCGGGCTTATTGCATCACTGAATTGCCGTTTTCGCAAAGTACTGTTGGCGGCATATATACTGAAATGTGGACACACTTCTTTTACAGTTTTGCCGTCAATGCCAAGATTACCTTGCACATCAAGAACATGTGTTTTTCTAACAACCACCACCTGGTGGAAGGGGCGTTCAAAGCTTTGGCCTATGCGCTGAAAGAAGCTTTGCAACCGACCGATTCGGAAGCCACAACCAAAGGGGTGCTGTGAGATGAATCAAGTAAACAGTCCAAAGACCAAGGTAGCGATCATCGATTTGGACTCAGGGAATTTATTAAGCATCCAAACCGCAGTAGAACAAGCCGGCTTCGAGATGCAGACGGTTCAAAAGCCCGAACAGTTGGACGATGATGTCAATGTGTTATTGATGCCGGGGCAAGGTCGTTTTGCATTTGTTGCCGATCAAATAGACGCGCTTGGCTGGCGGAAAGTCTTACTGGATTGGGTTGGGGCTGGTCGAAAGTTGATTGGCATTTGTGTGGGGATGCAGGTGTTGTTTGAATCCAGTGAAGAGGATCCGGGTGCCGAAGGTTTGTCATTATTGAGTGGGTCTATTAAACGTTTGCGTCACCCCAAAGCACCTATGGTGGGATGGGCCAAACTGAATTCCTACAAGTTGTCGATGCAAGATCAATATGCCTATTTCGTCAATTCATATGCAGTACCTGACAGTGAATACTGTACCGCCAAGGTGGTGTATGGGGACCTGTTTTGTGCAGCCGTTCAAAAAAACAATTTATATGGGTTTCAGTTTCACCCAGAAAAATCAGGCTCATTTGGCCGGGAGTTGATAGCCTATGTTTGCGAACAATAACATGTTAGATAAAAACAAAACCTACGCATCCGATCTGATCCCCAGAATCATTCCATGTTTGGATGTGGCTTTGGGCCGCGTGGTCAAAGGTGTGAATTTCAAAGGCTTGGTCGATATGGGTGACCCGGTGGAATTGGCGAAAAAATACGAAGAACAAGGTGCGGATGAAATCGTCTTTTTGGACATCAAAGCCAGTGTCGATAACCAACAATCGGCCTTGGACATGGTTTATCAAGTGGCGACTCATTTGAGCATTCCTTTTGCTGTTGGTGGTGGCATTAAAACCATCAATGACGTCGACAAGTTCTTTAACGCCGGTGCCGATAAAGTGACCTTGAACACGGCGGCCGTACAAAATCCAGCATTGATCAGTCAGATATCAACAAAATACGGTTCGCAGAGCATTGTGGTGGCCGTTGACGTGAATAAGAATGATGAAGGAGAGTTGGCGATTTACACCCACGGTGGCAGCCAATTGGCCGATGTGAACTACCAAGCTTGGATTGACGAAGTGGTGGACCGAGGTGCAGGTGAAATTTTGCTCACCGCGATGCACAAAGACGGTACAGGTAGTGGATTCGACTGTGATTTGTTGCAAAGCTTTGGTGCCAACTTCCCTGTTCAGGTGATTGCCTCAGGTGGTGCCAAAGGGCCACAAGATTTTGTCGATGCGATAGTGGCAGGTGCTGATGCCGTTTTGGCAGCTGGTTTGTTTCATCGAGGTGAATACACCGTCGGAGACATCAAAGAATATTTATTAAACAATAATGTAAAGGTTAGAAAATAACATGTTAATTCCATCGATTGACCTCATGGACGGCAAGGCCGTACAGTTACAACAAGGCGACAAGAAAATCATCGAACGAGAAGATGTGTTTGAGTTATTGGAAGAATTTGCCATGTATGGTGAAGTGGCCATCATAGATTTGGATGCGGCCATGGGTAAAGGCTCAAACCAAGAATTGATTGAGCGGATGTTGCGCAAAAGAAAATGCCGCGTGGGTGGCGGTATCCGTGATTTAGAAACAGCCAAAGCCTATTTGGCAGCGGGTGCCAGTAAAATCATTTTAGGCACATCGGCCAAAGAAGCTTGGGTTGATAAATTACCGCGTCAGTCTTTGGTGTTTGCCATTGATGCCAAAGGAGATTACTTGACCACCCACGGTTGGAAAAAAACCCAAGACGTTAAGGTTTTGGACATCATTGCTGAATGGAGTACACGTTGCGGTGAATTCTTATACACGCAGGTGTTAAAAGAGGGCATGATGCAGGGCATTGATCAACCGAGAATTGAAGATGTCATTAAGGCCTCAGGCGTGCCTGTGACAGTAGCTGGCGGGATCACGACTTATGAAGATTTGCAATGGATAAACGCCAAAGGTGCCAATTCACAAATTGGCATGGCCATTTACTCAGGAAGCATGAAGTTGGACGAGGCGTTCATGGCATTGGTGGATTTTGGCAAAGCGCCTTTGTTGCCCACCGTTGTGCAGGACGTCGATTCTGGAAAGGTGTTGATGTTGGCCTATTCCTCCTCTGAGTCTTTGAAGAAAGCTTTGAATGAGCGTAAGGGTGTTTATTATTCTAGGTCGCGTCGTGAATTGTGGACCAAAGGTTTGACCAGTAACAACACCCAAGAGTTGGTGCAAGTGGACATCGATTGTGATGGCGACACTTTGCTGTTCTTGGTTCGACAAAAAGGCAATGCCTGCCACTTTGAACGCTACAGTTGTTTTGCCAGCCAGCGCAATGAGTATTCTTTAGACTACTTGAATCAGGTATTTGATGAACGATTAGTTGAAAAGAATGATAAGCCATCGTTTACTCAACAGTTGTTTGCTTCCAATGATTTGCAAATAGAGAAACTGCGTGAAGAATGTGAAGAATTGATTGAGGCCACCGAGCACAACCATGTGCGTTGGGAGGCTGCTGACTTGTTGTTTTTCACCCTGGTCATGGCCAAAGCCAAAGGCGTGACCTTCGATGAGTTGGTCAATGACCTCAGGAGCCGTAACAATGAGCGCTGAGATTATTAGTGCAGCGGATTATGTCAGACCGGCTTTAAAAGACAGCCAGCAAGTGGTCGAAACCGTGGCACAAATATTGTCAGATATTAAGACTGAAAGTGATGCGGCGGTTGACCGTTGGACGGAACAAATTGATGGCAGAAAAGCAGGTTATATCCAGCTTAAACCGTTTGATGAATATGACTTGAGCGATGACTTGAAAGCCTCGATTCAATTTGCCTACCAACGCATCAAAAACTTCTGCCAATTTCAGGCCAAACACTTGAACAACGACCAGTTCAGCGATGACATTGGAGATTTTGGTTATATTTACCAACCGATAGAGCGAATTGGGGCTTACATTCCAGGTGGTCAATTCCCTTTGATTTCGACAGCTTTGATGACATTGACACCAGCCCAGGTGGCCGGTTGCCCAGTGCGTGTGGCCTGTTCTCCCTCTGATCACCCCGCTTTGTTGGCGGCTGCCAGTTTGGCTGGTGCGACTGAGTTTTTACACTTGGGTGGTGCCCAAGCCATTGGTGCTTTGAGCTATGGTTACAAAGATACCGCGCCAGTGAGTTTGGTGGTGGGTCCGGGCAATGCCTATGTCAACCAAGCCAAAGCTCAAATTCAAGGACGCACCGCCATTGACACATTGGCCGGTCCCAGTGAATTGCTGATCTATGCCAATGAAGTTGAAAATCCAGAATGGTTAATGCTGGATGCCTTAGCCCAAGCCGAACACGACCCCAATGC
>JAUIHY010000199.1 GCA_030432115.1 Gammaproteobacteria bacterium | reverse complement strand
GCGTAAGCTTTGATTTTATTGAATACTATGGCCACGTCTTTCTTTATCCCGGGCATGTGGTTTTTTTCAAACCAATCATGAAATGGCATACCGCAATCACTTGGGGTTTGCGTACATAGTTCAGCCATTAGGGTGCTGTTTGGGCCGCAAAGTCCTTCTGGGTCCCACTCACAAAGTAAATGACTAAAAGCCAATTGCGTGATTCGCTGGATGTAACTTTGGTTGTTTGTTCCTAACAAACCTTGATAATCAAAAGCATTGGAATAATTAAGTTGATACATCATCAAAAAATGGGCTTTTTTACTGCGTAATGCAGTACGTGTTAACTCAATGGCATCTTGTTTCCTGTCATTAAACGGCATGGATGCCAGCTTTTTAAATTTTTCCCCCATTTCAGAAGTCGTAGGCAACCAATCTAATTGCTTGCCCGAATAACTACTGACCAGCAAATGGGGGTATTGCTTTCTCTTGGCTGCACAATGTTTATTATAAGCATCATCCCATGATTTGTTTTTTATTTTCCCCTTCAGCTCCGTGCGCAAAAAGCCACGGGTAAACATTTCACAGTACATCAATTGATCACTTTGCATGCTGGCCTCTATATACAAGTCATCACTGTATTCAGGTGTGGCCATTTCTTTTTTCAGCATCTCAAATCGATCTTTCTGCTCCGGAGTGAGAATGGTAACTTTGGGCTTATTTTGTCGCTTTTTATCGGTATTTTCTTTCGACTGTTCTTTGGTATCAGTTTTTGAACCAAGGATTTCTTTTTTAGGGCTGACCAATTGTGGCTCAATGTGCTGCACTGGCTCTGGCCTTTTAATCACAAACCAAAATAACAAGCCCACAAGCACCATAACTGCCCCGATTTTACGAACCATAGTTATGCTCCATCCATTGATACAAGCTCAACACGTCTTCTAATAAATTGGGTGACAGGGCGTGATTAAGGTAAAAATCTTGAACCGAAACATCACAAGCAGCGGGCATTTCTTGATAATGCATCACACAAAGTTGCATCGCCAACGAACCCTCACTGCCACAGTCATAACCCAAACCACACAAATACAGGACGGCTGCCGGATTCGCCGCTTCAGAAAAAGCATGTTCGGCTTGCACTCCAAATGATTCCATCATCTGCTCACCTGGGGACTTCAAAGGAAAACCCATCTTTTTTCTATACAGCGAAATAGACATGCCAAAACTTGAAATATGACTGCTCCATTCTGAGGCCAGCTTGACCATTTTAAACACATCAGGATCATCTCCAATCAGCCGCGACTGTACTTCTATCCAAAGCTGTAATAGGTTGGACCATGCCACTTGATAAGCTTCAGAATCTGTGTCGTATTGCTGAATTAATCTATCGTCTAATCGAATGATTTCTGATACCAAATAGTCATAAGATTCCAATGCTGCTTGACTGTCTAAGCCATCACCTAAGGCTTCAATTTCCAGACTCAAAGATTGCATTTCATCATAAATTCTGGATTGTTCAGTAGAACTTATGGTGTTATTTTGTCTTTTCACTTCACTCAATGTTCTGCGCGCTTGGTAAAAAGCCTTTGTTATCTCAGCATGTGCTTTGATGCGTTTTTCCTTTTTTGTTTTCGCTGGAGTGGTTTCCAATAAAGTTTGCAGCTCTGCAGCCACAGAATTGGCTTTATACCCGTCCATTTCATCCACTTGGGCATAGGCAAAAACCGCTTTTTGCAAAGCTTGGCAGCGTGATTGATAGCGATTCAATCCTGCGACGGCACGCGGATCCAGTTCATTGTCTTGCTGTTCACTGTGATCGTTTTTAGAAAAATCAGCAACAAAATCTGCCAATGGGTTGTCTTTATTGCGGTAAACAAACCAAAAATATCGCCCACACACATCCGCCCATTCCAATCGCCGGTAAATCGCCAAATAACTCCAATCGCCGTTGCCGCCCGATGTCACTTGCTCAACATTTTTTGTGAATTCGCTGACTTTCGCAGACTTTTCTTTCAACCGCTTTTTGATGCTTTCTGTGGTTGTTTCTTTTGCCTCATGGCCAGTTTGTAGCGTGACTTGGTTGATGGGTTTAATAGTATTGTTATCATCTGGGCTTGCATTGTCACCTTGCCAAAACAGATACAACATCAACGCCATTACCAGACTAAATAGCCAGAATGTTTTTTTGATCATAAAGTGTGATACAGGTTTTCCGGTTTAAACTTCTGGTGCACCAAGCCCAAGTCTTTGAGCGTTTCGGTGGTTTCTGCCAGCACGTCTTTTTTCAGATCAATGCCTTGGCTCCAGCGGGTATAACTGAGCCATTCGGCCACGTCTTCAGGCTTTAAGTCGTACAACTGAGCAATTTTTTCTACTTTTCCATCATCCGCTGTGAGCTGTTGGGCTTGTGCAAAAGTGGTTTCAAGTAAAGCCTTCACTTTATCGGCATGCAGGGCCAAGGTTTGTTCACTGGCCACGACGACAAAGCAGGACCAAGGTGTTGGGCATTCGCCAATGCGCCTGAATTCACCGTTATCCACATAAGGCTTGGTTGTGAATTTTTCCCAGAAAAAAACATCGGCTTTTTCTTCTCTGAAAGCCAAACGCGCACCATCTAAATTGTTGATCACGCGAAATTGTAATTTGTGAACTGGCCAATCTTGCTGCCGCGCATGCACATAAGGCATCAAATGTGAGCCCGAACCATAGCGGCTGATGGCATATCGGTGGTGATAGATTTCATTGACATCATGGATGTCAGATTCAGCGGGCACATGGATGCCCCAGATGATAGGTGAGTCCGTATAAAAAGAGACAATTTTGTAATTGGCACTTCTTGAAATGCCCGATATGGCTCCTTCAGTGAGCAATATTGCGATGTCCAAATCGTCGTTTTTGATGGCTTGAATCATGCCACCTGTGCCTTCATAAAAGTCGGTCCATTCCGCTTTGATGCCTTGTTGATCCAGCTTTCCGTGCTTCATGGCCATGTGCCAAGGTAAATTGTAATGTTCGGGTACGCCACCAATTCTCAATCTGATCATGCCATTATGCCTTAATAAAACCACCGATTATAACAACAATTGGGTTTCAACTCTTGTGCATGAAGTCGCATATCCCATTTCATGCTAAACTGAAATCATGAAAACGATTCTTTTTATTTTGTGCAGCATCAGCCAAGCACTTGCCAGCGAACCCATTACTTTGTTGTTGAGCGGAGGTTTTCAAGAAAAAACCCAATTTTATGTGTTACCCATCACTTATGAGGGCGATGGCATCAACCCCAGTTACGAAGTTGAAGAAGCCATCAAGGTGGCCATTTCTGGTGCCGGTTTATTTACTATGTCAGCCCGACTGAAACCGCCAGAAAACACACAAAACAGCAGCCATTGGCAATTTCTGGGTGTGCGTTTTGTACTCTCAGGTCATTTGTTTGAAAAAGACAACAACATCATCCTGAGACTGCATGTGCAAGACACTTTGACCGGACAAGGTTTACAAGTGTCTTCGGCACTGTTGGCCAATCAACTGAAATTCAGTGCCCAGCTTTTTGCTGATCAAATTTATCGCACCCTTTTCTATGCCGCACACACCAATTTAAACACGTTTGAAATCCTCCAAAATGAAGACACCGCTTTGACCAATTACATGCATGGCATCGTCAAAACATTCAAAAACCAATGGCAAAAGTCCGACAACAAAGGGGAATGTTTGGCGTACATCAACCAGTTACCTGGTGGTGGCATTTTCACCCACAATCTACAGGAGAACTGTTTTGAAAACCCGGGTTTTGCTGAAGAAATTGATCAACTGTTACAACAAACCGAAGCCTTACCTTACGAACATTATCAACAACAGTTCAATAAAAACATCCACATCACCTTCACCCGATAAGTATCAATGAACCGTGTCAGAATGGGCGTTGCGTTGCAGGTGTAAATTTGTGTCTATCAAATGTTTGTCCATGCCCCATTGGCGCAAATGCTCAACTGCCCAAGCCGGTGTTTCATCATCATGACACTCATTGCATGCATTGGGTGAGTTTTCCAAGCCCATTTTTTGTGACAGCAACGGATTAGGAATGCTGCCCATGTTATGACCACGCACAAAGTGGGGCACGCCAGAGACCAAATTGAGAATGTCCTTAGGCATATGACAATCATAACAATAAGAACCTTCGGTACCTGATCTGTGTTTGCTGTGCGCACCAGAATTCTTCACGATGTCCATATGGCAATCGCTGCAAAATTGATTGCTTTGGACACTGGGTCTGAGCAGGCCTTTTGAAGCGGGTTTTTTGTTGTCATGCGGGTCATGGCAGCTGTAACAACGCATGTCCGTTTCATTGTAATGCTTAGAGTCTGCGAAAGAACGGAATAAGGTCCCTAAGCCTTTGGGGCGGCCATCAGGCCACACC
>JAUIHY010000198.1 GCA_030432115.1 Gammaproteobacteria bacterium | reverse complement strand
ACGGCCTGTCCTGTGGACTGGCTGGTGTCGCCTGCCAAGGCATTGGTCACTTGGTGGGTGTCCATGATGGTTTCCCAAGTGTAGTTTTCTGCCATGGGATAAATTTGACCCCTAATTTCACCAGGAGCATTGGCTGCAGTATGTAGGTTGATGTAGGTAAGTCCGTTTCTCATGTGATTGACATTGGTTTCTGTAAATGCGCCTGAAGAAGAGACAGGTGAAGTAGATGCATCACCTAAATTGAGTAATACGCCTGCTGTGCTACCCATGTTGGTCGGGCCATGTACATGTGCACCCGTTGGCGCACCTGTTAATCCTTCATGGTAAAACTGCCAACTTAAAACCTCCATTTCAGGGTTCCAGCGCATGGCCCCAGCACCTTGGGTGAATTCAGAAGTACCCGTGGGGGGTGGAATCTCTTGAGCGGTATCTGCCACAAAAAAGAAATCCAATGGACCATCCATTACCCTGATGTTTCCAGACATGCCAGTCCCTATGCCACCATGTACTTCGCAATAATAGCCGATTAAGCCTGGGGTATTAAAGGTTAATGTAAACTCCCATTGTGCGGTGGAGGCATCACCATTGCCACCATTACCATCACCGTCACAGCCTTGAGCACAGCGAAAGGAGTTGTCGTCTGCAACCACATTATGAAGACCAGAGCCTGTTTTATAGAACCTAACACTGTCACCAACTTGGATATTTAGTGTGGATGGATTGAAAAAGTTGTTACCGACGAAAACGTCGTGTGTTTTTGCCCAAGTAGTACTGCTTAAGGCCAGTAATAATAGCCATTTGTACATGTTGTATCCCCTTGTTGGTTTAGATATTGTGTATGAAAAATTTTTGATAATTTTTACATTTATAGTGTAACACAGGAAAAAGGGGGATGAAAGCTGGTTGGTATTTGTGTCGATAAGTGATGATTAGGTATTTGGCATTGAGAGCTAAAAAGCGGAAATTATTTAACTGCAAACCATGTTGGCAGACTCTGAGTAGCATTTCATTTGTGGGCTGAGACCGAACCAAGAGGTGTAAGTGGCACTGATGTTTTTGTTGTTGGACGGTTGGAACTTGATGTTGACTTTTTGGTAAGGGCCGATGGCCAGTAATTGGAAAGAATGGGTTGGCAAGTTCAGGCCTGACCGTTGGTTGACTTTTTGTTTGACGGCTGCGATGGGGTCGCCGCTGAAGGCGTAGGTTAAGGCACCAGAAACAACAATGAAGATAAAGGCGATGCAGGTGATTTTCAGTGTTTTGTTCATTGTTTTGAGCCATGTGAAAGCTTTATTATGGCATGTCGAATTTTTTATATCAATTGTCGTCTGGTGCTTGGTAACACCAGTGCCAGGGTTCATAAATGATGTCGTCTGGGTTGTTTTTGGGGTAACTCATGGTAAAGCCATGTGAGGCGGCATGTTCGTTGAGCCAGTGGAAGGCCTTGCTTTGGTCAAAATGTTCTTCCAAAGCTTCACTTTCGGGTGTGGTCAAGTCGATGGCGCGGCCTGTGTGGTGCTCTGAGTGGCCGGGCGCAGCATTGACGGTCAAAATGTCCTTGAGTTTTTGGCCATTGTCGAGTTTTTTTTGTATCAATCCGGCTTGGTATTTGGGGCTGCGATAGGCTGAAACCAGTTGAAGAACCACACCATCTTTGGTGGCGGTCAATTGCATTTCATGCCATGCCTGAGTGGCCTCAGGGGTTAAGCGTGCCGGTCGGTTAAATACGTCTGGTCCACAGTCAATCAGTTGGCAGGCAGAGGGGTGGTGGGGTGTTTTTATAGAATCAGTGGCAATACCCAATTGCTGGTTCAGTTGTTGGTATTGATTTTCCGGCAGCTGGCCATGCCAAGCGAGGTGGTGCTTGGCTTCTGTAAAGCCCAGCTTTTTTAAGAACTGTAGACTTTCGAGACTTTTGGGTTTGACAGCCTGAATCTGCGCAGTGTTGTGGGTGTGTAGCCAAGCAGTGGCGGCTTCTGTCGCCACCCCCAGTTTTTTCGAAGATTCGGTCAACTCAATACTGAATAAGTCATGTAAAAAGCCCAATTGTCCCAAAGTGTTTCCGCTGTGGTCTTTGATGCTCCAAAGCTCGGGTGTTTCTGGTGTCAATATCAGTCGCTCAGTTTGGATCATTGGGGTGGCTCCGTTTGAGGTTTTGTGGTGTTTAATTTGGCTTTGGCTTGCGTCCAATTTTGTCCATCAAAGGTTTCAATTTGCCAATCATCGGCATTGAACTGTTTGACACATCGGGCATTGATGCTCCAACTGTCGGGGTGGGATCGCGGTTGGTAGAATGATTTGATGCCACAGACTGAGCAGAATAGGTGTTCGGCTTGTTTGGTGTTGAAGCGGTAACTGTTCAGTCGATCACGGCCAGTGATCAGTGTGAAGTCCTGGTGTTTGGCCATCATATGTAAATGACCTGTCATGGCACACAATGAACAATTGCAGTCTAACAGCTGTTGGTTGGGGTCAACCCAAGCTTCGAATTGGACCGCACCACAATGGCAACCACCAGTAATCTTGATTGTGCCTTGATTTTTAGTATTTTCAATCATATATCAGCTCTCATTGTGGGATAATACCGCGTTTTTTAATTTCTTTACAGGATAAAAAGATGAACTTTTTGATTTCAGATGCTATGGCTCAATCAGGTGGCCAACAACAAGGCGACCCAATGATCACTTTGTTTTTCATGGTGGGTATTTTTGCTGTGATGTATTTTTTGATGATACGTCCGCAACAAAAACGCATGAAAGCACACCAAGAAATGGTCAATGCACTGGCAGTGGGCGATGAGGTCATCACCAATGGTGGCACATTAGGAAAAATCACGGTTGTTGATGAAACTTTTGCCAAAGTTGAAATTGCTGCCAATACCGAAGTTCATGTGCAACGAAGCGCCATTGCCAAAGTGTTGCCTAAGGGCACCATCAAATCATTGAAATAAAGAGAGGATTTCATGAATCGTTACCCAATGTGGAAATATGTGCTGATTTTGGTCATTGTGGCCATCGGTGCTTTGTATGCTTTGCCCAATATTTATGGTCAAAGCCCAGTGGTGCAAATCACCACTGAAAAAGGAGAGGCTGTTGCTGTTGAGCGTTTCGCGGAGATTGAACAGGCTTTGGATGAGGCGGGCATCAAACACAGCAGCATCGCATTGGACGGCAATTCAGCGATTGTTAAATTTGATGACTTGGATGCCCAACGACAAGCGCAAGACGTGTTAAAAGCCGCGTTGACTGATGTCAACACGGCGATGAATTTGAAACCCAATGTGCCAGAATGGTTAGAAAACCTGGGTGGATCTGCCATGAACTTGGGCTTGGATTTGCGTGGCGGTGTACACTTCTTATTGGAAGTGGACATGCAAGAAGCCGGTGAGAATAAACAAAAACAGTTGCGTTCAGATGCCACGGCCTTGCTGATCAAGGAAAAAATACCGAAAAAACGCATCACTTGGGTGGGCAATAATTTGAAAATCACTTTCAAATCAGCTGATGTGGTTGAAAGGGCTTATGACAAATTGCGCAAAGATTTAACGGAATTGAACTTCAGTTACCAAACGGGTGAAGAAAATGTGGTCATGGGTGAACTGACTGATGCCACATTGAAAGCGATCAAAGACAATGCCTTGGAGCAAAACTTAACCACCCTACGTACCCGTGTGAATGAGATTGGTGTGGCAGAGCCCATCGTTCAGCGCCAGGGTGTGGACCGCATCGTGGTGCAATTGCCTGGTATTCAAGACACCACGGCTGCCAAAAATATCTTAGATGCTACGGCCACATTAGAATACCGTGCCACTGATATGGAGAACAATGCCCAACAAGCGGCCAACACGGGCCGTGCACCGATTGGTTCCACATTATATTATGACCGCGATGGCCGACCAGTTTTGGTCAAAGACCGCATCATTGCCACGGGTAATCAATTGGTTGATGCACAATCCACATTTGATAGCCAGTCAGGCACTCCTGCCGTGTCAGTGAAATTGAACAGCATCGGAGCCGCTCGCATGTTGGAGTTCACCAAAGGCAATATGGGTAAATTGATGGCGGTGGTATTCAAAGAGCGCATTCCTTTGGGTAAAGACGAAAATGGAGTGATGAAATACCGCGACAAAGCGGAAGTGATTTCTAACGCCACCATCAACGGTGTGTTTTCGAACAGTTTCCAAACCACAGGTTTAGACTCGCCACAAGAAGCCACACAGTTGGCCTTGTTGCTCAGGGCAGGTGCCCTGGCTGCACCTGTGCAAATTGTTGAGGAGCGAACCATTGGACCTTCTTTGGGTCAGGACAACATCGATAAGGGTGTGATGTCAGTACAAATTGGTTTGGCTTTTGTGTTGGTCTTCATGCTGATTTATTACCGCATGTTTGGTGTCATTGCCAACATTGCTTTGAC
>JAUIHY010000197.1 GCA_030432115.1 Gammaproteobacteria bacterium | reverse complement strand
ATTTGTTGTTTGGGGTCAAAACAGACATTGGCATGGATTACTTTATCCTCGATTGGAAAAGTAACTACAGTGCGTCGGGTTATTCGCCTGAGGTTTTGAACCAAGAAGTGATGGCTGAGCATCAATATCATTGGCAATACCAGCTCTATGGCATGGCGGTGCAAAAGTGGTTTGATGCTTTGGGCTTGAAAAATGCACGGTTGGCAGGGGCCATATACCTGTTTTCACGTGGCATTGATTGTCATGACACAGAAAGTCAAAACGGTGTATTTTATGATGACTTTTCTGTCAGTGATTACTCAAGTGCCGCAGTTGAAAAAGAGTTGCTTCAAATAGCACAAAATGGAGCAGGCCGATGAAGTTCAATGTCACTGCAGCCGATTTAAGGCGTGTCTTCCCAGGTTTGTCTTTGCCGGGCGAAGCTTTGGTCAATCATTTGAATTTGGACTTGGGGCATTTACAACTGTTGCGTGATTGTTATCTAACATGGCATGGCCGTTTAAATTACAGCAGAAATGATGATTTTCAAAACGAAACACCCGTCCAGTGCGATTTGTTTCAACAGGGTGATTCACCACAATCAAATGATTCCTTGAGTTCAATTGATTCATCAAATCTAAATGATTTTTGGGTCATGTTGTTGTGCTTGGTCAGTGAGGTCAATGACGGTTCTTTGTGTTTGGATTTGACAAAGAGCAGGTACGCCAAATGGTTCGCTCATGAGCGTATGGTGTCTTTTCTGAATAAACAATCGATGGCTGATTTCGCTTTGGCTGGCTTGCAAATACTGGCCTTTGATGGTGAGCGTTTGTATTTTAAAAAATACCATGTGGCAGAACGCGAAGTTTTTGCTTCATTGCAGCGTTTGATTAAACAAAACAGCAGTTCGGCGCAAAAAACTGAATCGATTAAACAAGTGGTGGCAGCGGTCAGTGATTCAGTGCGTTTCACATTGAGCGAAGAACAAAAGCTGGCCATGGCAGTGTCTTTGTTACAACCTTTCAGCATCATTTCAGGCGGGCCGGGCACCGGTAAAACCACCATCATGGGCAGTGTGTTGCGCTGTTTGGTTCAATTGGGTCTTGAAACTTCAAGCATGGCCTTGGCAGCACCCACAGGTCGTGCGGCTTATCGCATGACTGAATCTTTGCGACAAGGCCTTAACAAAGATGTGATCCAAGAAATAACACTGGCAGAGCAAGGCTTGCTCAATTTAGAAGCCACCACCCTTCATCGTTTACTGGGCGCAAACCCCAGCCGCAAACAGCACCGTTACCATGCAGGTAATTTATTGCCATATAAATTGATTGTCATAGACGAGGTCTCGATGGTGGACATGATGTTGATGAAACAATTGTTGGCCGCGATTCCCAGTGGTTGTCGCGTTATCTTATTGGGCGATCAGTTTCAATTACCATCGGTCAGTTCCGGTGCCGTATTGGCTGATTTGATGCCCGATGTGAATCAGCAATTACCCATATCAAACAAACAAAAAACACAGCTTCACAGTATTTTGCCAGAAGCTTGTCACACACTTCTGGAAACATTTGAAGCCCGAGAAAGCGATGATGCATCACTGCTATTGGATTGTGTCACCGTGCTGACAGACAGCAAGCGCTGCCAGGCTGATATTGCTGAACTGAGTGAATGTGTGCGAAAAGGCGATGTTGCTGGTTTTATGAATAGCACGGCTCTGCACAAGGAGAGCGAGGAAAATGCAGAAGGTTTCTATTGGCACAATGTCAGCATGGACAATAAACAATGGCAAGGCCACTATGAATCATGGCTGGTTAAACATTACTTCGACCAAGGTGGTTATAAGCAGCTGATGGATCAAGTCAAAGGCATAGATTACAAAACACCACTGGATTCGCACAAAGCAACCATTGACCAGGTCTTCACATGCATACAAAGCAACCGCATCTTAACCTTGGTCAATCAAGGCGAAGTCGGTACCCAAACCATCAACTTTCACGCCTGTGAAATGATGAAGCATCAATTAGGCGTAACAGGTCATGAACACCTATTCCACGGTGCCGTCATCATGGTCAGGCGCAATGATGCCAGCCTCAATTTATTCAACGGCGATGTCGGTGTTTTACTCGAAGTTGAAACAGGTCCCGATCAAACGGCCTTGCGCGCTGTCTTCCCCAATGGCTCGGCTTATTTGAGTTATTCCATACACGTCATACCCGAGTTCACTGCCGCTTTTGCCATCACCGTTCACAAAAGCCAAGGCTCAGAATTCAACCACGTACTGATGCCATTGCCGCAAGACACCGACCACCGCCTGCTCAGTCGAGAAATCATCTACACTGGGATGACCCGCGCCAAGCAGTCTGTGCAATTGGTGGGCTCAGAAGCTGCGCTCCAAGCTGGTATTCGTCGTAAAAACATCCGTCATACTGGGTTGAGGTTGTGGGAATGAAAAAAATTGCAGGGTTCATTTTTAGAACATTTTTGCTGACTTATGTTTTATTAGGAGTTTTCGCCTATTTTTTAAGTGATCAATTGATGTTTCCATATCAAAGCTCAAGTTATACAGACAAGTTGAAAGGCATAGAAATAATCGCCAATCCAGACTCTTCTGAGGAATTGACAGTGCTTTTTAGACCGAATTCAAGTAGTAAACAAGTTGTTTTATTTTTTCATGGCAATGCGGAAGATTTAGGACATTTGGATCAACAGGCGCAAATATTTAATGAAAAAGGTTACTCTTTTATTTCTTTCGACTACAGGGGGTATGGCCTTTCAACCGGTAAGCCGGGTGAACAATCCAATTATCAGGATGCACAATTTTTCTTTGATTATGTGAAGTCTAAAGGATTTAACAATGAAGATATCATCATTTGGGGGCGTTCAATTGGAGGGGGTGTGGCGACTTATTTGGCTGAAGCCCATGAAGTTCGCTTGTTGGTGATTGAGAGTTCCTTCACTTCTGCTTTTAAAGTACTAACAAAAATTACTCTATTTCCATTTGATCGGTTTAACAATTTAGAAAGAATGAAAAATATTAAAGTGCCTTTGTTACTTCTTCATGGGAATGATGATGAAATAATCCCTGCAGCGCATGGTCTGCAATTATTTGATGCTCACAAAGGGCCAAAAGAAAAGGTCGTATTTAAAGGAGCAGGACATAATAATTTATGGTTAATTTACCAGGATCTTATTATGCGAACATTCAGTGAGTTTAATAATACAATCGGATATTGACATCAATATGAATCAGGAAGTAGATACCCTGTAAAAAAATCAATATGGTGTTTGATGTTTTATAGAGGATCTACAAATTTTCTAATGAGCATTGGGTTCAAAGAGCTGGCTTGATACTAACAGTTTTAAGTACTGATATTTATCCTGCTTGACCCACAGTTTTATATCTTTGATAATGATTGTTCTCTTTAGAGGTATGTACTATGCAAAAAGTTAGGGGTGTGGGTGGTTTGTTTTTTAAATGCAAAGACCCGGAAAAATTAGCAGCTTGGTATAAAGAACATTTGGGTTTTGAATTGGCGGCGCCTTTTTGCGCGGCTTTCACACCGGGTAATCACAAAGAAGGTGATCAAACCGTTTGGGGTGCTTTCAGTGCCGACACTACTTATTTTCAACCCAGCCAACAAACATTCATGTTCAATTTTATTGTTGATGATGTGGAAGCGATGTTGCAACAAATCGAAGCCGCAGGTGGCGAACGTTCAGGTGATGTGGTGGTTGAAGAATATGGCACCTTTGGTTGGTTTATTGACCCAGAGGGATTCAAAGTGGAGCTGTGGTCGCCCGTTGCTGAGGTCGAAGCTAAATAAAGGCGTCATTTCGAGGGAGCCTAAGCGAGTTGAGAAATCTTTATCAGGCTTATGCGTTTCTTTTAATTGTATGAGGTTCCTCGGCTGCGCTCGGTATGACAATTTTTTATGATAATTTATTTAATATCAGGTAACATCAGCGAATGAAAAACATTCAAGATTTACGCATTCGATTTGTTGGTGCAGGTAATATGGCGGCCAGTTTGATTGGGGGCTTGATTCAAAAAGGGTTGATGCCCAGTCAGATCACGGCCAGTGACCCCGGAGAAAACCAAAGGACTCATATTGAACAGCAGTTTCAAGTGCAAACCTTCGGTGATAACAATGCCCACTTTGGCATGCCAGACATTGTCGTGATTGCCGTCAAGCCGCAAATCATGAAAAAGGTGTTGGATGATGTGAAAGCATCATTGGCCTTGGTTAATCCTTTGATCATTTCTGTGGCGGCTGGCATCACCACGGATCAAATCGCACGATGGACCGATGCTTCTCATGCCATCGTTCGGGCCATGCCAAATACACCCGCATTGATCGGGCAGGGAGCCATTGGTATGTTTGCCAATGGTCATGTAACGCAAGAACAAAAGTTCCAAACTGAACAATTGATGGATGCCGTAGGTACGTCGA
>JAUIHY010000196.1 GCA_030432115.1 Gammaproteobacteria bacterium | reverse complement strand
TACCTGGGCTCAATTCCTTTCACATTGGGCTGAATCCAAATTTGAAGGAACTTCAGAGAATCTGTTTGACTGGCATTGTATTCACTGTGGGTCACGCCCCTGCCAGCACTCATGATTTGTATGTCCCCTGCAGGCACTTGGTACTGATTACCAAAATTGTCTTTGTGCTCAATCACGCCATCCAAAACATAACTGATGATTTCCATGTCTTGGTGGCCATGGGTAGAAAAACCCGCGCCACCCTTGACCAGGTCGTCATTGATCACACGCAAAGCTGAAATGCCCATATGTTCGGCATCGTAGTAATGACCAAAAGAAAATGTGTGTTTGCTTTTCAGCCAACCCAAGTCAACTGAACCCCGTTCATTCGAAGGTCTGAAATAATGCATAAATGCCTCCTGCCATCCAATTCATGAATGGCTATTAATTACAATGGAGGCACTATAACGTTCTATACATAAATAAAAAATACCATTATTTTGACCAAATCATTCTATATTTTCGAAATCAAAGGTCAGACTGGCTTTTTTCAATGGCCAAAATCTGTTCACAAAGCAAATGAGCAGCCACACCTAAATTTCCCCAATCGGTGACATTCAAATAGAAACTCACCGAACGAACACCCCCCACTTTTAAATGCAGTGCTTTCATTTGATCGTTATTAATGCAGTCTTCAATGGATGATTCAGGCAGCCAGGCATACCCCAAGCCGCGCGAAACCATATCGATGGATGTTTTCATGTTACTGACTGTCCAACGATGATCTGAACCCAGCCAGCCTTCATCTTTTGCTATGGATGAAGCCGAATCCCTAACCACAATTTGTCGGTGAGACTTCAACGCTTCAAAACCAATGGGGTCATCTCCATCGAACAAAGGATGATCTGGGTGAGCCACAGCAATGAATGATGTGGTCAAAATTTCTTCAGATATGCCATTGCTTAATCGGTAAGGAGAAATACTGATGTTGACCTGCCCCTCTGCCAACAACTCATCAGCGCCCGAAAGCACGGTTTCATAGAGTTCAATTTGAACTTGACTGTACGTTTGAGAAACATGGTCAAGCGCACAAAACAACCGTTGATAAGGGAAAGCCTCATCCACTGCCATCCTGAGATGAGTTTCTAATCCGCTTTTCAATGTGGTGGCCATGTCTTCCAACTTGGCCGACTCATCCAATAAATAATGCGCCCTTTTGAGTAACACACTGCCTGTTTCGGTTAAAAAGGCTTTCCTGCCTTTCACCTCTATCAACTTCACACCCAACATGTCTTCCAGTTTGTGAACCGCATGATGGACTGTTGACTGACTTTTATATACGGCTTCAGCTGCTTGTGCAAAGCCACCATGTTTGATTAAGGCGCTCAGCATGCGCCATTGTTCTAATGTGGTTTTACTCAACTGATCACCTCGATATTCTACAATTCTAATTATTAGAACATATTACTCAATTTTATGCGATTTTTTTTCTAATTATTAGATTTTAGAATGGGCGCTGAAGGTTATGAAGAATGACCCATAACCATTACTTAAACCATTTTGAGAGGAAATTAATCATGAAAAACTTACATATTATTGGACTGTTGTTGATGTTGTTGTTGACAACCGAAGTGTTCGCCCAAAAGCCCAGCAAAGAATTGTTAACCCCAGATAACCACGCCTTGCTACTTATTGATCACGAAGGCCAAATGGCATTTGCTGTCAATGGCATTGACCCCATCCAACTGCGCAACAACGTCGGTTTGGTTTCAGGTGCTTCGAAAATCTTCGACATACCCACTGTCGTTACCACAGTCGCAGAAGACTCTTTTTCAGGACCTGTTTTCCCTGAAATCAGTGAATTTTATCCTAACAAGCAAACATACATTGACCGCACAACCATGAACACTTGGGAAGACAAAAACGCCCACAAAGCGATCACTGGAAAAAACAAAAAGAAACTGGTCATGGCTGGCCTGTGGACCAGTGTTTGCGTGGTCGGACCTGTGGTTTCTGCCCTGGATGAAGGTTATGACGTTTATGTGATCACAGATGCATCAGGTGATGTTTCACCAGAAGCCCATGACATGGCCGTTCAAAGAATGATCCAAGCAGGCGCCAAACCCATCACCTCATTGCAATATTTACTTGAATTACAACGTGATTGGGCCAGAAGTGAAACCTATGAAGCGGTCAATCAATTGGCCATGCGTTTCGGTGGCGGCTATGGCCTGGGCATCCAATATGCCAGAAAAATGCTGAAACACTGATCTTTCGCAATTCAAACAAAGCGCTTTGTTTTCGAGAAATAAAGAATGCAAAGCGCTTTCAGGAGGAAACACCATGAAACAATTGATCACCACACTGTCACTCGCAGCTTTAATGACCGCTTGTCAACACCACAAAAAACCCGAAACCGCACAAGCCGACTTGATCATCACCAATGCACAAGTGGCGGTGATGGACGATGAACGCACAGTGGCCTCAGCCATCGCCATCAAAAACGGTAAAGTACTGAAAACAGGCAGCAATGAAGACGTGTTACAACACCAAGCCTCGCACACCCAAACCATCGATGCCAACGGCAGGACCTTGATTCCAGGCCTCAATGATTCACACTTACACTTGACTCGCGGTGGCCGCTTTTTCAATGCCGAATTGCGCTGGGATGGCGTCAAGAGCCTGAAAACAGCCTTGGCCATGCTGAAAGAACAAGCAGAACGCACCCCCGAAGGGCAATGGGTCCGTGTGATTGGTGGCTGGAGCCCATTCCAATTTGAAGAAAAAAGGTTTCCTACCGCAGAAGAAATCAATGAAGCCACAGGTGATGTGCCTACTTTTGTGTTGTACTTATACAGCCGTGGCTGGTTGAATCAAGCCGGGCTAAACACTTTAGGAATCGATGAACACACCCTGGCACCTGCCGGCAGCTCATTTGAAAAAGGGCCTGATGGCCGGCTAACCGGTGTGTTATTGGCTGAGCCCAACCCCACCATTTTATATGCCCGAATTGGCTCTTTGCCTCCATTGAGTGAGGCTGCCATGATCAACGGTACCCTTCAATTTTACAGGGAATTGAATCAATTCGGCATCACCAGCGGCATTGACGCCGGAGGCGGAGGTCATAAGTTCCCTAATGACTACATAGGCACAGAACAGCTGGCATCAGCCGGCCAAATGCCACTCCGATTGTCTTACTATTTATTTCCCCAAAACAAAGGCGACGAATACACAGAATTTCAACAATGGATGAACGACCATAAGCTCGGCCACAATGGCGAAATTCATCTGGACCATGGCTATGAACTGGAAGGCGGTGGTGAATTTTTGGCCTGGAGTGTGGGTGATTTTGAAAACTTTCTGGCAGAGCAACCTCATTTGGAAGACCGCCCAACCTGGCGACAAGATTTGACCCGCATACTTCACTTACACGCAGCCAATCAATGGCCTTTCAGAATCCATGCCACTTATGGAGAGACCATTGAACACATCCTCGATGTGATTGAGACAGTTGACCAAGAAACTCAAGGACAACTGACAGCCAACCGGTGGTTGATTGATCACGCAGAAACCATTAAAGAGAACGAGATCAAACGCATCAAAGCCTTGAATGGTGGCATCGCCGTACAAGCCAGACTGGCCTATGCTGGAGAATTTTTTGTTGAACGCTACGGCATTGAAAAAGCCAAACAAGCACCGCCCATCAAGAAAATGATTGATTTGGGCGTGCCCGTAGGCGCTGGTACTGACGGCACCCGTGTGGCCAGTTACAATCCATGGGTGGCCATACATTGGTTAATCACAGGGAAAACGGTGGGCGACTTCCTGATGGCAGATGAAAGCAATCAACTCAGTCGCCATGAAGCTGTGCACCTGTACACCCAAGGCAGCGCATGGATATCTCGAGAAGAAACCGTCAAGGGAACACTTGAAGACGGCATGTATGCAGATTTCACTTTACTGACCGCAGATTATTTCACCATTCCTGAAGATGACATCCGGGAATTAACATCGGTGCTGACAGTGGTCGATGGTCAAGTCGTTTATGCAGCAGAAGAATTCAAATCATTGAACCCGCCACTCCCATCGGCCATTCCTGATTGGTCGCCAATTAATTATTTTGGCGGGTATCAAACTGAATACAAAGAGTGATTGAATTTTTAGGCCAAACGAGTCACCTTAAAAATACTCAAGGTGACTTAATTAATTGGAGTTCAAAGTGAAATTTCATTTGATTCAGACCAAATGCGTAATTCTTCCAATATGTTTAGTGCGGAGCGACCAAAATCTGTCAGCTCATAAGTCACAGCGATTGGACGATCAGACAATACCTTGCGCAACACCATACCTGTTTGCTCCAATTCTTTAAGTCTTTGGTCAACCATTTTCTTGGTGGCACCACCCAGCATCCGTGCCAAATCGTTGAAACGGACGGGTTCATCTTTCAAATGGTAGATGATGGACGCCTTCCATTTGCCGCCCAAAAGCCGCATGCCCTTCTCAAT
>JAUIHY010000195.1 GCA_030432115.1 Gammaproteobacteria bacterium | reverse complement strand
GTGCAGAGGTTGAATTTGGTGTGACCAGAAATGACAACACATTCAGCAACATCGGACGCAATTATTTATTGAAATCAGCCATCGATGCGGCCATTGCAGATGGTTCTTATTTTTTAGGCGATCCGTACTCGGTTCCTGAATCGGTTTTGAATTCAATCAAAGTGACCACAGCAAGAATTGGTCGATATGACCAAGACGAAGTGTTTGGTTCGGTGGCTTTTGATTTGTTTGATTTGGCCAATGGCCCAGTTCAGATGTATATGGGAGCAGAATACCGCAACGAAAAATATTATGACACCTATGACTCACTGTCTGAAGCCGGTCAGGTGGGTGGCTCATCAGGCTCCAGTGCCGGTGGTACCAGAGACGTGACTTCGGTGTTTTTTGAAGGTTTGGTGCCTTTGATGGAAAACTTGGAAATGTCATTGGCCGGTCGATATGATAAATATTCAGATTATGGTAATGATTTTTCACCCAAATTGTCATTCCGTTATCAGGCGATGGATAATTTAACCTTGCGGGCATCTTATGGTGAAGGGTTCCGAGCCCCAACTTTGGATGAATTGACACAAAAACCATCGATGACAGCAGACAGCGTGACATTCCATTTGCCCACTTGTCAGGCATTTGGCTATGCGACTTTGGCCATTTGTCGAGCCAACCAAGCACAGGTGTCAGGTACTGTGATCAGTAACCCGCAATTGAGTTCTGAGACATCTCAACAGTTTGCCTTGGGTGTTGCCTATGAACCCACAGATTGGTTTAACTTCACATTAGACTATTTCAACATCAAGATAGACAATCAAATCCAAGCTTTTTCTTTGCAACAGATTGTTAATTTAGCTGAAACAGGCGGTCAAGTTCCGGCTGGCTTGAGTGTGACATTCAATCCTGACGGTTCAATTCGTGGCGGATTCCTGCGTGGCTTTGCCAATCGTGGAGAGTTTGATACCTCAGGTTTGGATTTGAATGCCAAATTCAATTACAAATTGTTCGGTGGCACCATGGCCACAGGATTACAGGTCAGTCATTTATTAACTGCTGAAAACCCAGCGACCAGAGATTTTGTCAATGATCCTGGTTTGCCTGCCACCCGTGCGGTGTTGACCAATACCTATACCTATGGTGACTTTTCTATTGGTTACAACATCAATATGATTGGTGATCAATGTGACACCATGAGCGCCGATCCCAACAACGCCAATGGTGCCATTTGTAATGGACATGTACCAACTTGGGTCACACATGATTTACAGTTGAATTACCACACGCCTTGGAATGGTCGAATCACTGTAGGTGCCAGAAACATTGGTGAAAAATACCCACCATTGTTCTTGGGTAATGCAGGCAGCCGTGATTATGACTTTGGCTTATATGATGGCTATGGTCGCATTACTTATATGAGGTACACCCAAACTTTCTGATGAAAGTATCATGAATGCTCGGGTTATGTGAAGGAGGCACATGGCCCGACCAAACTCTCCATATGTTCTCAAATTCATCTATATAGTTGGGTAGATTTCCTAAAATATTGGGCCAGGAAGGCCCTTTTTTAGTGCTTTAAATAAAAAAATGGTAAAATATGCGGTTGATTTAGGTATTTGTGGATTGTGATGAAATACGACCAAGTTTTTGATGTGATTGTAGTGGGTGGTGGCCATGCAGGGACTGAAGCCGCTTTGGCTGCTGCACGCATGGGGGCAAAAACCTTGTTGTTAACCCACAACATAGACACCATCGGCCAAATGAGCTGTAATCCTGCCATAGGTGGCATTGGTAAGGGTCATTTGGTGAAAGAAATTGATGCATTGGGCGGCGTGATGGCAGAGGCCACTGACCATGCAGGTATCCAATGGCGCACATTGAATTCAAGAAAAGGTGCCGCGGTGCGTGCCACCCGCGCTCAATGTGACCGTGCTTTGTACCGCCAATTCATCAGAACCACAGTTGAAAACCAAGAAAACCTTTATATTTTCCAGCAAGGTGTAGAAGATTTGATTATTGAAAATGATCAAGTCAAAGGTGCTGTCACGCAAATGGGATTGACCTATATGGCCAAAACTGTGGTATTGACCGTAGGCACTTTCTTGGCCGGGAAGATTCACATCGGCATGTCTAATTTTTCAGGCGGTAGGGCAGGTGACCCTCCGGCCACTGTTTTGGCACAAAAATTACGTGCCTTGCCATTCCAAGTGGACCGTTTAAAAACAGGAACGCCGCCTCGCATTGATGGCAAAACTGTAGATTTTTCTGTGATGGAAGCTCAACCGGGCGATACACCGAGGCCTGTTTTTTCATACATGGGGGACTTGTCTCAGCACCCAGATCAAGTCAGTTGTTACATCACCCACACCAATTTACAAACCCATGAATTCATTCGCAATGGTTTGGACCGATCGCCTATGTACTCTGGTGAAATAGAAGGCAAAGGTCCACGTTACTGCCCTTCTATCGAAGATAAAATCATGCGTTTTGCTGACAAAGATTCGCATCAAATTTTTGTTGAACCCGAAGGCTTGAATACCCATGAGTTGTACCCCAATGGCATTTCAACCTCGCTGCCTTTTGATGTGCAAATTGACTTGGTTCGTTCAATCAAAGGTTTTGAAAATGCCCACATCACACGTCCTGGCTATGCCATCGAGTATGACTTCTTTGACCCGCGCGGACTGCAAGCCTCGCTAGAAACTAAATACGTAGAAAACCTCTATTTTGCAGGCCAAATCAATGGCACCACAGGCTACGAAGAAGCCGGTGCCCAAGGTTTGATAGCGGGCATGAATGCGGCATTGAAAGTGGCCGGAAAACCATCTTGGACGCCCGCCAGAAATGAAGCCTATATGGGTGTTTTGATTGATGATTTGATTACTCAAGGCACCAATGAACCTTATCGTATGTTCACTTCTCGTGCCGAATACCGACTGATGCTGCGCGAAGACAATGCCGATTTCAGGTTGACTGAAAAAGGGCATGAATTGGGCTTGGTTGGCAGAGATCGTTGGCTATCATTCAGTGAAAAACGCCAAGCAGTTGAAGGTTCATTGGAACAGTTGAAATCTGTCTGGTTAACGCCTGCCAATGCATTAGGGAAAAAATTCACCACCCAAACAGGCATTCAGCTGACCAAAGAGTCCAGTGCCTATGATTTATTGCGTCGACCGGAAGTCAACATCAGCATGTTCAATGATTTGGAAGAGATTCAATTACCCAGCCAAGCTGAAAAAGTATTGGAACAGGTGGAAATTCAAACCCAATATGCAGGATACCTTGAACGTCAACAACAAGAAATAGACAAAGCCAAAAAGCATGAAAGCAAAGCCTTGCCATTAGATTTGGATTACAGCGGCATCAAAGGCTTAAGCGGCGAGTTAACTGAAAAATTGAACAACATCAAACCAGAAACCATAGGTCAAGCCTCAAGGATACAGGGCATGACACCAGCGGCGGTTTCTTTGTTGTTGGTTTATTTGAAAAAAGTTGGATAGTAAGTACTTATGCTATTACTGATACTGATTGTTATTGGGGCGTTGTTTTTTTCTTTTATCTGCTCCATTGCTGAAGCGGTTTTACTGAGTATTACGCCAGCTTATATCGAGAAATTAAAACAGGAGCATCCTGAAAAAGCCGCACGCATTAAGAAACTGCGCTTTGATGATGTCGACCGTTCATTGGCGGCAATCTTAACTTTAAATACCATTGCCCATACGGTGGGCTCGATTGTGTCAGGCGCGAAAGCCGCTCAGGTGTTTGGCAGTGAATGGATTGGCATTTTTTCTGCCGTTATAACAGTGTTGATTTTGGTGTTTTCTGAAATCATTCCCAAGACCATTGGTGCGGTCTATTGGAAAAACTTGGCAGGGGCAACCACACGATTAATCGCCTTGTTAATCAAATTGCTCTACCCACTGATAGTAGTTTCGGAATTCATCACCAAATTGATTTCCAAGGGTAAGAAGCACCATGGTTTCAATCGAGATGAATTCATTGCCATGGCGGGTTTGGGTGAACGGACCGGATTGATAGACAAACATGAAGCTCAAATCATCAACAACTTGTTTCAATTGAGCTCACTGAAAACCAAAGACATCATGACGCCGCGGGGAGTGATAGCCAGTTTGCCCGCTGCATCAACTGTTGAAGCGGTTTTTGAACAGGTTTCTGAATTGAGGTTTTCTCGCATTCCTTTAAGTTCTGAGAATAAAAAAGACAACCCAAATTTTGTTCTCAAATCAGATGTGTTGTTGGCACATGCCAAAGGGGAACAGGTGACTTTATCAAGTTTGCAACGTCCGATGGAATACGTCACTGAATACCTGTCTTTGCCTTTGTTGTTAGAATCTTTACTCAGTAAAAACAACCACATGGCTCTGGTGGTGAATGAATACGGTGATGTCAGCGGTCTGGTGACTTTGGAGGATGTTTTTGAAACTTTGTTGGGTTTAGAAATCATGGACGAAGCCGATAAAATTGAGGATTTACAAATTCATGCCAGAAAACGCTGGGCCATGCGTGCCAAAA
>JAUIHY010000194.1 GCA_030432115.1 Gammaproteobacteria bacterium | reverse complement strand
AAAACAATTCATAAAAATCACCCATGCGATAAAACAACAACATGTCTGGATAATCTGCCTTGATTTTCAGAAATTGTTGCATCATCGGGGTGTGTGCACTGTTTTTTGCTGATTTGGACATGGGAAAATGAAAAATTCAAAGGCGAAATTTTAGCAAAAAAAACCTGCGTCATGGACAAGCTATTACGCTGATGACGAAAAACAGGCTTTCGATTGACCGCATCAATGGCTGCTTGATAAAATCATTAAGACGCAGGGCATCATGAAAACTGATGTACAGTATCTGTTTTCACGGCATGCCAGAGGTAAGCAATGAGGTGATGTATGTGGGTGTTGATATTCGGTGTGGTCAGTTATTTGTTGTTTTTTGCGGTGTTTTTGTATTTCATCGCATTTGTGGCGGGTATGTTTGTTCCCAACCACCTGTCGAAGGTGGTGGCTGATTTTTCAGTGGAAGCCTTGTTGATCAATGGCTTGTTGATTGCCCTTTGGGGTGGTCAGCACAGCATCATGGCGCGTCAGAAATTCAAAGACAACATCACCCGAATCATTGCGCCAACCATGGAGCGCAGTTTTTATGTGCTGACCAACTCAATCACCTTGTTTTTGGTGATGTGGTTTTGGCAGCCCATGTCTGGTGTGGTGTGGTCATTTAACGACCAAGCCATGACTTGGCTTTTATGGTCAGTGTTTGTATTGGGTTGGCTGATGGTTTTGTTGGCCACATTTTTAACTGATCATTTTGACCTTTTTGGGTTGCGCCAAGTGTGGTTGGCCTTTCTAAAACGGGCCTATGTGCCGATTCCTTTCACTGAGAAGTGGTTGTACCAATTCATCCGTCATCCCATGATGTTGGGCATGCTGCTGAGTTTGTGGGCGATTCCAGTGATGACCACCACGCACCTTGTTTTTGCTTTGGGCATGAGCATTTATATATTCATTGGCATCTATTTTGAAGAGCGTTCTTTGCGCCATTATCTGGGGGAGGATTATCACCACTATCAAAATCGAACCAAAAAAGTGTTGCCTTTTTTGTTTTAGATTACAGGAGACTTTATGAAAACATTGCATTTAAAAAGCCTTTCGGAGATCAGCCAAGTGGCATCACCTGAAAACAAAGTGTTTATCACGGTGGATTCACCTGCATTGATGGTTTTTACAGACTTCGCTCAACACCACCCTTTTGATTTAAAACAAAGCATCGATGCCAGAGAGGCTTTGTATTTGATGCAAATGGCACATGTCAGAATGAAATTGGTGGTTGATGAGGCAGGTGATTTTGCTGGCTTGGTCAGTACCGATGAATTGACCGAGCAGGAAATCATCAAAAGACATGCAGCTGGACTGGATGTCAAGGCCTTGACTGTGGCAGATTTTATGCGCAGAAAAAGCCAGTTGCAAGCCATTGAATACGCAGATTTAGCCCAAGCTTGTATCGGCGATGTGCTATCTTTGCTGTGTGATGAAGCGGTACAACATTGTTTGGTGCTTGACAGTCATGCCGAACACATTCGAGGTGTTATCTCCAGCAGCGACATGGCGAGGATGTTGAAGCTCCCGGTGGATGTTTCCATGCCATCCAACTTTGTGCAAGTGTGTCAGGCAGTGAAACGCAGCACCGCGCATTAAACCACCACCACACAAATCATGTGTGACTAAGCCTGTTGCTCTAAACAATTTTGGAGGGCTGAATGTTTTCTGGCTTGATTGTTGTCGATTCATGCTCCTCATGGTCGAATGTCATACCAAGGTTTTAGTGAACTTTATTTTGGTCTTTCTCATGTTTTGAGAAAAGGTGTCGATATCATGGGCAACATGTAGTGAATTTTGACAAATAAATCATCAGATTTGAATTTTGTCATACCCGATAACATGCGATAATACGGAGCTTGAAAATAATGAACAACCTCAAATTAGTGGAGCAAAACAAAGTGGATGACAACAAAAAGAAGGCCCTGGCGGCGGCTTTAGGACAGATTGAAAAACAATTTGGTAAGGGATCGGTGATGCGCATGGGCGACAACCAAGCTTTGACCACTGATGTATATTCCACTGGTTCATTGGGTTTGGATGTGGCCCTGGGTATTGGTGGCTTGCCGCGTGGTCGCGTGGTTGAAATTTATGGCCCTGAATCCAGTGGTAAGACCACATTGACCTTGCATGCTGTGGCTGAGTGTCAGAAAAACGGTGGTACCGCGGCCTTTATTGATGCCGAACATGCATTGGATCCCGCTTATGCGGCCAAACTGGGCGTCAACATTGATGATTTGTTGGTATCACAACCTGATACCGGTGAAGAGGCTTTGGAAATTTGTGACATGTTGGTGCGTTCGAATGCCGTTGATATGATAGTTGTGGATTCGGTGGCTGCTTTGACACCG
Organism: Gammaproteobacteria bacterium; assembly: GCA_030432115.1. GTDB lineage: Bacteria > Pseudomonadota > Gammaproteobacteria > Xanthomonadales > Marinicellaceae > Marinicella. Next base: position 2,155 of record JAUIHY010000194.1, on the reverse strand, counting down.
AAAGCTGAGATTGAAGGCGACATGGGTGACTCTCACATGGGTTTACAAGCCCGATTGATGTCGCAGGCTTTGCGTAAATTGACTGGTAACATCAAGCGCACCAACTGTATGGTGATCTTCATTAACCAAATCCGCATGAAGATTGGTGTCATGTTTGGCTCACCTGAAACCACCACAGGTGGTAATGCCTTGAAATTCTATTCATCAGTTCGATTGGACATCCGCCGCATCGGTGCGATCAAGAAAGGTGATGAAGTCATCGGTAATGACACCCGCGTAAAAGTGGTGAAAAACAAAATGGCGCCGCCGTTTAAGCAAGTGCAGTTTGAGATTCTATATGGTCAAGGGATTTCCTTACTCGGTGAATTGATTGATTATGGTGTGGCACATAACTTAGTGTCTAAAGCGGGTGCTTGGTACAGCTATGGTGAAATCCGCATTGGCCAAGGCAAGGAAAACGCCAAACAATACTTCCGCGACAATCCAGAGCATGCCGCTGAATTAGAAGAAAAAATTCGTGGCATCTTGTTGCCTAAACCTGAAGATGTGGCAGAAGAAGCTGCCGAGGCTGAATAAGTCATTGATTGCGTTTCAGACATGACTGAACTTTCTCAGGCTGATAAGCGATACAGTCCAGAATCCAAAGCGAGGAATTCGGCGATTGGTTCTTTGGCGATGCGAGAACATTCAGCTTATGAATTGCAACAAAAGCTGTTGAACAAAAACCACCCAGAAGCGGTGGTTTTTGCTTTGATAGCTGACTTACAAAAAGAGAACCTACTCAGTGATGCCCGTTTTGCCGAGAGTTATTGGCGTTCACGCAGCAACAAGGGCTATGGGCCGGTTCGCATTGAGCGAGAACTGGAACAAAAAGGTGTATCAAGTCGACTGGTTCAAGAAGCACTTTTTGAGGCTGAAATTGACTTTGAGACCTTGGTTCATCAGGTGTATGAAAAAAAATACCGGGGTAAAGATTGGGTGGACTTTAAAGAAAAAGCCAAACGTCAGAATTTTCTATACCGACGTGGTTTTTCTCATGATTTGATTCGTTTGGTTGTCGGCTGAGTGGTAAAGGAATGATGGATTTAGAATTCGACAAAAAACACCTGTGGCATCCTTATACCAACTTATCTGATCCTGCAGTGGTTTTTCCTGTGGCATCTGCCGATGGTGTGCGCATCAAACTGGAAGATGGTCGCGAATTGATTGATGGCATGTCATCTTGGTGGGCCTGTATTCATGGCTACAATGTGCCTGAACTGAACCAAGCTTTGCAGGATCAATCCGCGAAAATGGCGCATGTGATGTTCGGTAGTTTAACCCACGAGCCAGCCATCCGTTTGGGTAAACAGTTACTGGCAATCAATGATGATGCACTGGAACAGGTGTTTTTTGCAGATTCTGGCTCTGTGGCGGTGGAAGCGGCCATGAAAATGGCGGCGCAATATTGTTATGCAAAAGGTCAGCAGCAAAAGAAACGTTTTTTGACCTTCCGCTCTGGCTATCATGGGGACACTTTTGGTGCCATGTCGGTTTGTGATCCGGTCAATGGCATGCACAATATGTTTTCCAAACTATTGAACCAACACTTGTTTGTGTCACCGCCACGCTGTGCTTATGGAGATCAATGGGATGATGCCTATATCGTTGAATTCAAACAGGCCCTAGAAGAAAATCATCAAAACATCATTGCCGTCATTTTTGAGCCCATCGTCCAAGGTGTGGGTGGCATGTTTTTTTACCACCCCGAATACCTGCGTCAAATCAGGTCTTTGTGTGATGAATTGGGCGTGCTTCTAATTTTTGATGAAATTGCCACCGGCTTTGGCCGAACTGGAAAAATGTTTGCTTACCAGCATGCCGATGTGGTGCCTGATATCCTGTGTTTGGGCAAATCAATCACAGGCGGCTACATGACCTTGTCTGCGGTGTTGTGTCAAAAACACATTGGCTACGGTATGGACAATAACTTCATGCATGGCCCGACTTTTATGGCCAACCCACTGGCCTGTGCAGTGGCCTCAGCCTCCATTGCATTATTGACATCAAAAGACTGGCAAAGCGACGTTAAAGGTTTAGAAGAGCAGCTGGCTCAAGAATTGAAACCCTGTTTGGAATCAAAAGCGGTGAAAGCCGTTCGCTCTTTGGGCGCCAT
>JAUIHY010000013.1 GCA_030432115.1 Gammaproteobacteria bacterium | reverse complement strand
CAACACCTCACATTTGTTGTTGGTACAGGCCACCATTACCTTTGTTGCAGCCATCAAAACAGAAGTGATTCTGAGCTTCCTTGGTTTGGGTGTGAAAAACGGTATCAGCTGGGGGCTGATGATTTCAGAAGCCACCAATGACATTCAAGCAGGTTACTTTAATAATTTTGTCGCCGCTTCACTTTTTTTATTTATTTTAGTCATCGGATTTAACTTCTTTTCCGATGCCGTACAAGACGCATTAGATCCGAAAAAAATATCATGAGAAAAAACCTACAAAACATCATTTCGCTCATCATCATTTCTTCAGCTTTACTTGCCTGTGGCAATGGTGCGCCGAGAAAACCGGTCAATGAATTGGCCAGTCACATCGAGTTGGTATCAGTTGACTTTGGTCATGGTGCGTGGAAACTCAGGTTGACCCATCGACAAAAAGAAGACCGCCTCAACAACCAGCTGGCCTGCAGCCTGTCCACTGAAAAAGACAACACTTTGGCTTTTGATCGCATCGAAATTCCAGATTTGAGTTACCAATTAACTGAAACCATTGACATACCCGCCATGCCCGTTGATATGCCTTTGCCTGCAAACATGCCCGAAAAAATGACCTATCAATTAGATTGCGAGCTGTTTTCAGAGAATTTCACCACCGAACGCATCATCAAAAAGTCCACTATGCACAAAATCCCTGGCGCCAAAGCCAGCTACCGTTGATCGAACAAATCCTCAATCAGCAGGGCAAATAAACGTGTCTCCGGTGGCCGTCATGTCCCGGGCTGAAGCCATCGGTGTGACGCTTAAATCAAAGGGAATTCGTCCTGTCAATAGTGAATCAAATGCTTCGACTTGCTGAAACCCTGGGTCCAACCACATGTCAATCAAATCACTGTCATTGGGGTCCAGTATCAAAGGTGTGGATTTGGCATGGAAACTGACCCATTTTGGATTTCCCGGGCCCGTGATGATAGATGCCGAAGTCAAAACTTTGCCCTCAACTTCGTATTCCTTGTACAAACCTCCCAAGGCCAAAGTGCGATCTGATGCAGAGACTTGGTGGTATTTTTTGTTTTGACCTTCAATCACTGCACTGGCCGGAATCACACAGCGAGATGTTTTGAATGGCTTTTTTGTCAAAAAAGATGAGCCCAATTTATCAGACCGGCTGTTAAAGGTCGCATATTGGTAATTTGGCTTACCATCCTTACCCAGCAGCAACCACCATTTTGCTTTTCGACATTCACGGCCTTGCTTGGTTTCCAGAATAATTTCAATGTTTGAAGCAGGCAAACACAAGCCCTTGCCTTCAAAGTCTGATGTTCCCAAAAAGCCCATAAGCGCTAGGCTTTTGGTTTCTTTAACCAAATGAAACGCACCACACATCAGATTTCAGTATTTATTTATCTGGCACACATTTTTGTTCTGTTTGGCTTTGCCCTCGTTTTTTGTCCTTGTCACCGGAAGCGATGACAATGCTTGTGGATTGTTCCATATGATAACCTATCGGGCACTGCACCACTCGGTCTTGGTTCAAGTCAGTACTGGGATCCAGCGGATCAATTGGGTCTGATGCACAAGCAGTTAACAAAACAGCCAGTGATACACATAAAACATTTTTCACAGTTATTCTCCTTCTTTTTTATCTATCTTAAACAATAGAGGTTCAAAAACAGTTAATGCTTTCACTTTTTTTTACTTTAAGAGTTGCTGTCTTATCGTAATACCCTTAAACCTTGGCCAATTCCTGGCCTGTTCTGTGCCAACGTTGGGTCAGCTGATTACACTGATCTGGAAAATGTTTAAGCATGCTGTCTGCCAGTTCTTTGGCGACCTGGAACAATTCGGCATCTTGTTCTGGGTCTGAGAGCCTGAATGCCATGCTGCCCTTTTGAGCTGTACCAAGGATTTCACCAGGTCCACGCAGCTTCAAATCTTGGCGTGCGATTTCAAAACCATCATTGCTGTTTCGCATGGTTTGTAGGCGGGTTTGGGCATTCTGGCTTAAAGGGCCTTGATACATCAATACACAGTGACTTTGGCGATTGCCTCTACCGACTCGGCCGCGTAACTGATGCAGTTGTGACAAGCCCAAGCGCTCGGCATTGTCAATCACCATCAAACTGGCATTGGGCACATCGACACCCACTTCTATCACTGTGGTGGCCACCAATAATTGAATTTGGTTAGCTTTAAAATCGGCCATGATTTGTTTCTTCTCCTCTCCCTTTAGGCGGCCGTGAACCAATGCAATTTTCATCTCAGGAAACCAATCTTGCAGCTCTTGGTAAGTGTCTTCAGCCGCTTTGGCACGCAAGTTTTCAGACTCTTCAATCAGAGTACAAACCCAATAAGCTTGTTCACCTGCAGCACAGGCTTGCTTGATGCGTTCGGCCAATTGTGGCATTTTATCGTTAGACAACAATACGGTGTTGATGGTTTTTCGACCTGGAGGCAGTTCATCAATCACCGAGATATCGAGGTTGGCATAGGCCACTTGTGCCAAAGTTCTGGGAATCGGTGTGGCCGTCATGATCAGGTTATGGGGAACAAGGCCAGTATTGGCGCCTTTTTGTTTCAAAGCCAAGCGTTGGTGCACACCAAAGCGGTGTTGTTCATCGACCACAACCAAAGCCAGATCGCGGTATACCACCTCTTCTTGGAACAAGGCGTGGGTGCCTATAATGACTTCAGCTGTGGTCGCAATTTTTTCTAATGCTTCAGTTCGCACCTGGCCTTTGATGCTACCGCTTAAGTAGGCGATTTTTTCAGGCTCAAAAAACGCTTGCAGCCCGATGTGGTGTTGTTCTGCCAGAATTTCAGTGGGGGCCATCATCACTGATTGTTTACCGTGACTTAGTGCTGCTTGGATGGCCATGGCCGCTACCACCGTTTTACCACTCCCGACATCGCCTTGAACCAAGCGCTGCATCGGCACCGATTGGGCCATGTCTTGATGGATTTCTTTGACCACCCTTTGTTGCGCTCCTGTTAACGTGAATGGCAGTAAATCTGTCAGTTGTTTTTCGGCGGCGGCAGATATGGGCAATTTTGGCGCAGGGTGCTTTTGAGCTTGGGTTTTGACCTGATGTAGGGCCAAGAAATGAGCCAACATCTCTTCCACTTTCAAACGTTGTTGTGCTGGGTGCTGGTTGTTGATCAAGGCTCTCAGATCAGCTTCTGGTGCAGGTGTGTGCACTTGAATCAAAGCCTGCTCTAACGTGGGCAAATCTTGTGCCGCCAACCAATCAGCAGGCAACAATTCATCCAAAGGCAACTCACCTTTCTTCAGCATCGCCATACATTGCACCAGGGCTTTTTGCAGCAATTTCTGACTCAAGCCTTCGCTTTTCGGGTAAATTGCAGTCAAACTGTCTGCCAATTTGGCCTTCGGAGACAGTTCAAACTCAGGATGAATGATTTCCTTGCCCTGCATGCCCCAGCGCACTTCACCATAAGCCCGGATACGCAGATCCGGTTTCATTTTCAGTTTTTGAGAATAGTAAAAGTTGAAAAATTTGAGCTGAATGCTGGACGTTTCATCGGCCACTTCGACCACCAGAATAGGTCGATTACCTTGGGTCACATAGCGGGTGGTGATGACACCTTCTATTTGCGCGAATTGGAAACCTTGGGCATCAGCAATGTCAGTGATACTGGTCTTGTCTTCGTATCGCAAGGGTAAATGGAACAGCAGGTCAGTGATTTCATGGATACCCAGTTGATTGAGTTTTTCAACCGAGGCCTTACCGACACCTTTGAGCTGTTCCAATGTCATGCGTTTGTTTGATTCACTCCATGGCTATGATGGCATCAATTTCCACCATGGCATCTTTCGGCAAACGGGCCACTTGAACCGCTGCTCGCGCTGGGTAAGGTTCTTGTATGTATTGCCCCATGATTTCATTCAAAGTGGCAAAATTTTCTAGGTCCTGCAAAAACACATTCAGCTTGATGGCCTGTTGTAATGTGGTGCCCGCAGCTTCGGCAATAGCCACCAAATTTTTGAACACTTGGTGCGTTTGTTGGGCAAAATCTTCTGGCAGCATTTCTCCGGTTTCTGGGTCCATCGGAATCTGCCCCGAAGTGAATAAAGTGTTGTTGTGAATAACACCTTGTGAATAGGTGCCAATGGCAGCTGGTGCTTTTTCGGTATTAATGGTATTTTTCATGGTATTTCCTGCGCACGTTCAATACTTCTCGGTGCGATTGTAGTTTCATCATTAAGTCTTCAGCATGGGCTTTGTTTTCTACATTGACTTCAAACACCAACTCAGTGAATCCAGAATCTTTGTCTGACTGGTCAATCGACACAATGTTCACGCCTTGCTCTGCAATCACAGCTGCCAAAGAAGCCAAAACACCGGTTTTATTGATCACATCCACCACCAGGGTTGAATGGAACATACCCTTGGTTTTAACTGCCCAAGATGACATCAACAACCGTTCTGGGTTGTTTTTGCTGATTTCTCTGAGGTTGGTGCAATTATTACGGTGGATCACCACCCCTTTAGATTGACTCAAATGACCCATGATTTTATCACCTGGCAACGGCTGACAGCAGTTGGGGTAATGCACAATACTGCCCTCTGTCCCATCTATGGTCAGTGCTTCTTTGGGGATGTATTCACCTGAAATGCGACGCTGCTTCATCAAAGGCAACATTTTCTTGGCAACAATGGAAGGCAGCAATTCACCGTAAGCAAAGGCTTTGAGTAAATCATCCAAACTGCTTAATTGATAATGTTTTAAGGTACGCTGTATGGCTTTGGTATCGACCAACTCAAAACTGTGACCATAGGTGTCTAAAGCGCGATCCAACATCCTGTGACCCAATATCATGGCATCTGAATCTTCTATTTGTTTCAGTTCTTTGCGGATGGCTGTCCGCGCTTTACTTGATTGTACATGCCGCAACCAATCGGCATGAACCTTGAGGTCATCACTGGTGGTGATTTTAACGGTGTCACCTGTCTTCAGCTCTTGAGATAAAGATTTTATTTCACCGTTGACTTGAACAGATTCCGCATGTGAACCCACAGAAGTGTGGATACCAAAGGCAAAATCCAAGGCCGTTGATTTCTTCGGCAATTGCACCAAATCACCTTTGGGTGTGAACACATAAATTTCATCGGTTCCCAAGTCATTCTTTAAGTTTTCATAGAAATCCAAAGAACTGACAGAGTCTTTTTGTAGTTTCAACAATGAATTCAACCAATTCCGTGCTTTATTCAACGATGGACTGGTCTTGCCTTTTTGTTTATAAATCCAATGTGCTGCCACCCCAGCTTCAGACAAATGGTCCATTTCTTCGGTTCTGATTTGAACCTCTAATTTCAAGGCATAGGGCCCTGTCACCACCGTGTGCAACGACTGATAACCATTTTGTTTAGGAACGGCAATATAATCTTTGAAACCATTCTCATTGGGCGGAAAAATGTTGTGGATGATTCCCAACGCCAAATAACATTGTGGCAACTCCTTGACAATGATGCGCACACCAAACAAGTCATGAATGTCTTCAATTTCCAGTTTCTTCAACTGTGCCTTTTTATAAGTACTGTAGGCAGATTTTTGTCTGGCCACCACTTTGGCAGCCATCCCAGATTCCAGCAATGACTTTTCTATGGTTTTGCGAATTTTATCAATTGCTTTTTTGCGGTTACCTGCAATCTTGGCAATCGTGGTCTCCACCTCTTCACACTGGTTGGGATGTAATGCTTTGAAAGCATGACGTTCCATTTCTTTTTGAATGGTTTTCAAGCCCAAGCGCTCTGCAATCGGTGCATACACATCAACGGTTTCTTGTGAGATGCGTCGCTGTCCTGAAACACTCATTGCCGAAATGGTGCGCATGTTGTGCAAACGATCGGATAATTTGATGATGATGACACGGATGTCTTCAGCCATGGCGAACAACATTTTGACAAAAGTTTCGGCCTGCGCTTCTTTGATATTTCTGAATTTAACCTTGTCTAATTTGGTTACACCTTCGACCAAATAAGCCACATCGGCATTGAATTCTTTGGTCAGCTGTTGGTAAGTGGCATCGGTGTCTTCGATGGTGTCATGCAAAACACCTGCAATCAGCGTATCCACATCCACTTTCAGGGTTGCCAATATGGCCGCCACTGTGATGGGATGTGTGATGTAAGGCTCACCCGATTTGCGGATTTGCTTCTCATGAAAAAAAGCACCGAAATGAACCGCTTTGCGCAGTTGGGCTTTTTCTTGGGTATTGAGGTAGGCGTTGGTTCTTTCTTTGAGCAATTTAAAAGCAGCCTGCACTGCTTTGTGGCTCATGGTTTGGGATGTGAATGACAAATCGCTCACACCCAAACTCCTGTCATCAATGGTTCGACTTCAATGTCATTCAAGCTCATCGCTTTCTTGAGTCTCAGCAGCTGCATTCCAAGCTTCTAACTCTCTGGCGCGTTTGGCTTCTAATTCCAACTCAGCCAACACTTCATTGTTGATTTTGTCTTCTGCGATTTCACGCAATGCCAACACTGTTGGCTTATCGTTTTCTTCTTCCAACATCGGTGTTTGACCATTGGCAATCAAACGGGCGCGTTTGGCCGCCATCAAAACCAAATCAAAACGATTGGGAACTTTTTCTAAACAATCTTCTACAGTAACTCGTGCCATGACGTGCTCTTCTTATTTGAATCAATCGCGCATTGTAATCAAAAACACCTACAAGGTAAAGTAAATCTGAGCATCAACGCCCGCTTCTGTCGGTTTGTTGCTCGACACGGTGCTCATCATCTGTGATCAAAGGCTCCCAAGTGGCAATCAATGCATCCACTTCAGCCAACTGGTAATAGTCCAATGCTTCTTTTTTCAGATTTTTCAGCACCCTCACTGCCCGGTAATTCAAACCCAATAAGTGTGATTTCCTGGCCAAAGACAATCCTGATTCTACAGGATTCAAATCATTATAATAAGCGATGGACAACAGGTCATGATAATGGGGGTTGTCATCATCATGTAAGATCAGTTCACGCAACGACTTAATGGCCAGATCCAAAGCCTCGCGGCTGTTTTGCTTGATGAGCAATTTGGCAACCGCTTCTTTGACTTTTTGGCTGCTGGGGTATTTTGACAGCAAGCCTTCAGACATTGCCAATGTATCAGCCGGCTTCTGGGCTGATAAAATTTCTGTCCTCAACATATCAACCAAGTGTTGAGCCGCAAGTGGCGCCTTGATTTGATCCAATGATGCCAGGGCTTGCTTATGCTGGTTCATTTTAAATAGCTGCAGTGCCTGCCCATAGTAAATGGCAGACTCTAAATTGTCTTGTTTGGCATTGCCTTGGTAATACTCACTTAAATGATCAAACTCTGTGGCCGTTAGTACCCGCACACGTTCTTTGATAAAAGGGTATAACACCGACTCCCTGCTCTCTTTTGTTGGGTAATTTTTGATTCTGTTTCGCGCTTCAGTGACTCGATTGATAGACAAAGGGTGGGTACTAAGGTACTCAGGTAAACTGTAACGTGGGTCAACCCGATTTTTTTTCATCAGTTTGGCAAAAAAAGTCGCCATACCTTCTGGGTTTAAACCACTTTTGTACAGTGTTTGGATGCCCACACGATCGGCCTCATATTCATGGTATCGAGTGAAGTTGATTTGCATCTGTGCTTGTAAAGCCTGCATGCTGGCTGCAATGGCAATCGGTGCATCTCCACTGGATGAAGACTGAGCAGCAGCCACGGCAGCCACCATACCCAGAAGCAAAGGTGCAATGGACTTCCTTTGTTTGGCCATCATCCTCGATATGTGCCTTTGGTTCACGTGGGCAATTTCATGCGACATCACCCCCGCCAATTCACTTTCATTGTCAGTTTCCAGCAACAAACCCGCGTAAATAACAATCAAACCACCAGGATAAGCAGAAGCATTGATGATGTCCGCTGGTATCAAGTGGAATTCAAAATCTTGTTCCGGATTGTCGGAGTTGGCCACCAAGCGATAACCCAGGTGATTGATGTAATCGGCAATGATGGGGTCGGTCATCATGAAATTGTACTGGTACATTTGCTGCCTGACACTTTTGCGATACATCATTTCTTGATCAGGAGACAACACCTGGTCAGATGGGTTACCCAAGTCTGGCAGTTTTAATTCATTTTGAGCCGATGCCGCAAAGCAAAAGCAACAAACACATGTCAATAACCATTTATTCATCGGCTTATTTTAGAACCTTTCAATTAATTTAATGTTAATTTTTTGCCTGCTCATATTTGTTATTCCAATTCACTCAGTATAATGTCAGACATGAAGTATGCCATACAAGTTCACCCCAATGCCAATTGGCACACCAGTCAACAACAGGCACGCCAGTTGTGCGATGCCTTGCTGGCAGAGGGTGCTGTCATTGTGGCTGTGTTTTTTTATGGCCAAGCCACACAAATCACAGCACTTGATGTCAATCATGACTGGCATGGCTGGGACAGCGACCGCAGCCCACTTTTGGTTTGCAGTACTTTGCATGAGCAACAGAACAACGCCACAGAACACCATTCCATGTTCACTATTACCGGCATGAGCAGCTGGATGCAACTTTCAGAACAAGCAGATCAATTGGTGATCATTCCATGAACCGCATCATCATGACCTTGGCCGCTACAGATTCAGCCAGTGAATGGGATGCGCGTTATTTATTGGCCATCAGTCATTTGAACTTTGACCATGAATTGCACTTGATTTGCTTACCGGGTGCTGTTGAATCATGCCACTGGAAAGACAAGCAATGGCAAGCTTTGGCATTGTACGACTTGGCTGGCTGCCACCACATCAACACGGCCCCTCCAATTGACTCAACACCGATTGACTGGAAGATGGCCCGTTTGCTGCTCAGTGAAAACCAACCGACCCTCCATCTGTGTCACTGGCAAAACATGGATCACTTGCGCTATTGGGTGCCTTTGATCGCGGACCATGATGTTTTACTGGTGTTTGGTCAGTTGGATTGCAGCACCATCAATCAGATCCAATTGCAATACCCAGGACTGCTGTTTCATGTTGTAAATACATCACAACATCCCCATATTAAACCGAATGAAGCACAACACATCAATCACCAACAATGGGCCAAACTCATTCGTCAGCATCAAGTTGTTTTGACTTGGAATTAACATGTCATTATCCTTAGATTCACATGGTCATTTGGCCAACAAAACAGAATGGAACAAAACATGGGCCTGTGACATGGCCAAAGCCGATGGCATTGAATTGAGTAAAAGCCACTGGCAATTAATTGCAGCTGTTCAGCTGTTATTTGATGAAACTGGTGACACGCCACCCATGAGATTGCTGATTAAACAACTCAGAATGCGTTTGGATTCAAGCATAGATTCGCGTTTTTTATACCGCTTGTTTCCAGACAACCCCGTCAGACAAGCCAGCAAATATGCCGGCTTACCTAAACCCAAACATTGCATGTAAAGGAAAGCCACCCATGAACAACATCGTCGTATACAGCACCCGGATTTGCCCCTATTGTGTCGCCGCCAAGCGTTTATTAAAACAAAAAGGTTTGGATTATCAAGACATCATGATTGACCAAGATTTCTCTCAACGTGAGATCATGATGAAAAAATCGGGAAGAACCAGCGTCCCTCAAATTTTCATCAATGACCACCATGTCGGTGGTTTTGATGATTTGAACGCTTTGAATCGCTCTGGTCAACTAGACCAAATGCTTAAAGGCAGATGATACTCAGCCTTTGACTTCATCGGGGGCGACTATGGTTTTCGGCCATGATTCTATGATGGCATTGACCAAGGTCGCCAAAGGTATGGCAAAGAAAACACCCCAAAACCCCCAAACACCACCGAAAAACAGCACCGCCACAATGATCGCCACAGGGTGCAAGTCATTCACTTCAGAAAACAGCCACGGCACCAAGACATTGCCATCCAGCATCTGAATGACCATATAAGAAATCATCACCCAAGCAAAATCGGCACTCCAGCCAAATTGCGCAATGGCCACCAAAGCCACAGGAACCGTCACTGCGATGGCACCTATAAAGGGAATCAACACAGAAAATCCGGTGATGGTTGCCAATAAAATGGCATAATTCAAATCCAAGAACACAAAAACAATGTAACTGACCAATCCAACCAACAAAATCTCAAACGCTTTGCCCCTCACATAATTACCAATTTGAATGTCCATTTGTCGCCACACTGACAACGTTAATTTCGAATCTCGCGGAATAAACTGTTGAAACCAAGCCAAGATAATGGCTTTGTCTTTGAGCAAGAAGAAAACCAAAATGGGCATCACAATGATGAACACAGCCACTGAAAATGCGCTGAACACTGAAGAGATGGTTTTCCCCAAAAGCGATTGACCCATCAATGTGATCTCATTGGTCAATGTGGCCATAATTGACTGCATTTGTTCATGGTCAATAAAATCGGGAAATTTTTCTGGCAACGTTTTTAAAAAGGCCAACCCCACACTGATGTAATGCGGTAACTGTTGAACCAATTCTGACAGCTGTACCGTTAACTTAGGAACCACCCACAACATCAACAACAACATCACAGCAATAAACACCAGGAACACCAACATCACAGCCAGCATCCGTGGCATTTTGGTTTTTTCAAGCCGGGTCACCACACTTTCAAGCAAATAAGCCACAATCACACTGGCCAGAAAAGGCGCTAAAGTGCCGCCAAAATAGATGATGAAAATGAAGCCGCCAATCAGGGCTGACAGCAGGATGACTATTTGAGGGTCAGAGAAATTTCTCTTGAACCAACTGGTGATGACATTCATGAATTAACAATCAGAAGGTGTATAACCAAGAAACAACTGCTTCTTTGTGCTCGCCTTTCAACACATCGTCTACTTGACCAAAATCAGTTCGGCCAAAATTCAATGGTTTGGGTGCATAGCTACCATACATATCCAACTGACCACCCAATAAAGGTGCTGAAAAACCGACCCGCACACTGTATTCAGCTGAAATGGCTTTTAAGATGGTGGTTAAGTTCTGGTCAGTGGCCGGGGGCTGCTGCCTTCCGGAATAGGCGACATTGATCATGGCGCCATTGTTAAATTGATGCTCTAACGCAACAGAATACATGGTTTGGTTGTCCCATTGAAAGTCAGGACTTTCCAAATCATTCAAAAAGGTCAAGAAAATATCTGGGTATGACTGACTGACAAATGCATTGATGTCTTTGTAAATACTGTGTTTGGCGTCTAAACGCAGGGCATTGCGCTCGCTCAACTGCAAACCCAACGACATTGATAAATGCTCAGGAATATCAAAATCAGCAGGATCGGCTTGTACCCCAACCAATCGACTGAATCCATCCATGTCGATTTTAGACTGGTAATGGGTTTCAATGCTTAACCAGTCAAAAACTTGCTGTTTCATTCCCAAATTCAAACCCAAGCCGTTGCTGGTTTCATTGTAGCTGACTGCATACAGATCCAGTTGGTCTGCACCGTTGATCTCTGATGCCAAGAAATTGATGTCATTGTAATTTTGTTGGGCAAAGACCACCGCCAAATTGTATTCGGTGTCGTCATTCACACGGTAAGCGATACCTGGTGCAATGTAACTGCGGCTGAATGAATCCTTGCTGATCAACAGCTGATCCACCTGAAAAGTGGCATCATAAAAATTAACCGGTTGTAATATTTTTTCGTCGTAATCAAAGGTAAAGAAGTAATTTTTTCCTTCGGTCAGTTGACTTAATTGTTGAAAACGATCCGCATTGAAATACAACTTGGCACCTTGGTAACTCAAGCTGGCAGCCACTGGCTCTAATTGCAGCGCATTCAATTCGGTGTAAAAATTGGGGTTGATGCGCTCAGCAATGGAATGTTTCCAGTGTCCCAAATCCATATGGGTTTGCCCAGACCAGGCAGCGTTTTGCTGACTGACATTGGCTGCAGAACCGACAAACGACGCAAAGCAAAAAGCCGCCATCAAGGCAGCACGCTTAATAAGTGTATTTGTCGCTGTGGTATTTAACATCAATATAACGTTTTCTCTTCAAACGCAATGATGGCAAAAAAACAACAGAATGTCAATTTTTGTCAGCAATTCGCATCAAATAATTTAACAAAACGCGATGTTTGTTGCACTTCTGCAACAAACATCACAATTTTGTTTGCGTTTGGAGCCCATTAAGCAATCAATCGCTCTATCACAGCATCAGTAAATTCAGCGGTTTTCGCTTGACCACCCAAATCACCTGTCAGGCGATCTTTGGCCAATAAAGTGCCCCTGATGGCCTGTCGAATTTGATTCGCTTTATCAGCCATATCCAAATGCTCTAGCATCATGGCTGCAGCCAAAATCAATGCCGTCGGATTGGCAATTTTTTGACCTGCAATGTCAGGCGCTGAACCATGAACGGCTTCAAAAATCGCCGCATCTTGACCAATATTGGCGCCTGGCGCCATGCCCAGTCCACCCACCAATCCCGCACACAGGTCAGAGATGATGTCACCAAACAAGTTGGTGGTCACTATCATGTCAAACTGCCCAGGATTCATCACCAATTGCATACAAGTGTTGTCGACGATCAATGAGTTGAATTCAATGCTTGGATACGCTTTTGCCACTTCTTCTGCGACTTCTAAAAACAAGCCCGAAGTGGTTTTCATGATGTTGGCCTTGTGTACGGCCGTCACCTTTTTGCGTCCGGCTTTAACCGCCAGATCAAAAGCATAGCGAACAATACGCATCGATGCTTCACGTGTGACGATGATCTTGGATTCTGCCACCGTATGGTCTTCATTGATGGTTTGACCTTCGCTCAAATATGCACCTTCCGTGTTTTCTCTGATGGTCAAAATGTCAATGTCATCATAACGGGCCTTAGTGCCTTCAAATGTGACTACAGGTCGCACATTGGCATACAGATTGAAATGGCGACGCAAAGCCACATTGATGGAACTGAAACCTTTGCCAACTGGCGTGGTCAGCGGACCTTTCAAACAAATTTTATTTTTTGAAATGTTGTCCAGAGTCTCTTTGGGCAACAATTCACCATGCGCTTCCAAAGCACATAAACCGGCATCTTTGAACTCATATTTAAAATCCAAGTTCAAGGCATCCATCACCCTGATGGTGGCATCCATGATTTCAGGGCCGATGCCATCTCCCTTTATGATTGTGATTGTTTGGGTCATAATTCTTCCTTTTTACTTACCAGAACAAAACTTTTAGTTCTGGCCAAATGATTTATTTGCATAAACGCGAACTGCGGAATTATAACCCAAAATGCTTTACAAGTTTGTGACAGTCTGCAAGACTTCTTCAACATGGCCGGGCACTTTGACTTTCCGCCATTCTGCCAAAACCTCACCTTGCTGATTCAAAACAAATGTACTGCGCACAATGCCCATGAACTTTTTGCCGTACATATTTTTTTCCTTAATGACATCAAAGGCTTGGCACAATTGCTCTTCAACATCTGCCACCAAATCAAACGGCATGTCATATTTTGCCTTGAAGTTTTGTTGCTTTTTTAAGCTGTCGGCAGAAACACCAAAAACAGCACAACCGGCTGCTTTGAACGCCTCTAAATGCTCACCAAAAGCAATGCTCTCCTTGGTACAGCCCGGCGTATTGGCTCTGGGATAAAAAAACAACACCACACAGTCATCAGTCAATTCACTTAACACCAAAGGCTTTTCACCGGTAGTAATGTGGGCCTGTTGCCAAACTTTCTTATCAATTTTAACCATAGATTAATACCCTCAAAGGGAAAAAAGCATATAATTATGCGCTTTTTTAAGTCATACACAAGCGCTTGTAACTCATGTCAGCGATAAAAGCACAAGATTTAACCGGAAGCATGGTTGCCCTGGTGACACCCATGGACGCCAAGGGCCATATAGACTTTGCGCAATGGGAGCAGCTCATCAAATGGCACATCAAAGCCGGTACAAATGCCCTCATAGTGGCAGGTACCACTGGCGAGTCCGCCATGCTGTCAGAAAAAGAATTTGAAGAATTAATCAGAACCTGTAAACAACTTTGCCAAGGCAGTGATATGCTGATCATAGCCGGTACAGGCGGCATCACACCAGAAGCAGTCATCCGAAAAAATGCATTGGCCAAGAACTTGGGGGCTGATGCGGTGTTGGTGGTTACACCCTATTACATTCGCATCACACAAGCGGCATTGATTGCACACTTTCAAAACATTGCCGACCAATCTGAATTGCCTGTGATTTTATATAATGTACCCAGCAGAACAGGCATGGACATCGAAACCAGCTCCACACAGTCGCTTGCCAAGCACCCCAACGTCATTGGCATCAAAGAAGCCAAAGCCGACATGGAACGGATGGCCACACTATCTGGCATCAGCCATTTCGCCGTATTATCAGGTGATGATGACAGTTTTTTTGAAGCCATGAAATTGGGCGCTGATGGCGTCATCAGTGTGGCAGCAAACGTCATGCCCAAAGCAATCAAAGCCATTTGCACAGCGATGCAACTCGGCGATGTCAATTTGGCATCACAATTAAACACCCAATTATCTGACCTCTATCAAATGATGTCAGTCGAACCCAACCCTGGCCCGGTAAAAAGCGCCTTGATGGCTGCCAACATCATTGGCCCTGGCATCAGAAAGCCATTGACCACTGTGAACTTATCGAGCCCATCTGAAAAACAACTGATTGATAAAATCAAAGAGGAATATACACAATGAACCCTAAAAATTGGATTTTACTGAGCTTACTTACTTTGACCACAGCCTGTAGCAAAATGGTCAAAGAGGAGCCTTACTTATCAGCAGACAAAGAAAAGACCCTGTCTCAAGTTGAAGGCCATGACATGCCCAACACCAACCACGCTTTGTCCATCCCTGCGGTCAACAAAGCACATGACGGCGTCCCCAACGACAAACCACCTGCGATGGCCTTTGCTCGTAAAAGAAGCCAAGATGAAAACGTCATCATCAATGAAAACCAAGGTCGACCAACCTTGGAACTGTACAATGACATCAGCCCATGGGAGTTGATGATTGCCGATTATGGCAGCAATTGGCTGTTACAATCTGAGGACCCTGAAAACTGTGAAGTGACCTTGTTATACAGTGATCCCATTGCGGCAGACCGCGCTCAAGAAGGGTTTTTCAAACGCTTCTTTGGCACACGCAGTAAATATGAAGACAAGTCAGGACAATACCGACTCAATTGTTTGGTAGAAGCCAACAAAAACCTCATCACGGTCAGCAAAGCCGATGGCAGCGCCGCCTCAGCACATGTGGTTGATGACATTTTTGCCCATATTTTTGTCAAGGCCACCGAATAGAATCACCTGTGATTTAAAAAAAGCCGCAATTGCGGCTTTTTTTATGGGTGCTTTGGTTTTATTGGTCTTCGCCTTTGTCCAACAAATGCAACTTATCTTCTACTTGAGACCATTCATCCGCATCCTCGGGTGCATCAATCATTTCCGTGATGACTGGCCACACTTGTGACAGCTCTTCATTGATGGCCAAAAACTTTTGCTGCCCTTCAGGCAAATCATCTTCCGGGTAAATCGCCTCAATCGGGCATTCTGGCTCACACAATGTACAATCAATGCACTCTTCAGGGTCAATGACCAAAAAATTGGGGCCCTCGTGGAAACAATCCACTGGACAAACTTCCACACAATCTGTGTATTTACACTTGATGCAAGCTTCAGTGACTACAAAAGTCATTCAATTGCTCCTTGATTTGAAATGATGGTGCATTATACTACAAGGCATTACAACGAAACAAAAGATCTTGACTGAACCTCAACTGATTCAATACGAAGCCAAACACCACCAATTGCCACACCAGGAAATTGCAGGTCATGCCAAAAAAATCATTCACCTGCTGAACCAAGCTGGCTATGAGGCTTATTTGGTCGGTGGCGCTGTGCGCGACTTACTGTTGGGCTTACATCCCAAGGATTTTGACATCGCAACCAATGCCACACCGGAAGAAATCAAAACGGTGTTTCGCAACAAATGCCGCATCATTGGCCGCAGATTTCGCCTGGCTCATGTTTATATGGGCCAAACCGTTTATGAAATCGCCACATTCAGGGGTGGTTCCAGCGGTGACTTACAGATGAAAAAAGGCCAAATCATCAGAGACAATGTGTTTGGCAACATTGATGAAGATGCCATGCGTCGCGATTTCACTTGCAATGCCCTGTACTACAACATCGCCACAGAAACCATTTTAGATTATGCCGGTGGTGTTGATGACATCCAAAGAGGTGAGCTGAAATTAATTGGCACCCCAGACAATCGCTTTATTGAAGACCCCGTCAGGATGTTGCGTGCCGTTCGCTTCCATGCCAAACTGGGACTGCGCCTTCCTGAAGTGCTTAAGCAATCCATCATCAAAAACCGAACCAACCTGAAAAATGTACCCACAGCACGCCTGTTCGATGAAGCCGTCAAGCTGTTTCACTGTGGTAACATGCTGCATGCTTTTGACGTACTGTTAGAGCTTAATTTGTTTGAGTTGCTCTTTCCTGCTGCCACCAAAATTGCGCAAAATGACAGCACCCTAAAATCCCTGCTTTACCAAGCTTTTAAAAACACCGACTCTCGCCTTAAAAATGGTCAATCGGTGACACCTGTCTTTTTAACTGCCTGTGTCTTGTGGCTGGAATTTCTACCTGCGTATCAATTTGTATTGAACAAAGGAAAGAATGCCCATGATGCCTTGCATCAGGCCACCACTTTGGTGATGGAACAGCAACGACCTCACCTGGCCATTCCAAAAGCATTGCAAAACGGCATCAGGCAAATGTGGTTGTTGCAACTGCGATTTAAGAAAATGTATGGCAAGCCAGTTTACAGCACCTTACACCACCCCAGGTTCAGAGCAGCTTATGACTTTTTGTTGCTAAGGGCCCACATCAAGCCAGAACTTGAAAACCAATCGGAATTTTGGACCAACATCCAAAACATGCCACCCGATGCCATCAAAAGCATGGTTTATGGCAAGCGGGTAAAAAGGAAAAAAGTCAGCACAGAATTGTGAACACAGCAGTCACCGTTTATTTGGGCTTGGGCAGCAACCTGTCCAACCCAAAATCTCAAATTGAAATTGCCTGCCAACACCTTAGTAACCACCCAGCAATCACCATCCTCAAACAAGCTCCCTTGTACCAGACACCGGCTTGGGGTGTGACGGAACAACCTGATTTCATCAACAGTGCTTTGTCCATCACAACACAACTGACCGCAACTGAACTACTGGAGGTGGCCAAGGACATTGAATACCATAAAATGGGCAGGCAAGCCAACAAACGTTGGCACCAAAGGTTGATTGACATCGATATCCTTTTGTACGGCCAACAAACCATATGCCAAAAGGGATTAACCATACCACACCCACACATAGCTGAACGATGGTTTGTGATTTTGCCATTGATGACCTTGAATCCAGAGCTTCCCGAGCCACTTAATACAGCCATCAAATCAAAAATACAGCACGAAAATCCACCTGCTGACATCATCAAACTGACCTAGGCCATTGGTCACGTTTTCAGGCCAAACCCGCGTCATCACTTGATTTTAGCGCGGTGTGTTGCTATAGTAATACACTAACACTAAAGGTGAACATCATGACTTATTTAAAACAAAACATTTTGGCAGCAGGCTTATTGGTGCTTTCATTGGGCACTTCGGTTGGCTTGGGCTATGCCATGAACCAAAATGAACCAACAAAAGCGGTTGAAAAAAATTGCGTAAAACTTAAAATCAATGGGACCCAATTTATGTTCAACCAATCTTTACAATTATTGGCACCACAATTGGGTTAAACATATGAGCTTCCATTGGAATGACAAAGAACCCATTTATCTGCAGCTAAAAGACATGGTCAGAGACATGATTTTAGCTGGTGAATTGCCAGAAGGCGAAGCCTTGCCTTCCGTCAGGCAGGTGGCCATGGATTACAAACTGAATCCATTGACTGTTTCAAAATCATGGCAGCTACTGGTGGATGAGGGTTTGGTTGAGAAAAAAAGAGGCCTTGGTATGTTTGTTCAAACAGGTGCCAAGAAGCAATTGAAAACTGCTGAACAAGCCACTTTCTTAGATGAAGTTTGGCCAAATATTTTACAGAAAATAGCGAACCTAAATTTAGATACAAAAGAACTGATACAATCGCTAGAACAAATCGGGAGAAATAAATGAGCACGATTTTATCGGCCAAAAACGTCAACAAAAGGTATAAAAAGTTTCACGCACTCAAAGACGTTAACCTGTCAGTCAACAAAGGTAAAATTGTCGGTTTGATTGGCCCAAATGGCGCCGGAAAAACCACCTTGTTAAAAGCCGTTTTGGGACTGGATTCATGCGACGGTGATTTGAAAGTAATGGGATTAGATCCATTTAAGCAACGCGCCGACCTGATGAAAGAAATTTGCTTTATTGCTGATGTGGCGGTGTTACCCAAGTGGATTAAAGTGTCTGAAGTATTGCGATTCACTGCCGATGCCCATCCCAATTTTTCCATCCAAAAAGCCAAGGATTTTTTGGCCAAAACCAAGGTCAATATGGACCACAAAGTCAAAGAGTTATCCAAAGGCATGACCGCTCAATTGCATTTGGCAATCGTCATGTCAATTGATGCCAAACTGTTGGTTTTGGACGAACCCACCTTGGGTTTGGACATTTTATTCAGGAAAGAATTTTATGACAATTTACTGAATGATTATTTCGATAACGAAAGGACCATCATCATCACCACGCATCAGGTTGAAGAAATAGAACATATTTTGACGGATGTGGTATTCATTCGCGAGGGTGAAATTGTCCTGGATGCCAATATGGAAGAGCTGACCAGTCAGTACTTTGAAGTGATGGTAGGCGCAGATCAATACCAAGAAGCCCTGGCTCAAAAGCCATTGACCGAACGCAAAGTTTTTGGAAAAAACATCATGTTATTTAAATCAGATTCAAGAGACTATCTGGAAACATTGGGAGAGGTCCAAAGACCGTCAATTTCAGACCTTTTTGTTGCATTGATGCAGGAGGAACAAGCATGAAAACATTCAAAGCCTTGTTGCTAAGAGAATATTGGGAACACCGTGGCGCTTTCGTCAAAACACCCATCATCATGGGCGTGGTCACTGCTGTATTACTGATATTGGCCTATTTATTTGTTGAAAATGTGGACGTTAAATTCTCTGGAGGGGAGAATTTAGAGTATGGTGTGGCACATTTGAACCAAATACCTGGTGACGACATCCGCTTAATCACCAATCATTTCCTCACCGGCATGGAGGGTTTGTATCATTTTATTCTGTTCATCATCATCTTCTTTTACCTGTTAGGCAGTTTATTTGATGACCGCAAAGATTTAAGCATCTTGTTTTGGAAATCTTTGCCGGTTTCCGATTTGAACACTGTGTTGTCCAAACTGGTGGCGGCCTTAATCGTTGCCCCCTTGTGCTTTTGGGTGTTTTTGATGGCCAGTGAGTTATTGGCCATGCTGTTGTTCAGCCTGTTTTTACTCATCAATGGCGCCAATCCATTCACCATCCTGTGGGCCAACACTGATTTACTGGGCCACTGGGCTGCCTTTGGTATGGGCTGTTTGGTCCAAGGACTGTGGGCACTTCCAATCTACGGCTGGTTGATGCTTTGTTCCTCATGGGCCAAAAGACGACCTTTTATTTGGGCCGTTTTTGTTCCCACCATCATCTTTTTGATTCGTGGTTGGATAGCCGCTTTCACTTTGACTGCCCAATCATTTTCAAGTGTGACAGAAATCTTGAAATCTTTGAGCATCATTGCCATCAATTCGGTGGCACCTTATGAAAGTCACAATCAGTTCATTGGTGATGTTGATTTAAGCAACCACAATTTGGTGGTCAGTGGTGACATCATCAACAGCATGTGGCAAAGCCTACAAAGCGGTAGGATTGTTTTTGGCATGGCATTGGCCGCTGCGTTTTTGGCTGCAGCCATCTTCATCAGAAGGTACCGCAACACCACATAATTTATAACAACTTCCAAACAATTTTGGTACAATCTTAAAACGGCTTTGCACTCAAGGCCGTTTTTTTTGACGCGTGAACAATGGCCAATTATTTAAAACAATTTCACCTACCTGACCCATTCACTTTCCACCGAGGTGGCACCATCAATGAGGGCTTATTGGCCTATGAAACTTGGGGTGAGCTGAACAAAGAGGCCAGCAATGCCATTTTGTTACTGAATGGCTTGTCAGCAGATTCTCATGCCGCCAGCCACTCTGAATCAGACACCGCTGGTTGGTGGGAATTCATGGTGGGACCGGACAAGGCCATCGATACCAATCAGTGGTTCGTGGTTTGTGCCAGCTCTTTAGGCAGCTGCAAGGGATCCACCGGTCCCTGCTCACAAAACCCCAAAACAGGTGAACCCTACCGTTTTGATTTTCCCGACCTATGCATAGAGGACATAGCCAACGCAGCGTTTTTATTGTGTCAATCATTGGGCATCAGCACCCTGCATACTGTGATCGGCCCTTCCATGGGAGGCATGACGGCATTGGCACTGATACTGAAACACCCCAAGGCCTGCCACCATTTGATTCACATCGCTTCAGGCTTGGCATCACCACCCTTCAGTACCGCCATTCGCTCTTTGCAAAGAGAGGCCATTTTAAAAGACGTGAATTTCAACCAAGGCCACTATTCAGCCGATGCTTGGCCCGAAGAAGGCATGAAATTTGCCCGTAAAATTGGTATGCTCAGTTACCGTTCTGCAACCGAATGGAAAGACCGTTTCCCACGCTCTTTGAAAAAAATACCTGACCATCCTTTTGGCGTTGAGTTTCCGGTAGAAAGTTATTTAGAACACCATGCCAACCAATTCATTCACAAATTCGACCCCATCAGCTACCTCTATTTATCACGCGCCATGGATTGGTTCGACGGCTACAGCTATGCCGCCAAGGGCAAAAACCCTTTGGCTGAAGTAACTTTGAAAAAAGCCTTAATTATTGGTGCCGAAACAGACCTGCTGTTCCCCAAAGACTTACAAATCGATTTACAAAGCTTATTGAAACAAACCGCTTGTGAAACCACACTGAACATCACCGATTCCATCCAGGGGCACGATGCATTTCTGGTAGACAAACCTTTGTTCAGTGAATTGGTGGGTGCGTTCCTCAATCAGTCGGAAGTGTGCAACTGATTCATGGCTTTGGGCCATTGCTTATCAACCATCAAATCAAAAACCGCCAAACAATCCTCAATACAACGATCCAATAGAATCGCATCATTGGGTGAAGGTTTTCCCAAAACCCAAGGTGTAACATCCCCTTTGCGCTCAGGTCTTCCTATACCCAACCGCAAACGCACAAAATCCTTTCCCAAGCCTGGAATGATGTCACGCAAACCGTTGTGACCACCGTGACCACCTGACAATTTGATGCGCCCCACCCCAACGGGCAAATCCAACTCATCATAGGCCACCATCACATCTTGGGCCTGGATTCGATAAAAATGACAAAATGGGAAGACCGACTGGCCAGAACAATTCATGAATGTCTGCGGTTTAACCAGCCAAATTTTTTGGCCCACATGGTTGATCACCGCCACCTCAGCTTTGAATTTTTTTTCCGGTTTAAAAGGGGCTGAAAATTGGTCAGACAGCGCATCAACAAACCAAAATCCGGCATTGTGTCTGGTGTCTTGGTATTTACTGCCCGGGTTGCCCAGGCCAAATATCACTTTCATTTTCTGAGACCAAAAAAAAGGGCAGTATAACACCGCCCTTTTGAGATTCAAGCATTGAGGCTATTAAGCTTCTTCACCAGCATCTGCATCCGCGTCATCAGCAGCATCTTCAGAACTTGCTTTTTCACCAACGATTGAAGTAGAAACAACCACAGTGTCATGGGCTTCATTATCGCCATGAGTAAAGGCTGTTAAAGTCACACCTTCAGGCAATTTCAAATCACTCAAGTGTAAGTTGTCACCGGCATCAAATGTAGACACATCCACAGTGATGAATTCTGGCAAATCTTTAGGGAAACATGTGATTTCCACTTCATTCGCTTGGTAATCCAAAATCACACGTGATGATTTACCTGCTGGAGACTCTTCACCGCCTTCAAAATGCAAAGGCACATTCATAACAATTTCATGTTTGTCATCAACACGCATGAAATCCATGTGCATCACAATGTGTTTGGCAGGGTGACGTTGCATGTCTTTCAATACCACTTTTTGTTTTTTACCACCGTCAGCTGAGAACTCGATGATGCTTGAGAAGAACGCTTCGTCTTCAATCAATTTCAACACTTCATTGTGGTTCAAAGCCAAATTTCTTGGTTCACGGTCACCGCCGTATAAAACAACAGGTACCAAGCCCGCGTGACGAAGGCGGCGGCTCGCACCTTTCCCAATGTCTTCGCGTAATTGTGACTCTACTTTAAAAATAGCCATAATAATTTCCTAATTTATATTACGACACCCTTGCGACCAGGGCATCAAAAAAAACACCGATATCAATCGATGTACATTGAGCTCACAGATTCTCTGTTTGCTATGCGTCTGATTGTCTCTGCCAACATTTCGGCCACAGACAATTGACGAATTTTTTTACAGTTCAACGCAGTTTCATGCAAAGGAATGGTGTCTGTCACCACCAATTCCGTCAAACCTGAATTTTCTATATTTTCAATCGCTTTTCCAGACAGCACTGGATGGACGCAGTATGCAATCACATCTTTGGCTTGCCATTCTTTTAAAGCACTGGCAGCAGCACACAAAGTACCTGCCGTATCAATCATGTCATCCACCAAGATACATGTTTTATCAGCAACATCACCAATGATGTTCATCACTGTGGCGACATTCGCTTTGGGTCGGCGTTTATCAATGATGGCCAAATCACAACCCAAGCGTTTGGCAATGGCTCTTGCCCTGACCACACCTCCAATGTCTGGTGACACAATCACCACATCCTTGCTGTCAAAACGCTGCCACATGTCTGCCAATGTCAAAGGAGAGGCATAAACATTATCAACAGGAATATCAAAGAAACCCTGAATTTGATCGGCATGTAAATCTACGGTTAAAACACGATCAACACCAACTGCCGCAATCATTTTTGCTGCCACTTTGGCCGTGATGGGCACCCTGGCTGAGCGCGGTCTTCGGTCTTGTCTGGCATAGCCGAAATAAGGAACCACTGCAGTGACCGTCCTGGCCGAAGCACGTTTGAGCGCATCCACCATCACCAACAATTCCATGAAGTTATCTGCCGTGGGGTTACAGGTTGGCTGGATCAAGAAAATGTCCTGCCCTCGAACGTTATCACGAATTTCAACGGCCACTTCGCCGTCTGAAAACTTACCCACTTTGGCACGCCCCAAAGGCACACCCAAGTGATCAGCAATTTTCTGAGCCAAAGCCGGATTGGCATTACCAGAAAACAGTCTAATTCCACGATCGAACATTTCACTAACCCCAGATAACAGAATGCCCGTTATAAAAACGGGCATTTCAAAATATGGCTGGGATGGCAGGACTCGAACCTGCGAATGCCAGGATCAAAACCTGGTGCCTTAGCCACTTGGCGACATCCCAATTCGCGAGAATAATCTCTTTAACAGTTACAATCACCGTCAAAGGCGGCACATTATAACCAGTTTTTTTTTGAATGCAAACCCAATTTAAAAAAAATACCAAGCAGCTTCAAAACTCACCAATTCACAAACTCACCCCAGTTTGCGAAAACGCGAATTTTATCACATGACGTGACACAAATAACAAAAAAATAAACTAAAAATGCTATCATCAAGTACCCAATAAAAAATGAATCGCAAAAATGAAAAATATATTATTCGCCTGGCTCTTATTAAGCACCACCATAGCGTTTGCCGATATACCTACAGACATAGGTACTGAATTCGTTGCAGCTGTTTCCAATAATCTGGGTGTTCGCCATGCAGGTGACCAAAGTGGCAGAAAATTTGTTATCAACCAAGACGGTCAAATTCGCATCATTGATGCACAAGACAATTTAGTGACCACCCCGTTTTTAGACATCACAAGCAAGGTACAATGCTGCGGTGAGCGTGGCTTACTGGGCTTGGCCTTTCATCCGAATTACAGCAACAACGGTTACTTTTTTGTTAACTACACCAAAAGCAGCCCCAATACCGGCGACACCATCATAGAAAGGTATCAAGTGTCTCAAAATGACCCCAATGTAGCCGACGCTAATTCTGGTGTGGTATTGATGCGTATTGAGCAAGACTTTAGTAACCACAATGGCGGTAACATTGCCTTCGGCCCAGATGGTTATCTTTATATTGGCATGGGTGATGGCGGCAGTGGTGGCGACCCCAACGACCGAGCTCAAGATTTGAACTCTTCTTTAGGCAAGATGCTGCGTATAGATGTTGATGGCAATACAGCCCCTAACAATCCTGCTCCGAATCCAGTTTCTGGTGCATCTTGCCCATTAGAAGCCAGCAACTACAGCGTTCCAGCCAGCAACCCTTTTGTTGGTAACAACGGAGCTTGCCAAGAAATTTGGGCTTTCGGCTTACGTAACCCATGGCGCTGGAGTTTTGATAAAGACAATGGCGACTTGTACATTGGCGATGTAGGTCAGTCAGGCAGCGCAGCAAGAGAAGAAATTAACTTTCAAGCCGCATCCAGCTCTGGCGGCGAACATTATGGCTGGAATTGCAGAGAAGGTTTAGATCCATACCAAAATGGCGCAGACTGTGCCGACCCCTTGCCCGTTATGGTTGACCCTGTCCTCATCCAAAACCACAATCAAGGCCGTTGTTCTATCACAGGTGGTTATAACTACCGCGGCCCTGTCACCAGCATCCAAAACAAATACATTTATGGCGATTACTGCTCGGGTCAAATTTGGATTGCAGAAAATAACAATGGTACTTGGTCTGAAGATGAATGGACAGGCAATGGTACATCAGGTTTTGGCCTCACCAGTTTCGGTGAAGATGAAGCAGGTCAATTATACATCACTGTTGGCAGCAATATATACCGAGTGACTGGCGATACTGTCATCGATGATTTGATTTTTGAAAATGGCTTCGAGCAAATGCCATAAAACTACCAGACCAAATGCAAAAAATGCCGCATTTTTTTGCGGCATTTTTGTGTGTGAATTAAACAAAAAAGATTCCTTATACATTAAAACGGAAGTGCAAGACATCGCCTTCTTTTACAATGTACTCCTTACCTTCCAAGCGCAATTTCCCTGCTTCCTTACAGCCGGCTTCGCCATTGTGCTCAATAAAATCATCAAATGCCATGGTTTCTGCGCGAATAAAGCCTTTTTCAAAATCGGTATGAATCACGCCAGCAGCCTGCGGCGCCGTGGCCCCGACTCTTACGGTCCAAGCACGCACCTCCTTAACACCGGCAGTAAAGTAAGTTTGCAATCCCAACAGCTCATATCCAGCACGAATCACTCGATCTAAACCCGGCTCATCCAAATCCAAGTCTGACAAAAATTCCAGCTTGTCTTCATCGTCCAACAAAGCTATTTCTGCCTCAATGGCTGCGCATACAGGCACCACCATAGCCCCTTCCTTCTCTGCCATGGCCGTCAATTTATCCAGCAATGGGTTGTTTTCAAAGCCAGCATCATCCACGTTGGCAATGTACATCATTGGCTTGGCTGTGATGAAATTAAACTCCTTGATGACATCCAGTTCATCGCTTGCCAAATCCAAAGCACGCAAAGGCAATCCATCTGACAACTGCGCCACCATGCGCTC
>JAUIHY010000193.1 GCA_030432115.1 Gammaproteobacteria bacterium | reverse complement strand
AAGGGTTAGGGGCAGCTTTTAGATGGCATGTATCCCATGGCCTGCAATAAGGCCAAAGGAGAAACTAAATCAATTGCTTATGCTTCAGGAATGAGGCAATTGCCTCATCTAATTTGGTGGTTAGCCGCGGCGTGACCTTCAGTATGATGAGCTTGTCTGACAAAGCTCAGAATCATCATGACATTAACAGTCTTCTTTTGAGGCATTCATCAGCATGTCGTCATAATCGCTGTTGTCTTTACTGAGGTTTTCGTCGGTGGGCAGTGGTTGACCTGTGTAAGCGTGTAAAAAGGCTTCACAAAGCAGCTCAGAATTGGTGGCGTGTTTGAGGTTACCCACTTGGCGTCGGGTGCGCTCATCAGTGAGTATTTTTAACACTTCAAAGGGGATGGAAACGGTGATTTTTTTAACTTTGTCGCACTTTTTTCCGTGTGGTACGTAAGGGTTGATGTAGTTTCCTTGCCAAGCCATAAATACTGATAGAAGTCTGAAAGGCTATATTTTAGCTTATGAGAGGTGCTTTTGACCAGCGCATCAATGCAGTTTAGGCTTTTCAAATCACTTGGGCTTCCTTAAAATAGCCCGCTTTATTGTATCTTAAGGACTTTAGAACATGACCACGGTTTTGACTGGAATCACAACAACTGGCACACCCCATTTGGGTAATTATGTGGGTGCCATTAAGCCTGCCATTGCAAAAAGCAAACACGCTGACATCAACAGTTATTTTTTCTTGGCAGATTTTCATGCCTTGATCAAATGTTGGGAACCAGATCGCGTGGCCCAATCCACCAAAGAAATCGCGGCAACCTGGCTTGCTTTGGGTCTGGACACAGATAAAGCCATGTTTTACCGCCAGTCTGATATTCCTGAAATCCCTGAATTGACATGGTTGTTAACCTGCATGACCTCTAAAGGCTTGATGAACCGTGCCCATGCATATAAAGCCCAGGTGGCAGAAAACACCGAGCAGGGCGAGGCCGACCCTGACAAAGGCATCACCATGGGTTTGTTTTCATATCCTGTGTTGATGGCGGCAGACATTTTGATGTTCAATGCCGATGAAGTCCCTGTGGGCAAAGACCAAACGCAACATTTAGAAATGGCGCGAGATATCGGCGCTCGATTCAACCACCACTTTGGTGAACATTTTAAAATGCCGAAAACCATTATTGATGACAAAGTGGCGATTTTACCCGGTTTGGATGGTCGCAAAATGAGCAAAAGTTACAACAACACCATTCCCTTGTGGTTGCCTGAGAAGAAGCTCAGAAAGCACATCATGAAGATCAAAACCAACCTGTTAGAGCCGGGTGAGCCTAAAGATCCGGACGATTCATTTGTTTTTGACATTTATAAGGCCTTTGCAACTGAATCGCAGGTGAACGAGATGCGCACTGCTTTTGAGAACGGCATCGCATGGGGCGAAGCCAAGCAGCAGCTTTTTGAGATGATCAACACAGAATTGTCAGGCCCTCGAGAAAAATACAATGAGCTGATGGAAAACCCAGATATAATAGAAAAGGAATTAATCAAAGGGGCGGAAAAAGCACGCGCATTCGCAACGCCATTATTGGCCAAGCTGAAAGAAGCCGTGGGCATCCGACCCATAAAATAACCAGGTGACCTGATCACCTGACATTTATTGGAGGTGAAATATGTGGGATTTTAAATTAGGCCAAGTGCTGAGTACATTATGGAAAACGAAAGAGTTTGTGCTGTTTCGTTTTCTGATTTATATGGGTATCACTTTGGCCTATATTTTGGGCACAGGTCTGGGTGGCGGCATCGGCAGCCTGATAGGCAGTGTCGGAGACAGCAAAGAAGGGGGTATTTTCTATGGCATGGTCGGTGGTTTTTCCATCGTCAGTGGTGTTTTGTATTATGTCCGAGAATATTTGTTGTACATGGTCAAAGCGGGACACATCGCTGTCATCGTAAAACATTTGGATGGCGAACCGATGCCAGAAGGCAAAGGCCAAGTCAAATATGCCCAAGAAGTGGTCAAAGAACGTTTCAAAGAATCATCGATCTTGTTCGGCGTGGACCAAATCATCAAAGGTGTTTTGAAAACCTTCAATCGTATTTTTTCAGGTGTGATGAGCTTTTTGCCTTTCTTGCCACAAGGTTTGGTGAAGTTCGTTAATGGTGTAGTCAATATGTCACTGACCTATGTGGACGAAGTGATTCTGGCTTATTACATCAGGAACAACTCAGAAAACCCTTGGGAAGATGCCAAAACGGCGTTAGTGCTTTACGGACAAAACTACAAAACTTTCCTTAAAAACGCTTTGTTTTTGACCATCATCACTTGGGTGTTGTCACTGTTGGTGTTGATTGTTGTTTTTGCGCCACTGGCAGGGTTTATGAGTTTGGTAGGTTACGAAGGTAACATCTGGGTATTGGTGTTGGCCATTGTCACTGCTTGGGGTATCAAAGCGGCTTTGATTGACCCAATCGCAATGACCGCATTGATGCAGGTGTTTTTCAAAGTCACCGAAGGTCAAGAGCCTAATCCTGAGTGGGAAGCCAAGTTAGAACGCGGTTCTAAGAAGTTTGTTGAGCTGAAGGAAAAAGCCGTCGGTTGGACTAAAAACAAATTTGGTGGTAAATCAGAGGAACAAGCCAAATTAGAATAAATCATTGTTCATGGAATAATGTAAAAGGCGATTCATTAAATTGAATCGCCTTTTTTTATGCCTCAATAAGGTACAATCTTTACCATGAAACCATTAAGCACTTTAACCGAAACCATCATAAACCTGATTGCTCAGGTGCCAGAAGGCAAGGTGGCCACTTATGGTCAAATCGCTCAATTGGCAGGCAGCCCAAGGAGTGCCAGACAGGTTTCGCGTGTGCTGCATTCATGCAGCCAAAAATACCAACTACCTTGGCATCGAATCATCAACAGCCAGGGCAAAATTTCGATTCCCAGAGACCAGCCCAACCACCAAGAACAAATCAATCGGTTATTGAAAGAGGGGGTGGTTTTGGGTTTAAATGATGCGATTGATTTAAGCCAATACCAATGGCGCAACTAAAAAGGCTTAACGCCAATAACACACATGATTAAACCCAAAGAATTCAAGAAGCGCCGCAATCAATTGATGAAAATTGCGGGCGACAACAGCATCATTATCCTCAATGGCCGTTCAGAATACTTGCGCAATGGAGATGTCCATTATGCTTACCGCCAAGACAGTGACCTGTATTACCTCAGTGGTTTTAATGAACCCGATGCCGTATTGGTTTTGTGCCCGGGCTCTGAATTTGGTGACCATTTGATGTTTTGTAGAGAAGCAGACCCTATGAAAATCATTTGGGATGGTCCCATGTTAGGCACACAAGGCGTAGAAAATGATTTAGGTTTTGATGCGGCGTTTGACATCAAGAACATTGACCAAATGATGCCAAAATTGATGCAAGGGCGAGAAAAAATCATGTTCAAGCTGGGTGAAGATGTCGCTTTTGATCAAAAAATCAGTCTGTGGATGAAGTCGATTGAGTCAAGAAAATGGCACAAATCCACGGTGCCTGAAGAGTTGATGTCGATCAGCCATGCCATTCATGACATGCGTTTGTACAAGAGCAATGAAGAAATCAAGTGCATGAAAAAGTCAGCTGATTTGGCCAGCAGGGCACACATTCGCATGATGCAAGCTTGTCAACCTGGTCTATATGAGTATGACTTGCAAGCGGAGTTTTTACATGAGTTGACTAAAAACCAATCGCACCACAGCTATCCACCGATTATTGGCAGTGGTGACAACGCTTGTATTTTGCATTACATCAACAACAACCAACCAATCAAAGACGGTGACATGGTTTTGATTGATGCCGGTGCCGAATTTGATTTTTATGCCTCAGACATCACCCGAACATTTCCAGCCAATGGCCAGTTTTCTGCGCGCCAAAAAGACCTTTACCAAGTAGTGTTGCAATCACAATACGATGCCATTGCTCAGGTACAGGTAGGCAATCATTGGCATGCGCCACAC
Organism: Gammaproteobacteria bacterium; assembly: GCA_030432115.1. GTDB lineage: Bacteria > Pseudomonadota > Gammaproteobacteria > Xanthomonadales > Marinicellaceae > Marinicella. The sequence goes on along the minus strand of JAUIHY010000193.1, from coordinate 565 downwards.
GATGCAGCTGTCAAAACATTAAGCCAAGGCCTGTTGGATTTAAAAATCCTCAAAGGTTCTTTGGATCAAGTGTTAGAAGAAAAACTTTATGCACAATATTATATGCACATGACCGGACACTGGTTGGGTTTGGATGTGCATGATTGCGGTGATTATCGAGTCGATGATTTGTGGATCGAATTAGAAGAAAACATGGTGCTGACGGTCGAACCAGGCTTGTATATTGCTCAAAATACACAAGCACCTGATGCTTGGAAAGGTATAGGCATCCGCATCGAAGATGACATCCAAGTGACCAAAAAAGGACCTAAAATATTGAGCGAAAAAGCACCGAAAACCGTAGATGAAATTGAAAGCATCATGAATCAATCATAAAAGGACAGCACTATGTATCAATTATTCATTGCCAATAAAAACTATTCTTCCTGGTCATTGCGACCATGGATTTTGATGAAAACTTTGGGTATTGCTTTTGATGAACGCCTGCAAGTTTTTGATTCAACCAATAACTGGGATGCATTTCGCCAGTTCAGCCCCAGCGGCACAGTGCCTTGTTTACAAGATG
>JAUIHY010000192.1 GCA_030432115.1 Gammaproteobacteria bacterium | reverse complement strand
GCCACATTCACGTAAGTGATGATTAAGTCAGATTGAGCCACTGGTGCTTGATTGGCTCCCACTGGTGGTCCGCTGGTTACTGTGACTGAAATGGTGGCAGTCGCAATACCGCCATCGGCGTCCATGATGGTGTAACTGATGTCAGTGGTGCCGGTGTAACCATTCAAAGCAGTGATTGTTAAGCTGCCATCACCATTGTCTGAAATTTCTAAATCAGGGTTGTTGCTTTCAAAAGAAGTGAGCGTCAATGCCGCTGAGTCGCCATCTGGGTCATAATCATTGCTCAGAAAATCAACCACACTGGCCACACCTGTTTGGATGTTGGCTGTGTCATTGGTGGCCACCGGTAGCATGTTGTCAACAGTTATGGTCACCGTGGCAGTAGATGTCGCACCTGCATTGTCTTGGATGGTGTAAGTGAATGTTTCGGTACCAATAAAACCAGTGTCTAATGCATAAGACATTGAGCTGCCGTTATTGCTGACCATGCCGTTGGCAGGTTGACTGTTGTCAATGATGGTAAGCGTGTCTTCAGGGTCTGCATCGGTGTCATTGGCCAACACATCTAACATCATGATGACGGTTGTGCGTGGCACATTGAAACTGTCGTCATTGGCAACAGGTCCTTGGTTTAAATACACTTTGGCACCGAGCGTGGTGTTGGTTTCTGTTTCCTGGTATTTGTAAACATCAACAGTGCGTTTGTGCTTGGCTGGTGTGTTTAAGGCACGATTTATCCAAGCGGCGGGTGCTTCGACCTCTTTGCTGACCCATTTCATGGGGAGGTCTTCGTCAGCAATTTCGATGTCTTGAAATTCTTTTTCAATGGTTAAAAAGGTGATTTCAACACGGCGGTTTTTCACTTTCTCAACTGGATCGTTGTTATCGAACTTGGGTGCTGTTTCTCCTTTGCCGGAGGACATCACTGCAGCCGCTGCCACACCATGTGATGTTAAAAAGTCTTTGGCGCTGGCAGCACGGCGTTCTGACAAACTTTGGTTGTAAGCATGAGATGCGATGTCACAAGTGTGGCCGACTATTTGAATGCTGCTGGCCAAATCAGTGTTTTTCAGGGCGTCTATCAGTTTCATCAATTCAGATTTGGCATCGTCTCGAATGATGGCAGAATCTAAATCAAAGAAAGCGGTCGAAGCCAGGCTGATTTCGTGTTGTATGACCTTGCGGTTTTCAGCCCTGAGTTGAGCCAAGCGGTCTTCATCGATGACTTGCACTTCTTCTGCCACAGTGGTCGCTTGGTGGTTTTTACCAAAATCATATCGGTACATGAGGTTGGCTCGGGTGTCTGATTTATCGGTTTCAAACTGGCCGCTTTTGCTGATTTGTTCGAGGTTCAATGCCAGGCTGTGCGGAGAATCTTTGAAGTATTTTTCTAAATTCACGCTGCCGGTGAATTGGTCAGAGCCGAAATCACCTTCCTCATAATCCAAGCCACCTGTTAACCTGAACATGTGTTGGTCAAAGTACTTGCCTAATCGACCACCCAGACCCCAGTCATATGGGTGTTCATAACTGCGAATGATGGTTTCAATGCTTTGCAATTGAGAAAAGTCACCTATAGCGTCTGTTCCAAATAAAGTGTCATTGACAATGGTAACGCTGGTGTTGGCCAAGCGCTCACCTGTGATGGCCTTGCTGCCATTGATGTTCCAGAAAAAATCTTTTGCCTCAGCACCAAAGCCCAAGGTGAATTTGCGGTCATCGAATGTGTTTTGGTCAATAGCCGCAAAATACTTCCAAATGCGCAAATTGTCTTCATTGACAATCAAATCACCTTTTTCATTGGCACCTGATAGGCGATGAAAATTCAGTTTCAGACCGCCTGCGCTGTCTGAATACCACAGTTCACCTAACCAGTTTTTGTTCCAATCTGTGTGAAATGATTTCAAGTAGTCAGCGACGATTTCCCCTTCGTTGTCTACACCAATCCCCAATCGACTGTCATCACCTGCGTAGGCAAAATTGATTTGATCTTGAGACCCTGTGATTTGAGTTTGGTCTTGTGCACCTGCTTGGCTACAAAGCAAGGCAGTGGCCAACACTGCCCATTTATTTTTAGTCATGGAATTTCCTGTTGATAACGCTAAGCGACCATTTTAACAAGCTTTCCATGGGAAGTCATGACTGATCTGTTAATCTATGTGACTCAAATTGTTAATCAATGATTGTTCTATTTGGGCTGTTTGTTCATGGGGTCTGGCAATGATGGCAGCAGAACCCTTGTCCAAAGCGATGATTTTACCTTTGAAGCCTTTCATCTGCATCTGTATGGTTTGTTCAACCGGCGAATGGGGCATATAGAGTACAGTGATGGGTTGGTTGTAATCATTCATAAACACCATGCGAGCACCTTCGCCATCCAAGGTTGGACATAGTTTCATAAAGTGAACCCGCCCAAGATCTTGGGTCACATCAGCGCCTAAGCTGGCGAACAATGGTTGCAATTGTTCATGAGGAATCTCGTCTTCAGACATGTACACAGTGGGTTCCATCACCAAAGCTTCATTGATAAAATCTTCTAAATCGCTGGTGGGCTTGGGGCCAAAAAACAACAAGCTGATGGTCATGACCAGGGCCACTGATGCAGCGGTGGCAAAGAGGTGACGCTTGCTGAAACTGCGTTTGTCAAAGCTCTGATTCATCACCACTGCACTTTTATACCCTTGTGGTACCTGAATGTTCAAGGCATCTATCAATGTTTGTTCCACGGTCATGGCTTTCTTGTATGCCGCCTGACACATGGGGTCATGGTCGCGGGCGTGGATAAATGCTGGGTCATCAGCATATGGGTTGGCATCTAATGTTTGTTTAAATTCTTTATAATTCATGCCTGATTACCTATTTGGCTGGTTTTTTCTAATTTTGATTTCAATTGTTTTCTGGCGCGAAAAAGTTGGGTCATCACGGCACTGTGGGATACATCCAATTGTTCAGCAATTTCATCACAACTGAAACCGCCGATGATTTGTAGCAACAAAGGTTCGGCATACTTGGGTTCCAAAGCCATCATGGCTTGTTGGGTGATTTTTATGTCCATTACTTGGTCTGGGGTTCTGTGCTTCACATCTTCTATGTCAAATTCCAAATCATCCAGACTTTGGGTGACGGGTCGTTTTTTTTCAAATTGGCGGGCAAATTCACGCCTTAGAATGGTGAATATCCAACTTTTAGCTGCTTTTTCATCTTTCAAAGAATTGATGGATCGCCAAGCGCGTAAATAGGTTTCCTGGACCAAGTCCCTGGCCATGTGCTCATCTTTACCCAGCCAATAGGCGAAACGAAACAAATCATCATACAAATGACTGAGTAAAGCGTCGAATTTACGTTGTTTAATGTTCATATGCCAAAAGACCTGTTCTTGGGTATTTTATTTCAAAATTTATCATTCTATTGTATCCTTTCGTTCCTTTGACTTTCACAAAGACAATGAAAATGAGACATTCCCTTTTCGCATTGCTGACTTTATCGTCGCTGCTAGGCTGTCAAAATCAGAACCAAGCAGAACAAGATGAAGCGGCCACAGAATTGATCAGCAAAGCTGACCCAAAACCTAACCAAGCAGCGCAACTTATGAAACCTTTTCACTCAGACATTCGACCACCCGTGGCCAAGAAAGTACCACATGAATTCAACCAACATGGCGACAAACGCACAGACAATTACCATTGGTTGCGCGATGACAGCAGAACAGATGAGGCAGTGTTGGCCTATTTGAATGCCGAAAATCAGTACACAGAAAAACAAATGGCAGACAGTGTGGCCTTGACAGATAAAGTGTACCAAGAAATCATTGACCGCATGATTCAAGACGATGTATCAGTCCCTGTAAAACTGGATGATTATTGGTATTATTCACGATATGAATCGGGTAAAGAGTATCCCGTATATGCAAGAAAACCAAGTGACTTAGAAGCTGAGGAGCAGGTGATTTTGGATGTTAATGAGTTGGCAGAAGGCCACGCTTATTATGCCAGTAACAACCAAGCCATCAGTCCCAATCATCAAATTTTGGCCTATTCAGAAGACACCGTCAGTCGGCGCCAATATGACCTTTACTTTAAAGATTTGAATACCGGTGAAAATTTATCTGATGTGATCAAAAACACCACCGGTTCGGTGGCATGGGCCAAGGACAATAAAACGCTGTTTTATACCAGAAAACATCCGACCACTTTGCTGCCATATCAAGTTTACCGCCATGTTTTGGGCACGCCCGTTGATGAAGATGTGTTGGTTTATGAAGAAGCGGATAACACCTTTTACCTCAGTTGTTATACATCACGTTCAACGGATTACATCATGATTCAGTCAGGATCCACAACCAATTCTGAAGTGCGTTACTTATCTGCTGAAGAGCCGATGGGTGATTTTAAAGTGGTGTTGCCAAGGGAAAAAGGCCATGAATATGAGGTTGAGGATTTCAATGGTGAATTCATCATTAACACCAATTGGAAGGCGAAAAATTTCCGCATCATGAAAACCAAGATTGGGGCCAGTGCTGATAAATCATTGTGGCAAGAAGTGGTGCCTCATGATGATGAAACATT
>JAUIHY010000191.1 GCA_030432115.1 Gammaproteobacteria bacterium | reverse complement strand
TGGGTGTTGGATAACATCGATATCGGTTGCCACCCACAGCAAATTGAATTTTCGCGTTTGAATGTGTCTTACACAGTGACTTCTAAGCGTAAATTGAACCAATTGGTTGAAAATAACTTGGTTGATGGTTGGGATGATCCACGCATGTCCACCATTTCAGGAATGCGTCGCCGTGGTTATCCGCCTGCAGCGATTCGCAATTTTGTCAAAGATGTGGGCATCAGTAAAAAAGAATCGGTGATTTCAATGACCGTTTTAGAAGATGCCGTGCGCAATGAATTGAACAAGTCTGCACCACGTGTGATGGGAGTGCTCAGACCATTGAAAGTGGTGATTGAAAACTACCCAGAAGACAAGGTAGAAATGCTCAATGGCAGTAACCACCCACAAGATGAATCTTTTGGTTCACGCGAGATTCCGTTCAGTCGTGAAATTTATGTGGAGCAAAGCGATTACAAAGAAAATGCCAACCGCAAATTTTTCCGCCTGACAGAAGGCAGGGAAGTGCGCTTGCGTCATGCCTATTACATCACCTGCCAAGAAGCCCTCAAAGATGAAGAGGGTAATGTGATTGAATTGCGTTGTACCTATGATCCAGAAAGCCGTGGCGGTACAGCTGATGGTCGTAAAGTCAAAGGCACCATCCATTGGGTTTCAGCTGCACATGCCGAGCCCATTGAAGTGCGTTTGTATGATCGTTTGTTCAATCACCCCAAACCGGCTTCGGTTGAAAACTTCTTAGACAGCATCAACCCTGATTCTTTGGAAATTTTGCCCAATGCCGTTTTAGAGCCTGGCATCGTCGATCAGGACAGTGATGTGGCTTATCAGTTTGAAAGAAATGCCTACTTCAAACGCGATAAAACACTTGAAACCGACAAACCTGTCTTCAACCAAGTGGTCACCATGAGAGACTCTTGGGCCAAGCTAGAACAAGAAAGTTAATTTTAGAATTGATGTCAGAGAAATACCCGCCAAGTTGCGGGTATTTTTTATCTGATAAATCAGTCAATCTTGATTTGAATCAATGATAATGGTTCGCATTTAAAATACACTGCGGGCATGAACATTCCATTGAACAATTTAAAACAACCAGCAGCACAACAAGGTTTGGCTGTGTGGCAATTGGGCTTTCGCCCCTTTTTCCTGTGTGCCAGTTTTTTTGCTTTTCTGAGCATGTTGTTGTGGCTGGGCGTACGCCATGGTTTACATTTTCCTGGCTTGAATTATTACGGTCATCACTTATGGCATGCCCATGAATTGGTCTTTGGTTATGGCTTGGCTGTGATTGCAGGTTTTTTATTGACGGCGATTAAAAACTGGACGGGTGTGCCGACAGCGTCGGGTAAGGCTTTGATGCTTTTGGTGTTTTTGTGGTTGATGGGCAGGGTGCTGGTGTTTGTTCCAGGTGTTCCATTTTGGGTATATGCCCTTGCAGATGTGTTGTTTGCTTTGCTTTTGATTCTTTATGTTGCCAAGCCTTTGGTTCAAGTGGGCAATAAACGCAATTACAAGATGATTGTATTGGTGTCTGTGTTTGCAACATTGAATGTCTTGACCCACGTAATGTTATTACAGAACAATCCACTGATAGCGATGCAAATGACCACCACCGCCTTGTTCTTGATGCTGCTGTTGGTGGGCGTGATGGCAGGGCGTGTTTTCCCCATGTTCAGTCAAAATGGCGTAGATCAGCGCTATCAAGCCAAAGTGTTTCCTTGGATAGAAAAAATCTGGCCGCCGGTGATGCTGGTATTTATTGTTTGCTTTGTTTGGTTCCGTAACCATGAGGCTTTTGCATTAGGCTCATCTGCCTTGTGTGCCATAATTCATGGTATTCGATTGCTGGGTTGGTATAACAAACAGATTTGGCAAAAACCCTTGGTTTGGGTACTGCATGTGTCCTACCTGTTTTTGGTGTTGGGCTTTGTCGCCACAGCGTTCTCGGCTTTTTTCCCATTTGCCTATTTTTTGGCCTTGCATGTGTTCACAGTGGGTTGTTTGGCCATGGTGACATTAGGCATGATGGCGCGTGTGAGTTTTGGGCATACGGGCAGGAATTTACATCAGCCACCTCAAATTTTGTTTTGGTGTTTTTTGGCTTTGGTGCTTTCGACTGTGGTTCGTGTGCTGTTACCCCTGATGAATGTGATGCCTTATCAAACCGTGATTGACATATCGGGTGGCCTTTGGTTATTGGCTTTTGGTTCGTTTTTTGTACGCTATGTAGGTATTTGGTTAAAGCCACGAGTGGATGGACAGCCTGGTTAAGCAAGCTGTCCTTTTGAGTTGGTTATTTTGTGTCTGTACTTTCAAATATCTTATCAGCAGATGCAGCAATGAATCCTTGGTACAAGCGACCTGATTCCATCGGGTATCGTTTGGCAAATTCATAAAAACAGCTGGGCACCAAATGATTGGCATCATCAAATTCAAGGTTAACCAGAGGGGCCATGGTGGATGATTGTTCTAAAAGCTGCTCAGGTGTACCTTTAATCAAGCCACCAGATTCGTTCAAGGCAAATTCGTTGTCCAAAATAAATTGATTCAAAGACTCGATATCAAAAAAGGTGGTCAAGTGATTGATCGATACGGTGAAATGGTTGGCACGGTAGCCAAAAGCTGCCGTCCATGCCGCATATTCACTTTCTTGCAACAAACGGATATAGTCATCAAAAGACAATGTCCAAGGGCGACCTGAATAGATGAAATCTGCTTGATAAGGTTCGGCCACATCGACTTGATCATCTAATTTTTTGATGATGTCTTGTACTTCCTCAGAAAAAGCTTCTACTTGCAGTTCACTGATAAAAACCTTGGGGTGGTTTGGGTTTTCAGCATGTTCATAGTGAAATGCATTGAGTTTTTTGCTTGAAAAGTCATAAGCGTCTTTTTTGACATAGCCCAAATCTACAAATACTTGTGCAATGACATCAATGCCTAATTTTTCAGTATTGAATGTACGGATGGCGATGTGGTCGTTGATGACGTGTTCACCTCGGGCGGTTAGCAAGCTGTGAATGGCTTCTGCTTGTGGATTGATGGCGGTGTATTGTTGCCACAGATTTTCAAATAAAGAAGTGACGGTTTGCATGTTTGTACTGAATATAGAATGCCATGATTCTAAAGCATGGATTTAGAGTAAGGAATCTAAAAAGGGGCCTTGATGCCCCTTTTTTATCATTTGGGCATGAACTTAAAATTTCGCAGAGCCAGGGGTTCTTGGAAAGGCAATCACATCACGGACATTGGACAATCCAGTAACATAGCTGACCAAGCGCTCAAAGCCCGCACCAAAACCGGCGTGAGGCACGGTACCATAGCGACGCAAGTCGGTGTACCATTTGTATTCTTCTTCATTCAAACCATGGTGCTTCATGCGGTTCAACAAATAGTCCAAACGTTCTTCACGTTGTGCACCGCCCATGATTTCACCAATACCAGGAACCAAAACATCCATGGCGGCGACAGTTTTACCATCGTCATTCAAGCGCATATAGAACGGTTTGATTTCCTCGGGATAATTCATCACCACAATCGGTTTCTTGAAGTGTTTCTCAGTTAAGAAACGCTCGTGTTCAGTTTGTAAATCCAGGCCCCATTTGACTTCGTATTCAAATTTTTGACCACAGTTTTTCAATATTTCCAATGCATCGGCATAGTCAACACGTTCAAAGCTGTCATCTTGTAAAGTTTCTAAACGCTGGATGGCTTGTTTGTCAACAAAGCTGTTAAAGAAGCCCATGTCATCCATGTTGTTTTCTAACACTTTTTTAGTGATGAATTTCAAGAAGTCTTCACCTAATTGTGCCGCGTCATTCAAATCAGCAAAAGCCACTTCAGGCTCAATCATCCAAAATTCGGCCAAATGCCTTTGGGTGTGTGAATTTTCAGCACGGAAGGTTGGGCCAAAGGTGTACACTTTGCTTAAAGCACAAGCATAGGTTTCGGCATTCAATTGACCCGATACCGTCAGATACGACTCTTTACCAAAGAAATCTTTGCTGTAGTCGATGTTGCCTTTATCGTCTTTAGGCAAATTCATCATGTCCAATGTAGAAACACGGAACAAATCGCCCGCACCTTCACAGTCGCTGGCAGTGATGATTGGCGTGTGCAACCAAAAATAACCTTGTTCACTGAAATATTGGTGAACCGCTTGGGCCATGGTGTTGCGCACGCGCATCATGGCGCTGAAAGTGTTGGTGCGAGGTCTTAAATGGGCTTGCTCACGCAAAAATTCCATGGTGTGGCGTTTGGGTTGAACAGGGTAGGTGTCTGGGTTTTCTACCCAACCAACCACTTCTACGTTACTGGCTTGGATTTCAAAGCTTTGACCTTTGCCACCAGACTCAACCAATTTGCCATTCACAATCACAGAACAACCAGTGAATAACTTCAATACTTCTTCATCATAATTAGGCAGTTCATTATTGGCCACCACTTGGATGCCATCGAAACATGAGCCGTCATGTACGACCAAGAAAGAAAAACCGCCCTTTGAATCGCGGGTGGTGCGAATCCATCCTTTGATGGTGATGTCGCTGTTGACGGCTTGATCGCCTGCCAATGCGCTTTTGATTGAAACCTGTGTCATTGTTTA
>JAUIHY010000012.1 GCA_030432115.1 Gammaproteobacteria bacterium | reverse complement strand
TTTCCGCCCAGAGTGTTGATCCAGTTTGGATACAATAACCATTCGGCTTCACCCAATGGCAATACTTGGTACTTCAAGGAATCGGCAGATCCTTTGACGGCTGTACCACCCACACCTGTGAGGCTCAATGGCTTGAGGTGTCTTTCCACTTTGTCTATATACAAATTCAAAGGTGTGACTGCCACCCCTATCACTGACAATATGATCAGTATAAATACCAGTTTAAAAAATTTACCAAACATCACTTCACCAAAGTCATTCTTAAATCACTCAACCCATTCGCTTTGTCTTTTGACACCACATCCAATTGTGTTGCCGCCACTCCAAATTGTTGTTCGACCATTGCCAACCAATCAACCACCACATCAAAAGGGGCATTCTGTAGCCACAGGGTCATGGTGTTTTCGTCTACGGGTTCAGCCCTTGTCACTAAATTTTGAATCGCCAAGGCCACCATTTGTTGATCTAACCAAGCAGAAAAAGTCACTCCTGAAGGCACAGAGCCCCTCACATGAGTGGTTGCAGCCGATGCCAATATTTGTTGCATTTGTTGCCCTTGATTTTGTAAAGATGCCAAGCGATGGTGTTTGGCTTCCAAGCTTCGGTTAACAGGCAAAAACACAAAAGCCACCATCAATGCCAACAGCACCACAATGGCCCCATACTTAACTAATTGTTGTTCTCTGTCAGATAAATTCAAAAACCATTTTTTCATTGCTTCACCCATCACAATCGTTCCATGGTAATCACCGATTTAAAACGACCGGCGTCTTGCTCGTTAACCCCAATCAAAACTTTAAAAGTCAAAGCAGCTTGCTGTAAACTTTTTTGAAAAGCATTGATTTGCGTCATGCTTTCGGCAGTCAATTGAATCTCTAATTTTTGTTCCACCAAGCGCAATGCCATGATTTCTATATGTTGTCGATGGTTTTGCATTGCGCGACCTAAATAATGCAATGCGTCAATCAAAGGTGAAGTGGTGGCTTGGTTTTGATTCACCCTTTGCATGCGTGATTGCAAAGCAGCAAAAGGGTCTGCCAATTCGCTGCCACTGGCATCTCCAAAGCGTTCTTGAAACATGTTCAACTGTTCCAATTGAAGAGACTCGATTTGTTGATCGATGCCATGATGTTGATAGAACTTGATGCCTGACCAACTGAGGATCAGCAACAACGTCAAAACCAACAACAGCTTATTTTGTTTTGGCTGACTGCTATTGTTTTCTTGCAACCAATTGTGCGGCTTAATATTCACCACATGAGCACCTGACAATGCTGCAAAACATTGCGGCAGGTCAAAATCCACTTGGTGTTTTAGGTGTTTGATGTCAACCCCTTCCAATGATTGGTTACTTTGAATGAATTCAAGGTCTGCTGCAAACACCGGCAACATATCAGACAGCTGTCCTCGCTCAATGCTGATGTGCTCTGTTTCCCCGATGCACAATAAAATTTGATCCCCACTTTGCCAAACCGTGGCGGTATGGGCAGCTTTGGGACAAAAATCAACCTCTGAGTGGATGCGATCTACTTTGATATCATGTTGCTTCACTTTCGATTTGATGAGTGCCATTTGAGCATGAGCAATCACTGATACTTTTTGCTTATTTTCAGACAAAGCTGTGAATGCAAAATGGTTGTCTTCCACCTCATTACTGATTTCTTCTTCCACTGCAAATGGGATGGACTGCTTCAATACTTCATTGCTTTTGGAAGGTACATGGGTTTCCGTTTGATAGACCCAAGGTGAAGGCAACAGCAAAGTCCATGACAGGTTTTTTTCGACTTCAGTCCAGCTGGAGATTGAGCCAACTCTAGCACTGAGTTTTTCGTTTCCAGCATGGTATGCATGGCTGGGCTCACCTTTTTGATTCAGTCGCAGTATGTGAAGTTCTGACATCTCAAATTGATTCCAAAAAAAAGCCCCAGCAGACCATTCTGCTCGGGCTTTTTATTATAACCTTTTGAAAGGGCTTATGCGCCAGCTTTTCTGTGTTTTGGCATCAGCCAATAAGCCAATGCAGGTAACAACAACAGGGCACCGATCATATTTAATATAAACATGAAGGCCAATAAAATACCCATGTCCGCTTGAAATTTCAAATCACTGAACATCCAAGTACCTACACCAATACCCAAGGTCATTGCCGTAAAGAACACGGCTTTACCCGTCAACTGCAAGGTTTCTTTATAGGCATCGAACAGGCTCATGCCCTGACGCAACAATGATTGCAATTTGCTGAAGATATAAATACCGTAATCAACACCAATACCCACACCCAGTGCCACAACTGGCAAAGTATTAACTTTTAAGCCAATACCTAAATATGCCATCAGTGCGTAAGCCAAGGTTGAAACCAAAAACAATGGCAACACAATACTGATGGTACCTGCAATGGAACGGAAAGTGACCAAACACAACAAGATGATGGCACCATATACCATGAATAACATCGGCATTTGAGCGCCCTTAACCACATCATTGGTGGCCGCCATCACACCGGCATTGCCTGTTGCCAATCGGAATTTAACCTCACCATCTTGGAGTTCACCTTCTTCATTGACTTGTGCAGGATTGGCTGCTTGATACGCATGCACTGCATCCACCACATTATTGATGGTTGTGGCCTTATGGTCCTCAGTGAATATCGTTACTGGCATGGCACTGCAATCACGGTTCAATAAACCTGTATCAGTATCAATCCCAGACAAAGACTGCCTCATCACATAGTTATTACGCGATAATTCACGCCATTTGATGTTACCTTCATTCCAACCCGCCGTAATAATTTTCGCAATTTGTGGCAAAGTAATGACTTTTTGAACACCTTCCACATTGGCCATATGCCATGCAAAACGGTCGATGTTTTCCATCGCCTTGAAACTTTCAGTACAAGCATCAGCTGTCGTTTCTGCAATCACATTGATCATGTCCACACCAAGTGAAAACTCTCCACTGATCTTCATGGCATCCTGGTTGTAACGTGCTTCTGGTCTCAACTCAGGAACACCCGCTTGAGAGTCACCAATTTGCATTTCTTGCCCTTTGAAATAGCCGATGGCAAACAAACCCATTGCCAACAAAACCACCAAAGTGGCCAGAGGATTTTTAGCAAATTTTGCGATACCATGCCAAACACCCTCTTTGTGGGCATTGCGTTCACATTTGGCACAAAAGGCTTCAAAGTTTTTCATTTTCACCCCTGACAACAGCAAAGGCAAAATCACCATATTGGTGATGATGATCAGAGCCACGCCAATGGTCGCGGTGATGGCCAATTCCTGGATGATGCGGATGTTAATAAAATAAATGGTGGCAAATCCAATGGTGTCAGACAACAAGGCAATAATGCCCGGTGCCAATAAAGCACAAAATGCACCGCGTGCTGCTAAATTGGCATTGTGGTTGCCCTTTTGATGCACCAATTGATCGGTCCAACCAGAAATCATTTGCACACCGTGACTGACGCCTATGGCAAACACCAAAAACGGTGTCAGTATGTTCATTGGATCTATTCCCATCCCGAGTATTTTTAGAAAACCCAGCTGCCAAATGACCGCAGTGATTGAACAAACTATCGGATATAAAGTCAATTTCCAGTGCTTTGAATACCAAAACAGCAATACTGCAGTGATCAAAATGGCCAAGGCAAAGAAATACAATACCGATATCGCACCTTTAGAAATATCTCCAACAATTTTGGCAAAACCAATGATATGAACAGTTTGTCCATCGCCTTCAAATTTTGTACGAATATTCTCTAATTGTTCAGCGATGCTTTGATAATCAATTTTCTCACCTGTTTGTGGGTCATTCTCTAACAAATCTGCCCAAACCATGGCACCATTGAAATCTTCGGCCACCAGACGACCAAGCACGCCCGATTTCACGATATTGGCACGAACCACGTCGAATGATTCTGCGCTTGGTGCAAAATCAGATGGAATCACATTGCCACCGGCAAAACCATCTTCCACCACTTCAACAAAACGAACATTGGGTGTGAATATCGATTTCACACTGGCGCGGCTAACTCCTGGAATAAAAAATACTTGGTCTGTGACTTTTTCCAATTTTTCAAAAAACTGGTCATTGAACATGTCGCCACTTTCATCAACCAAAGCCACTAGGACCCGGTTGGCACCACCAAAATCCTCTTCATATTGCAAAAAGGTTTTCATGTATTCATGATCAAGTGGCAGCTGCTTTTTAAAGCCGGCATCCACTTGTAACTGACTGGCCATATATGCCATGAACACAGTGATCAAGACAGCCAAAAACAATATGATTTTTTTGCCACCAAACAGCACCGACTCACATGCCGCTGCAAATGCTGATTTTTTTATAGTTTCACTCATCGCACTTCCTTATTGATACATTGACTGTAAATAAATGCCTTCTTCACCCACCAGCACCAAATCATTTCCCGACTTGATACCTGCTGAAAAGTCATCACCTGAATCTTCGCCACCCATATCAGTTAACTGACCAGAATGGTAACGCATTCGGGCACCATTGGCCCCCACCAACACCAGCACTTCTTCAGTGATGCCGATGCTACCAAACCAATTGTCCTGCCTGTGGTTATCAACGCTTTCCCAGTTCAGGCCGGCATCTTGGCTTTTCAACACATTACCACGCAAACCAAAGGCAATCACTTCATCAGCCAATGTGGTGACACCAAACATAGAACCAGGATATGGTAATTCCACATCTTGCCAAGTGGCACCTTGGTCTTCGCTTCTGAACATATAGCCTGCTTCTGCGGCTACAATCAGCACACCGTTGGCATCCATGGTGATGTCATTTAAGTGGTAATCCAATTCTTCTGAAATCAAATCATCACCCCAAGTGTTACCACCATCTTCGGTTGAAAACAAAGTGCCATAGGCTCCAATCACAAACCCTTTGTTTTCATTCAGAAACAAGGCCGATAAAAAGGGTACTTCTCGCTCTGGGTCTGAGAATTGCTGAGACCATGTGGAACCGCCGTCAGCGCTGTGAATGATGGTGGCATCATGCCCTACGGCCCAAACTTTTTGGTTTACAGAGACCACTTTGGTCAGTGTCACCCTGGTCGGCACACCATCCAGTTGCTGCCAACTTTGGCCGCCGTCTTGACTTTTAAGCACATGACCACGTTCCCCAACAGCTATCATGTCCTCACCCACATAAGTAACAGACAATAACAATGATTGATCTGCTAACTTTTTAATTTCAGATGTTTGCTCTGCCCAAAGCGAAGCGCTGAACAACACCAACAATAAACTCAATTTTTTCATTATTCTCATACTTTTTTATTAAAAAAAATGGCCATGAACGTAAGTCCACAGCCACTTTCATTTCAGTCTGTGATCACGATTACCTTCTGCCGCGTTTACGCAAAGCAGATGGTGTATAGCTTGATTCACTCAGTGGTGAGTTAAAGGTATTTACTTGATCTTGGTTATCCAAACCCACAGAAACATAACGACCCGATTGCAAATCATGGTGCGTTTCAACCGTACTCCAGAACAAAGGAATTTCATAATAGTTGATGCTGTGTGCTTCAGAATAACGCCACAGTTCTCCACGCTTATCATAATGGTCAGTCAACAAAATTTGGTAACTGTCTTCGTCCAAATAATAGGTTCTGCGGCTGTTGATGTGTCTGAATCCTTCTCTCAAATTGGCTTCAATCACATGTACACGATGCACTTCATACCGCATGTAGTCTGGATTCAAATGACCTGGCATCACCATGTCATCAATTTTTGAATCTGAACTGTGCGCTTTGTAAGAATTGTATGGCACATAGATTTCTTTGGTTCCAGTCCAATCCCAAGTGAATCGATCCATGGCACCATTAAACATGTCAGTCATGTCATTGGTACGCAGGCCATCTGATGCAGTACCTGGGTTATCGTATGCCACATTGGGCGCTCGACGAACACGACGCTGACCTGGGTTATAAATCCAAGCTTGACGAGGTGTTTCTTTTTGGTTCATGGTTTCATGCACCAACAAAACTCGACCGGCCAATCTGGCAGGTGATTCAACCACCTGATAAAAATACAACAAGATGTTGTTGATGTCTTCTACGGTATTGCCTTCAACATAATACTTTCCGTACAGCTCTTCACGCAAACGTACCAAAGTGTATTGCCCTTTCGATGTAGGTGCCACTTGGTTGTTATAACGTACGCCACCTGAACCTTTGTATTTCAATTTATGATTCAAGATCAATTCATAGGCATTTTCTGGAAATGGGAAAGGAAAACCTTCGGCCACTTTAGCAACGCCTTCACCGTCTTCAGTTAACGTACCTGTGCGGCCATTTTCACGCGTCTTGTCATAAATACGCTGTGGAAATGAAGCTGAACGGCGGGTTGGGTAAATGTTCATTTTAAACGTTTCTGGATAACGTTCAAACATGGCCACTTGTCCAACAGACAACTTCTCAGCATAGTCTTTGTAATTGCTGGCATCTATGGTGAATAAAACTTGATCACTGGCAAAAGGATCAGGATGGTGGTCACCCAGTTGATAACCTGCCACCGGCTCTGTGATACCACCGGTCCATTCAGGAATGGTGCCTTCTTCATTGCCGGCTCTGATTGATCCCATGGGCGTTAGATCTTTACCCAGACGATCCAGTTGATCAGGCTTAGGGCCAGCTTGTGCTGAACCCACGACCGTCAAACCAACAATGGCTGTTAATAACGATTTCTTTAATAAATTCATATACTGTCCCCGTAATTAGAATGAATACTTGACGTTGATTGATGCAAAATCTCTGTCAAACAATTGATTGTGAATCCCAGCACCTGAAAAACGCGTGTGACTCACATCTACACTCCATTTTTCCAAATATGTGGCATTAACTCCAATGGTAATTGTTTTTCTGCCTTCGATGAAATTACCACCTGGTCCTGGCGTGGTGCCATTGACATCATGGTTGAAACCCAAACGTGGTGAGACGTTCCAAGCCGTTCCGAAGGCGTTGTTATAATCAAATCGGGTGATCAAACGGTAACCCCAAGAGTATGAAGTGGCAAAAAACTCATTGGCTTCTGTTACTGGGTTACGACCATTACCACCAGCGACTACACTGGGTCCACCACTGGTATCAGTACCCGGGCCATTGTAACGCAACACAGATGTATCAGGCAGATCCCAAACATTGGTGAAACCCACTTCACCTACCAAAGCGATTTGATCCGTTCCCCAAAAATCATTGGGTCCAAATAATTTGGTGGCAGTGAATTGTAACTGAGACACTTCATGCCTGTCCCAACCTCGGATGTAATCCTGTGGTTCAAACTCACCCAATTGTGAAACAAAGCGGTTATAAGGTGCAGGTATCGCAACGTTCAAAGGTGACAGTGCGGCAAACAGCAACTCTACATCATCAAACTGTAAAGGTACATTATCTCTATAACTTAATTCACCTTGTAAAGAAACACCCAAGCTGTTCAATGTGGTGTTAAAACTCAAGCCAATCAAATCAATGTCTTCTGGAAATTCAGTGAAATAAGTCGCTGAATTAGGAGAAGCAGGCCCAAACGGATAGGCAGGAGATGCTGGATTACTTAAATAAGGAGGAAGCTCCACGCCCTCTAAACTGGGTGCAATAGGCGCATATGGATTGCCCACCGCAATTCCACTCAACACTGGCAAACGTGAATGGTAGTTTAAATAGTACAAACCAAATTCAGTGTTATTCAAAGCTTCAGAGTAATACCTGAAAGCAATACCAAACTGACCGTCATCACTGGCGCCTTGTCCTACAGAACGAGGCACATTGGCTTGAACGATACCACTGGATAATGCTTCCAAACCAGGCACATTCATATACAGCGGTAAATCATACAGCTCAGGAACTGTACCAAAGTTCAAAGAAACATACTCAGCACCTGGCGTTGCAAAATCATTGTTACTGAAATAAGTGCCCATTGGGTCTGGATCAGTTTGTTCAAATTCAAACATGTAAACCGCTTCCATAGACAGGTTATCAGTCAAATCAAAGTTGAACGACAACATATCAATAGGCAAAAAGGCTTCTTTCAATTCAGCACCAGCTACGCGGATTTTTGAGACGTCTACTGGATTGATGACATTGATACCCTGTTGGATGAATGTAGATTCACCCCAAGACACCACTTGGCGACCCAATCGAACTGAACCGTAATGTTCGCCAATTGAAAAATCTTTGTAAACATAGGCATCTAATAAGCGAAAACGCTCACCAACAAAATCTTTGGCCACATCTGACAATTTATCATTGTCTGCATTCTCGAAGTCATAAAAACCTGTGACACGGAAGAACCCGCCCCAGTCTTTGTAAGAAAAAGCTATGTCCGATGTGAATTTCGCGGCATTTGAAATCAAATCACCTTTGTCGTAATTTAAATTGCCGTTGTCTGAGTTATTTGACCAACGACCTGGCGCGGCCAACCTTTGTTCGAAAGGCAGTGCACCGACAAAAGGGTTGATGTTGGCTTTACCTACCAAACGGTCATCGCGGTCTTCAACACGCCATGAAGCACCATATGACAAAGTGGTATCAATACTGAAACTCCAGTCTCCATTGTCCCATGTTTTGGCCATCGGAGCGGTTGATGCACCCAAGGCAACCATCATCATGGCTGCTTTCAATTTATTCATTTTTAATTTAGTGTTTTTCATCATGAGCTCCTTATTGAATCACGTCAGTGTTGCTGATATTCAAAGTGGTACCGCCAGATAAAATCCATGCGGCCATTTGGCCTTGCATTTCAGCCGTTGCGGCAGGAGATGCAGCTGGGCTGAGCAAACTGCTGTGAGCTGCTGAGTCTAAGAATCGAACTGATGCATCCAATCCACCAGGATTGAAAGCAGATTCTGAATAATTCATCAAACCCATCACCGCCATCAAAGGCTCTGTACCCGAAAGGGGGGCATTAGCCACAGCATTAGGAATCACATCATCACCCAAAATCTCATGTACCAACACATTGTGATTGGCTGTTGCCATGGCGCCAAAGTTAATCGGATCTGCTGAATCCAAAGAAGTTTGAGTTGCCAAAACGAACAAGTTAAATTCAGTTGTACCAGGAGTCACGCCAATAGCGGCCAAGCCGCCCAAAATGCTAGGACCAAAAGAAGGTGAGGCTATCAAGAAATTAGTGATGCCACCGCCTGGTGCCGACAAAAAGCCGCTTTGCACATCTGGGTTCAAAGCCAAGTAGTTAACACCAGTGATACCACCCAGCGACAATCCAGCAAAAGAAATGTTGGCACCATTCAAATCAGGAGAGCCATCCATATCAATGTCCATCAAAGGAATGGTGTGCGTCAATGTCAACACATCCGCCACACCTTGTCTGATGTTGTCACGCGAAACCAACAGGTTGGTTAAGTTGATGTAATGGGCAGCCGAAGAATCAATCTCACCGTCTTGGTTTAAGTCCATATCAAAGGTACGCTCATTTGAAACGGGAGCAAAAGGTGAGTTTTCTATGTACAAAGGATTGGTGGGGTCAGTGATACCATGCAAAGGCAAATCAATACCCACAACCACATAACCCACCGATGCCATGGTGTCAGCGATGGCTAACAGGTTGGTGCGGTCCTGTGTGATGCCGTGTTGAAAAATCACCACTGGCCAACCTTCAGCAGGCTTGGTCATGCCTGAATTGGCATTAGGCACAGTCATCAAAACAGGAATGTTTTCAATAGAAGTTGCTACTGGAATCGGTTTAGCCACTGTGACGTGTGTAGAAGAAGGATCTAAACCAAAAGCATCAAACGGCGGCATGTATGGGCCAGGAGCCGCTTGCCATCTGCCCGTCAAAGCAGCTGTTGGATTGGCAGCAGATGGCGCTTCTAAGTAATAAGGGGTGGTCATGGTACCAACATAAATGTCAGCAATACCAGCGCCACCAATCAAAGAGGTATTGGCACCTGATGGACCTATCACACTTTGTCCGGGGCCTGAAATGGCTTTAACAGCTGACATCACAGGTGTAATTGACTGGGTCGTCGCTGTCCATGACAAAACGATGTCATCTGGGTTAATACCCACTTGTGAAGCGGCATATTCCTGCGCATTGGTCAATTGACGTAAACCCTCCAAACCCTGAGCAGTTGCATTATCTAACAAAGGATCTGTACTGTTACCATTGGCGTCAACCAAAGGCGACGTGCGTTTAGAGATGAAATATTGTTGATCAGGCGTAGCGACATTACCATCGGCATCTTTGATTCCATTGGTCAAAACCGCCATATATGATGTCATTTCTTGCAAAGGACGCAAGAAAACGATGTTAATACTGGCACCATTGGCCACAGCAACATAATCAACACCAAAGGTCAACTCAGCTTCGATGCCAGTCACGCCGCCACCAGGACCAGTCAAAGACACTTGAAACATGCGGACTGAACTTGGGTTAACGGAAGCCGCTGTCATGGGCACCGAAAAATTAGTCGCCCAAGGTGATGTGGTGCTGAAGCCATCCAATCCATTCAATGAAACCAAAGGGTCTGAATAGTTGGTTGGGTCTTCGACTGGGATGTTCAAAGTTAAATCGGTTGTGCCACTCAAGAATAAATTGGTTGGCAAAGGCACTTTGGTTGGATCACCCGACGCAGGTTCAAAAATCGCCGTAATGACACCGGTTACAACTGACCCATCAGGGTTCGTTGCTGGTGGTGCATCCACCGCACTGGGTGAATTGTTGCTGCTGCTACAAGCTTGTAACAACACCAACACAGAAGTAAGCATAAGGATTGGTTTTATTTTCATTAATGGTCCCCAAGTTAATATCACCCAACATCTTAATTTTTATTGCAGTAAAATTACAAGCCCAAACATTAAAAAACCATTAATTTTTTCAGCATGAACATACGCAAAGGTACTGACAGCAAGCATCTCATTGAACGCGCATTCATTTTGGCCATTTTAGTGACAGCCATGACATCACTTTATTTTTCAGAATGGCTTGAATTCAAACAATTTTTAACCCTGTGTATCACACTCATCACCGCCACTTTGTGGGTGACAGAGTGGCTGCCCATTCCTGTCAGCTCATTGATCCCTTTGGCTTGTTTACCATTGTTGGGCATTTTGACCCCCAATGAAGTGGCTGGAGCCTATGGCAGTCCATTGATTTTGCTGCTGCTGGGTGGCTTTTTGTTATCAACCGCCATGTCTCACAGCAACACCCACTTGTACCTGGCTCATAAGATCATCAACCGCATTGGCCACGACCACCCCAAGAAAATATTACTGGGGTTTATGCTGACAGCATCATTGCTCAGCATGTGGATATCCAATACGGCCACCACTTTGATGTTGGTCCCCATTGCCCTAGCCGTAATCAAAGAACAAAACAACCCGAAATTGGGCACTTTATTGATGCTGGGAATCGCCTACTCGGCCAGCATTGGTGGTACCGCCACACCCATAGGTACACCACCCAATTTGATCATGATCGAAACTTTGAAAAACAGTGGCCACCCTGAATTGGGATTCATCGCTTGGATGCAATTGGCCCTGCCCATTTGGCTGGTGTTTTTCCCTGTGATGTTTTGGTTGATAGGCAGACAGATCAAAACACACAGTGCAGTGAGCACTGAGATAACAGAAGAACAAATCACTGTAGAACAAAAACGTGTGCTGATGGTGTTTGGACTCACTGCTTTGATGTGGGTGACTCGAACCGCACCCTATGGCGGATGGAAAGCGTGGCTGGATTTACCCACCGCCAACGATGCTTCAGTGGCTTTACTGGCTGTTGTATTGATGTTCTCAATCCCCAATGGTCGAGGGCAAAAATTATTAACTTGGCAACAAGCCAACACCATCCCTTGGGGAATTCTGCTTTTGTTTGCAGGCGGCATTGCCATCGCCACGGCCTTCAAAGTCACTGGTATCAGTACTTTATTGGCAGAACAGCTGATGTTCCTCCAGTCACTGCCACTGTTTGTGGTGATATTGGCCATTTGCTTGACCATCACCTTCCTCACCGAAGTCACCAGCAACACTGCCACCACGGTGCTGATATTGCCCATTTTATTATCAGCGGCTCAAGCCATGGGCATAGAGCCTGTGAAGTTACTGTTGCCTGCAACCATCAGCGCCAGCTGCGCCTTTATGATGCCTGTAGCCACCGCTCCCAATGCCATTGTGTATGCCTCAGAACATGTCGGCATCAAAGACATGATCAGCCAAGGGTGGCGCTTGAATCTGGCCGGTGCATTTTTGACCAGTGCACTGTGTACTTGGTTGATATGATTTTACAGATTACCATCAGGCGCGAAGTGAAGGAAATGGCAACACAGCACTTAAATCGCTGGCTTTGATCAAATGCATCAACAAACGATCCAATCCAACAGCGACACCCGAGCAAGCCGGTAAACCCACATCCAGCGCATCAAGCAAATGCGCATCCAATGGCATCACCGGTTTGCCGTTCTTTTGTCGCCATTTTTGATCCGATTCAAAACGTTGCCTCTGTTCATTGGCATCGGTCAACTCTTGATAACCATTGGCCAACTCCACACCATTCCACAACAACTCAAAGCGCAAACAGCTGTTACAATCTTGGGGGTTGATTTGTGCCAATGCGGCTTGTGATGCCGGAAAATGATAAACAAACAACAATTCATTTTTAGGCAATGCCGGTTCTATCACCACAGCAAACAAAAAATCCATGGCTGCATTGCGCTCCAAATCTTTGCCGTGGTAACCATGTTGGCGACACCATTGATTCAATTGCATCAACGATGATTTGAACACGGAACCACCCACATATTGCCTAAATAGCTCAGCATAGCTGACATGTCTGACCGGCAACTGAGGCCATTCAAACGACTCAAATAGCACTGAAATAAGCGCCGCCACTTCTGCCATCATGGCCCGCAGATCAAAACCCAATCGATACCATTCCAGCATGGTAAATTCAGGGTTGTGCACAGCAGATGCCTCACCCAACCGGAACACCTTGGCAATTTCAAAAATATCTCCAGAACCCGAGGCCAATAGCCTTTTATGAAAAAACTCAGGTGATGTTCTCAGGAATGCCTGCTTTGAATTTATTTTGATGGACTGCGTTTGAAACACATCAATCTGGGTGTCACTGTTGGCATGGGAAGACAACACCGGTGTTTCGACTTCTAACACACTCTTTTTAGCAAAAAACAAACGAATCTGTTGATACAAAAATGCCCGTTGCTGCACAGCAGTCAACGGGCATCCAGGCATCCAATCATTGGATGACATGTTATTTTTTCACACGGCCAACATATTCACCTGATCGCGTATCCACCTTAATGGTTTCGCCTTCTGGAACAAACAAAGGTACTTGAACCACTGCACCGGTTTCCAAAGTGGCTGGTTTGCTGCCACCACCTGAGGTGTCACCACGTACACCAGGGTCAGTTTCAGTAATCAACAGCTCAACAAAGTTTGGCGGCACGACAGTCAATGGCGAATTGTTCCACAACACAACGGTACAAACATCTTCTTCTTTCAACCACTTCAAACAATCAGAAACAGCAGTTTCTGTGGCTTCAAACTGCTCAAATGATTCAGGATCCATGAAATGGAAAAACTCACCATCGGTATATAGGTACTGCATCTCTTTTTCCATCACATCAGCACCATCGACTTTTTCGCCCGATTTGAATGTTTTCTCTATGGTACGACCGGTACGCAGATTTTTGATTTTAACCCGATTAAACGCCTGTCCTTTGCCCGGTTTCACGATTTCATTATCAACGATGTTATAAGGGTCGCCATCCAATAAAATTTTCAAACCATTTTTAAACTGACTGGTACTGAAAGTTGACATAGATACTCCATTCTTGATTTTTTAAAAGGCGAAATTATAGCACAGCAACCCCACAAATCATCCC
Organism: Gammaproteobacteria bacterium; assembly: GCA_030432115.1. Lineage (GTDB taxonomy): Bacteria > Pseudomonadota > Gammaproteobacteria > Xanthomonadales > Marinicellaceae > Marinicella. The sequence continues at coordinate 12,272 of JAUIHY010000012.1, read as the reverse complement.
TCTGAACAACCAAAGCCACATGCTGTGATAAAATGCGCCCTTTTTCCTGACATCCACATGCCTCAACATTGGCAAAAAGAACTCAAAAAGGCGCTCAAAGGCACTGCCATGGACAGCATCAGTGGGGCCAGCATGTATCACCCTGCTGGGCACCAATTGTTCAGCACCGTTGTTACGGACTCACAGCTACAGCAGGCAGATTTGAATGACCCGCTTGACCCCATCAGTCTTCAGTTTATCCCCCAAATAAAAGAAAAAATCACCCATCCTGAATTCAAAAGTGACCCAGTTGGCGATGGGGCAGCCACAGCCAGCACTGGCTTGATACACAAATACCAAGGCCGTGTTTTACTGATAGCCAGCGGCAGCTGTGCCGTCAATTGTCGCTATTGTTTTCGCCGTCATTTTGAGTACAACAAAAATTTTGCTCCCAGAAATAACTGGCAAGAAGCGGTGAAATACATCAGTCACGACGAAAGCATTCACGAAGTCATTCTCAGTGGCGGTGACCCCCTGACATTAAGCACTGAAAAACTCAAGGGATTGACTGATCAGTTGGAAGCACTGGCGCACGTTAAAACACTCCGTATACACAGTCGAATACCTGTGGTCTTGCCTCAACGCATAGATTCAGAATTCACTGACTTTTTGAAGCAATTAAAACTCAACATCGTAATGGTTTTGCACATCAACCACAGCCAAGAACTCTCAAAGGATGCACAATCTGCCATTCAAGCATTGAAAGCGTGTCACGGCTTAATATTAAACCAAAGCGTATTGCTAAAGGACATCAATGATGATGCCGCCACCTTGGTACAATTAAGTCATGATTTACATGACCTGGGAGTCATGCCATACTATTTACACACCTTGGACAAAGTGCAAAATGCTAGTCATTTTGAGGTACCATTATCACAAGCCCAAAGCATCCACAAACAACTACAAACTCGCTTACCTGGATACCTGGTCCCTAAACTTTGTACGGAAATCAAAGGGCAAGACAGCAAAACTTGGGTGAATAATGCTTGATTTCATCAGTCAGATTTACCTTCCAAAGCCACAATAAACACTGAAAACACAATTTATTAAAGCAAACAATGTGACAAAATGTGTCAACCCACACAGATTTGCTGCTTTTTGAGCAAATGGCATTACAGAATGGACTCAAAATATATATAATCAAGCTTATTGCCTGATTACAATTAAAAGGAGCACCATTTTGGTATCAGATAAATCCATCAATTTATTGATCATTCATCAGTCAGAAGAAGAAGCTGAGCGCATTTTATCACTGTTGCGAAATTACCAAATTGCAGTGCGCCCCACTCGCTGCATTGACGAAGAAGCCTTGCAAGGCATTCTAGAACGCAAACCCGTGGACATGGTTTTGTGTCAACAACTTCAAACAGATTTACCTGTTTTGACCACCATTGATCACATCAAACGCATGGGTAAGGACATTCCTGTGATTGCACTGCTGGAAAACTTTGATCCTGATTTGGTACAAGAAGCCTTGGAAAGTGGTTGCAGCAACTATTGCACCGCCAAGTTACCAGAGCATATGAAACACAGCCTCAGCAAGGAAATGGACAGCTTAAGACAAAGGCGCAAAAACACCGAGCTTGCCTTAGAACTCAAACACACTGAAAAACGATGTGATTTGCTGCTGGATTCTTCCAAACAAGCCATTGCCTATATCCATGATGGCATGCATGTTTACTCCAACCAATCTTACCAGGAGCTGTTTGATTACGACGACGTGGAAGAATTGGAAGTAACGCCGTTTTTGAACCTGATTGCCAAAGAAGATTTGCAAAAAGCAAAGACAGTATTGAGAGACATCAGCAAGCACAAGCTACCTGATGAAGACATGGAGTTCAAACTCAACAAAGCCGACGGTGAACAGTTCCAAGGCATCATCAGTTTCTCCAATGCCACCATCAATGGTGAGCAATGTGCCCAATTCATCATCAACATTCCATCGGCAGACCCCGAGGTTGAAAAAGAGCTGTTTGAAATCAAAAACAAGGATTTGCTTACCAAATACTTTAATCGAAATTACTATCATGAGTACTTATCAAGTGCCATTGACCAAGCGAAAACCCAGAAAGGCGACAGCTTGATTATGATAGAGACGGATGGAGCCGACGACATTAAAAAAGCCCATGGCATTGGTAATTTTGATCAATTCATCATCAGCATTTCAGAGTTCTTAAATAAAAAACTGGGTGACGACGTCACCTATTGTCGCTATGCGGGCGGCACCTTTATCTTGCAAATCAAATTACCCATTGAAAAAGCCGAAAAAGTGGCTGAAAAATTACGGGCATTGGTATCAGAAGAAATATTCAGTGCGGGTGACACGTCCATTAACTGCACCATCAGCTTGGCTGTAACACAGTTAACCAAAGATTCAGAATCGCCCAATTCAGTCATCAAAATTTTAACAGACCACATCATAAAATTAACAGAACGCGGCGGCAATGCAGTGGCCACCTTTGATCCTGCTGAAGAGGAAAAACAAGCCCGTGCAGCTTCAAAAGCATGGATAGATCGCATCACAGACGGCTTGCAGAATGACAAATTCATGTTGCACTATCAACCCGTGGTTAATATCGAAGGTGATGAACAAGAGCATTACGAAGTGTTGGTCAGATTACAATCAGGCGAGGACATCATTTCGCCCATTCAGTTCATTCCCATTGCAGAAAAATACGGCTTCATCAAAGACATCGACCGCTGGGTGGTCAGCCACGCCATCCAAGCCATCAAAGCCAGTAACAAAGACGTCGCATTGTTTGTCAAATTTTCTCACCACACCTTGACCGACACCTCTTTCCCTCAATGGCTGATGGAACAATTCAAAACCCATGGTGTGGGTGGAGATAAATTGGCCGTTGAAATCAAAGAGAGCGATTTGGTAACCCATGCCAAAACCATGAAACCCATCATCAAGGCATTGAAAGAAATTCACTGCTTTGTTGTGGTTGAAAAATTCGGCTCAGGGCTCAATTCATTCAGCATTTTGAAACACTTCCCTGTGGATGTGCTGAAAGTCGATTCCAGCTTTATGGATGACCTGCCTGGTAATGATGAAAATCAAGGCAAGGTCAAAGACATCATTGAAAAAGCCCACACACTTGGCAAACAAGTCATTTGCGAACAAATTGAAGACGCCAACACCATGAGTATCATGTGGAAAATGGCCGTCAACTATGTTCAAGGCAATTTCATCGCACCCCCAGGGCCACAAATGGAACAAGCTGAATAAGCCATTGAAAGAAAACGCATACCGAGGGCGTTTCGCGCCCTCTCCATCTGGAAATTTACATTTAGGCTCTTTGCTGGCGGCATTGGCCAGCTACCTTCAAGCCAGATCCCAAGATGGCACTTGGTTGCTACGTATTGAAGATTTGGACCCACCAAGAAGCATCCCAGGCGCCGACCTTGCCATCATCAAAGAACTTGCCCGTTTTGGTATGGTCTCTGATGAACCGGTGCTGTACCAAAGTCATGAGAAACAGCAGACGGCCTATGCTATTGCACTCGAACAATTGATTGACCAAGGGCTGTGTTACCCATGTCTGTGTAATCGCAAAACATTATCACAACATCCTGTTTACCCTCAAACATGCCGTCAGCTGACTTTTCCTTGCAGCGCCCCTCATGCCATCAAATTGAAAACCAATGAACAAAATTTTGAATTCAATGACGCCATTCAAGGCCATCAGCAACAAAACATCCAGTCCCAATGTGGTGACTTTAATATCAGACGCAAGGATGGCTTGATTTGTTATCAATTAGCAGTGGTTATTGATGATGCCAAACAAGGAATCACAGAAGTGGTGCGCGGCATTGATATCCTTGATTCAACTGCCAGGCAAATGCACATCCAATCCCAGCTTGGCTACCAAACACCCGAGTACGCCCACATTCCGGTGTTGATACAGCCCAATGGTGATAAATTAAGCAAGCAGAACCATGCCAAGGAAATATATGGTGAAGACTGTTATACACTGACCCATATGGCTTTACAGATGCTGGGACAAAACCCTCCCAAATTGGGCGTCAAAAATCAGGCGAAGATGATGCGTTGGGCGATTGAACATTGGGACATCTCACTGGTGCCCAAGCAAGCAACCCTATTACCATAACAACAAACCACCCTCGGAAAAAAAATTGATACCGAGGGTGGTTTTTACGCTGTTACTGCATGTTTTCAGACAAAGCCTCACACATGGCCACATTGTCACCAGACAATCGGGTGATGGGGAAGGTACCTGCGACATTGTCGGCATCAAACTCATAAGTCACAACGGCTTCAAAACAACTGCTGAATGTGATGCTGAGCGTGCCCGTGGCAAAGGTGTCAATAACCTCAGCACTATCAAACAAACCATTTCTGGTCAAAGCAATGGGGGCCGTGAAGCTGTTGCCATCAAAAGTGCCTTGTGATGTAAACCAGCGATGCCCTGGGTGTCCAATGGTAGATGCTACACCGTCTTCAGCTGGAAACAGATCAAAAGTAAACCATGCGGCCAACAGGTAATTGGAATCGGGTAACATTTCAAAGTAAAAACCTTGTCCACTGGTGCTTGGGTTATACCAACCTCCTGAAATTCCTGCGTTGACTTTGAATTCAGGCTCACCTAAAACATAGGCATTGGTAACAAAAATCAAATGATCAGCCGTGATTTGTCCTGTCCCATAACCCAAAAGTGGCATGCCGTTATTGGCAATGCGAAGCGAACTGATCAAATCAACCACGTCCATGCCTTCAACCACTCGACCAAATACCGTGTAACCTCCGGCTGACGTATCTAAAAATGAGTTGTTTTTCAGGTTAATGAACCATTGGCTGTCACCACTGGGTCTGTTGCCTACTTTGGCCAAAGCCACCGTGCCTCGGGTGTTCGAAACACCCACCTCTGCATTCAGCTCAGGGTCCAATGGAATCGAAACCAAAGAGCCATTATTAAAACGGTAACCACCACCCTGAATCACAAAATTATAATCAGAGCGATGAATCACAGTTTCATTGTAATCCCCATCATTCACATAATTAAGAAAGTTGGCCGAATGACTGGGTGCTTCATCTTCATATAATTCAATATCAATGTTGCCCAATGTGGTTTCAAATCGGACGGTGGTGGCAAACACTGCTGAGTGCATCAGCAGCATCAAAATAATGTATTTTTTCATGATTCCTCTGTTTTTATCTTATTGGTTTTTTGATTGGTCACACCATACGGCACATGGCCTGTGGCAGTGTGTTCGGAAGCCGTTTTAACATAAGACAGCTGGTCTTCAAAGAAAATATCCGCTTTAAATGAAGTCAAAAAGGCCGATTTGTCCTGACCACCCAAAAACAAAGCTTCGTCAATACGTATGCCCCACTCCCTTAGTGTCAGTATCACCCTTTTGTGAGACGGCGCAGACCGAGCTGTCACCAAAGCGGTTCTGATGGGTGACTGGTTCATCGGAAATAATATTTGGATGTCATGCAGTTTTTTTAAAAAACTTTTAAAAGGGCCTGGCGACAAAGGCACATTGTGCTTGTCCATTTCATTTTGACGGAACACTTCCAAACCCGAATGCTGATAAATTTGCTCAGATTCATCTGAAAACAGCACGGCATCGCCATCGAATGCCAGGCGGACGGGACCGGCTGCCGCTTGACTGGCTTTTCGGGTCATTAAATGGGCCGCTGCATGGCCGGCCTCTATGGCATTCAACACATCCTGGGAATGGGCTGATAAAAACAACTGAACACCAAAAGCAGACAAATAGTGATAAGGTGATTCCCCATGACTGAATGCCGCTCGTGAAATGTTCAAACCGTGATGAGCAATCGAATTAAAAATCCGCACCCCTACATCACCTGAGTTTCTCGACACCAAGACAATTTCCACCAAGTGTTCATCGGTTTCAGGGTGTTTGATTTCTGACAATTTTTTCACCAAAGGAAACGCCACACCAGGATCTAATGGCTGCTCCTCCCTTGCTAACTGATAAGACAAATAGGCCGCCACACCTTGCTCTAAAAACACTTGGTGTGCTTCATTGAGGTCAAAAAGCGTGCGAGATGATATGGCTATGGTCAACATATGCTATTCAAACTGTTCATTCAAAATGCGGTCTTCTAAATTGTGTTGCGGATCGTACAGCACATGAATTGAAATGTCTTTTCTTGCGCGTATATCTACGCGTTCCACATGTCTGACCTCAAAATTATCAGCGGTGGCACTGACTGGTCTTTTGCGATGCGTCAACACCTGAAATGACACCTTGGCATGTGAAGGTATGATGGCACCGCGCCACCTTCTGGGTCTGAATGGACTGATCGGCGTCACTGCCAATATTTCACTGCCCATAGGAATCACAGGGCCGTGTGCAGATAAATTATATGCGGTACTGCCGGCCGGTGTGGCCACCATGATGCCATCGCCCACCAGTCGCTCTATCTTGGTGTCATCATTGATGACCACTTGGATGTGAGCAGATTGTTTGGTTTGCCGCAACAATGACACTTCATTGATGGCCAAAGATTCTTTGATGTTGCCATTGACTTGATGCGCTTTCATCTCCAATGGGTGGAGCACTGTGTCCTTGGCTGCATCAATTCGCTCAAGTAAATCATTTTCTCGATAGGCATTCATCAGAAAGCCAACCGTGCCTCTGGACAAACCAAAAACTGGCACCCGCTTGTCCATCATCTGATGCAAACAATGCAACATAAAACCGTCGCCGCCCAAAGGCACCACCACATCGGCTTGTGTTAAATCATGGTTGCCATAGCGCTTAACCAAGGCTTTGTATGCACTTCTTGCTTTGGCAGATTTACTGGATAAAAAACAAAGTTTCATGGGCTTATTCTACTGTATCGATCTGTCGAAAGGGAGATTGCGCTCTTTGCAAGGTGATCGCCGCACCATTGTCATTACGGAATAACAAAGCATAGCTGTCATGGATGCTGTTTTCCATCACCACCTCTGCTTCTGCCTGGATGTAAAGGGTTTGTACAGACAACAATTGGTTCCAAACCTCTTTCACACCATTCTGTTGGCTCAGCACCGCCATGTCGCCGTGTTGGTACAGCCCACTTAATTGAGAAAACGCGGCGCCACCTTCTTGATAAATGCTCAAAGCCAAAGCCTCAGAAATATTGGGATGCAATGCCCTGATCATCACGGGTGACAGAGTGTTGATGTTCATCTTTGATGCCCCCCGTCGAAGAACGGGTAACACACAAACATATGGTTTTAATGACCGATACACGGTTGGTGTTACTGCCTGCAACAAATTCAACTGAGACTCATGCCAAAATGCTTGTCCACCGGTTTGGTATGAGGGTGAAGCGGCCAAATAGGCAAAATCTTCAGCGCCTTGCTGCCGAGGAATCTGATCTGGGTCCATCCAATCTATGGCTTGTTCAGCCACCGCAAGCTCAATATTCAACAACTGCAACAATCGTTTAAAATATTGATAATGGGGTTCTGATACCACACCATCTTGCCATAGATTATTGATATTAAAACAATCATTCAATCCCAACAAGGTACCAGACAACATGGCGCCATCTGCTGGCATTTGTTGCACCCCTTGTCGCCAAGCGTCGTTTCGGTTGTCCCATGGCAAATCTGCGTTTTCATAATCTTGTCGCAACACATCACTGGCCCAGAGTAGCAAGCCCTGACTTAAATGTTTTGCTTGATAGGCTTGCTGGGTGTTTTGCATCCTCGCCACATCCAAGGCGGTGCCATACCAAATATTGACGGCCAATGAAGCGGCCAAGGCCACCAACAGCAATGCCGTCAACATGGCCATACCTGATTGATTTTTGACACTGCTTCTCATGTGGCTTGCCATGGTGTCAATAGCCACTGCGAGACCCGCTCATCAACTGCCGTGACGCGGCATTTGATTTGTTTCGGGATTTGACCTATTTGACCACTGATGGGCCATGTCGGCATCCATTGGCCAGCATAGTCCAGATATTCACAATGCCAATATTTGATATCCAACATTGCTTGGGTTTGCCAAGCTTGGTTATTGTGCTTTTGAACCACTGGCCTTTGTGCACGGTATAATGTGCCACCCCTAGCATACCACGCCACTTGAATCACATCCCCCAAGGTTTGCTCTGCTTGTTCCCAATTGGGCGTGATGGTTTGCTCATAACGCGTCAACTCAAACCGCAAGCCATCACCTTGAAAATCCTGCCCTAGAGAAGCGCCTTGCTGGTTACTGATGGCCAAAGACACATCTCGACTGATTTGTGTCATCATGATGTTTTCTTGCCTTAATGATCGCTCTTTTTCATCAATGCGATCGGCCGCTTCTATCAAAGTATAAACGGCCATATAGCCCATACCTGCCATGATGGCCATCACTGCCGTTGCAATCAGCAGCTCCAGTAAAGTCATGCCTTGTTGCCTGTGCATCGAAATCACAACGATTTAAACCCTGTCAATTGGGCTGCCACATAGGTCATTTTGCTGTCTGTGGAAACCTGGATATTGATTTTGGCTATCCTCGGGTTTTCAGTGCTTTGCACATCGGCCTGCCAATACCAACGCTGGTCTTTGAATTGTTGGTCACCTTGATGCCTACCTGGAGAAAGCCCAGAAGCTTGGTATAAACCCATCAGTGCTTGGTCGGCCACATGGTAAGCTGAATTGTTTTGCTCCAATTTGCTCACGGTGTCGGCACCCAGCTGAGCTGAACGGACCAGTGCACCCAATGCGATGGCCAACACCAACAAGGCCAGCATCACTTCCAGCAATGTAAAGCCACGATGATTATTCATTGAGCCATCCTGCGCTTAATTCGGTTGGGCTGTCAGTCTTCAATTGGAATGCCTGTTGCTGCGCATCAAAGCGATCTGAAATACGGATTGCAAAGGCTGACAGCTGCCCAGAAGGATAACAAATAAGTTGCGGCAAATCTTTGAATTGATCTGACAAAGACAGCTTTTTGCCTTGCACAAAAAGTGCCCATTCTACCGCCTCATCTAAAGCTTTGTGTGGCCATGCATGGTCACCCAGTGGCATCCACTTTTGTTTCCTGTAGCTCAAAACTTGGTGGCGGTTGTTATTAAATTCCATTGCAAACGGTCGATTCTCAAACACCGCTTTCTCACATAAAAAATCCAACTGTCTGCGAATCAAATGTGCCTGCTCTGTGATTCTGTCATGAGCTGTTCGACCACCAATCAATTGGACACCCGCTGTGACCATAATGGCAGATATCACCAGCACCAGCAATAATTCCAACAAAGTAAAGCCAAGCATTTGTTTCGGCTTTGACTTCATGCCAGCGTTTTTACCAATTACCAATGTCGGCATTGATGCCTTCGCCGCCAGGTTGGCCATCTTGGCCGAATGAATAAATATCTATCGCCGCTCGGTTACCTGGATTCAAATATTGGTAATCATTCCCCCAAGGGTCTTTGGGTAACTTTTGGATATAACCGTTTGGGTTCCAATTTTTGGCTGGCGGATTGCCCGATGGTTTTTGGGTCAAAGCACCCAATCCTTGTGATGTGGATGGGTAGGTGAAGTTATCTATTTTGTAAATCCCCAGCGCTGTGTTGAGGTTGGTGATGTCTGATTTGGCCCGAGTTACCCTGGCTTCATCCGGCTTGTCTAAAAACTGCGGCACCACAGCAACTGCCAAGATACTCAATATCACCACCACGATGAGGATTTCCATGAGCGTGAATCCCTTTTGTTGATTGTTGTTTTTTTGCATATCTGTTTGTGTTAATGAATGAGATTGATTATATTCTTATTTTTATTTGAACGCCAAAAAAGCTTTGAGAATTTCCAGACTACACTTACCCATTGATTCTTCAGATGTCAAAGATATCATCAACATAACGGGTGATCAAGCACACTATGTGCGCAATGTGTTACGATTGAAAAAAGGGCACCCCATGGTATTCTTCACTCAAGATGGGCAAGAATTTTGTGCTCAAATTGAAGCGGTTAACCGGCATGATGTCACATTAACTGACATACAAGTAAGCAGCAAGCCCGTACCACCATCATCGGTCAACATCACCCTGATTCAGGCCATCAGTGCCGGCGATCGAATGGATTATACTGTGCAAAAATCCGCAGAATTGGGAGCCCGTGCCCTGATACCCGTCTTTTCAGAATTCTGTAGTCACAAAATACCTGCCAATAAATACGACAAAAAAATCAAACACTGGCAAGCAGTGGCCAACAGTGCCTGTGAACAATCGGGTCGCTGTGATTTATTGCAAATTCACCCCATAACCAGCCTAAAAACAGCATCAGAATCTCATGCGCACAGTGGCGTGTTCTTAGAACCCACAGCCACAAAAAAGTTATCTGATTTGGCCAAATCCCAACCCCAAGATTTGTCAGTATTTATTGGGCCTGAAGGGGGGTTTTCTCAAGCTGAAACAGCATTCATGGCGCAGCTGGGTATGATGGGTATTCAAATGGGACAAAGGGTATTGAGGACAGAAACGGCAGCGCCTGTGATTTTAGCCGCCGTTCATACACTGTATGGAGATTTCAGTTAAACAGTATTTAGGACATCACTCATTGAGTGACGCTGACCAAACTCTGTTCTAAATAATTCATGTTTGGGATATCGGCAGTTTCGTCATGAATCGAGACCAATGATGCGATGGCATTGTGATTGATGGTTTTGTCTTCATGTAATTGCATGTCTCCCCTTGACACCACTTGTAACTTCGGAATGCCACGTGACAACACGGCAAAGTAAGCCATTTTGTCTGGTGTATTGATACACTTTAACACCGCAATGTTGTAATTTTTTTCCATTGAGGCAGTGGCATCTCCACCTGTCAGCACTGCAAAATCAATCAAGGGCAAATCCCAACCACGCCAAGAAACTTTCCCTAACAGCCAGGCTTCAGATTCTTCATATTTCTCAATCTCACGCAAACTCATCACCTCTGCCACCATGGCATTGGGCAACAACAATTTTCGATCATCTTCTACCGGTACAAGTACTGCACGAATTTCATTTTCCATGTTTTCATTGCCTATAAATGTTGTTTAATATATTTTGCCATCGCCTCAGGGTCACCGTCAAACTGTGAGTAGTTTTTCTTTCTCACTTCTTCAGCAATGGCAGACACGACACAACTTTCTTCTGACTGTGTGATCACAACACCGCCGTTGTCATGAATGTTAGTCGCACCTTTGACGCCATCGGTGGCCATGCCACTGAAAATCGCCATATTCAATTGTTTCAATTGGTCAATCATGTCCATACAGACATCATCAATGCATGGCGTTGACAACCTGTTAGGATTAAAATCTTTAACGGCCATCATGCCATCAGCCTGTATGACCAAGCTTTCATCAACAGGAACCAAAACAGCATGTCCTGGTTTGATTGGATCGCCCAGCTGTGGCAACTGAACGGGTATCTGCCCATTTTTATTTAATTGATTGACCATCATATGAACAAACTCAGAGTCCATATGCTGCACAATGACAAAAAAAACTGGCTCTGTACCATCAAAAGCCTTTAAGAACTTAATCAAAGCCTCGGGGCCACCAATGGATGCTGCCAATAACCACACTTTCTTGATGCCCAATTCAGTCAGGTTAATTAAACCTTTGTTAGCCGAATCAGTCAGTTCCTCTGCAGGCAAAATACCATGAGAAGCATCAATTTTATACAAAATGTGCCTGATCCACCGGTTTTTATTCCAGCCCACCAATTCATTTGAAATCAAAGTGTCATTGATGATGATTTCAGCATCATGTTCTGCTAAAAAATCCAATAATTGGTCAACCAAATCATCGTCATGATGGGCATTCACATTCACCACGTAAGTGCCATTCACTTCTTCTTGAGCCAACACTTCTGTTGGCTCAAGGTTCAAAACCTGATAACCTGCCCGTTCCAGTTGCTTGGCCAAAAACATAACGGATGGTTGAGGCATTCCGAAATGTACCAAGCCCACCGTCTCATTAACCGACATCTTCTAATTTAAGCAAGTCATTGATGTTTTCTAACAATTCAATTTCTTGATACGGTTTACCTAAATAACGTTCCACACCAATTTCTTTGGCACGGTCTTTGTGTTTTTGTCCTGTTCTTGAAGTGATCATGATAATGGGTATGTCCCTGAATTTATCAGACTGTTTCATTTGGGTTGCCAATTCAAATCCATCCATTCGCGGCATTTCAATATCTAGCAGCATCAAATCAGGCACCTGCTCTTGTAATTTATTCAAAGCATCCAAACCATCTTTTGC
>JAUIHY010000190.1 GCA_030432115.1 Gammaproteobacteria bacterium | reverse complement strand
GGTTCTGCCCATTTTGGCAAATTGATGGTCAATGGCACGGCCTCATCTTTTAATTGCAAGTGACATGGTTGGTCTTCTTCGTGGTTGGTGCTGGACAAAAATACTGAAGACAAACGGTCGAATGAAATTTCGTTATCTGGTCTTGGGTAATCAATAGGTTTGCACTCAGATGCCGGTTTTAAAGTGGCGTGGTCTGGTGTTTTGTTGTGCCAAGTGAAAGGCAGTTTACCTCGGAATATGTTTTGATCAATGAAGGTAAAAGCTGCACCAAAGAAGGTGCCGAACTTATTCAAAGCCGGTTCAAAATTCCGGCTTTGTTTTAGTTCTGTGTAAATGCTGGAAGCTTTGATGTTGTCGCTGTAGGCTTTCAATTCACCCATGGCAGATTCATTGTCCAAGGCCACGGCCAAGGTCTCGGCAGCGATTAATCCGGATTTCAAAGCGGTGTGGGTGCCTTTGATCTTGGCAGGGTTCAAAAAGCCTGCTTCACAACCCACCAACAAGCCACCGGGGAAGGTCAGTTTGGGCAAGGATTGAAAACCACCTTTGTTCATGGCGCGTGCGCCGTAAGAAACACGTTTACCACCTTTGATGACATTTTTGATCACCGGATTTTGTTTCCACTGTTGGAATGTTTCGAATGGTGACAGGTATGGGTTGTCATAGTTCAATGCGACGACAAAACCCAAAGCCACGGTGCCTTTGTCTAAATGGTACAAAAAGCCACCGCCTTCGGTGTGGTTGTTCAAAGGCCACCCCAAGGTGTGAACGACTTTACCCACTTCTGAACTGGCTTCGTCAATTTGCCACACTTCTTTAATTCCTAAGCCGTAATGCTGCGGATCTGCATCTTTTTGCAAATCGAATTTTTCCATCAGTTCTTTACCCAATGAGCCACGACAGCCTTCGGCAAAAATGGTTTGTGGTGCCAATAATTCATAGCCTGGTTCGAAGGAACCTTTGGCTTGCCCATCTGCCCCCACACCCATATCGCCTGTGACAATGCCGCGCACAGAACCATCTTCGTTGTACAGCACCTCTTTGGCAGGGAATCCTGGGAAGATGTTCACACCCAGATTTTCAGCTTGTTCGCCCAACCAGCGGCATAAATTACCCAATGAGATGATGTAATTGCCGTGATTTTTCATGGGTGAGGGAATCAGCAAATTAGGCACTTTGGTGCCTTTGTCCAAGCCGCGCAAGTAATGAAACTCATCATCAGTGACTTCGGTTTTCACAGGTGCGCCCATGTTTTTCCAGTCAGGGAACAGTTCGGTCAAAGCGCCGGTTTCCACCACTGCACCAGATAAAATGTGTGCACCGATTTCAGATCCTTTTTCTACCAAAGCGATTTGCCAGTCTTTGCCATGTTCTTGAGACAATTGTGCCAAACGGCAAGCCGTAGCCAAACCAGCTGGACCGCCACCAACTATCACCACGTCAAATTCCATTGACTCTCTTTCAATCACTTCATTGTTAGCATTTTCACTCATGTTTAAACCCTATAACTGACAAATTTCATTATTTTCGACATTGCTGTCATGATGTTTTTTACTGTTTGCGGCAGCTCAATGCCACCGGCTTGTTTGGCGTTTTCGCCATGCCTGATTTCATCGGCTTGCATCTGTTGCAAGATTCGCAGTGATCTTTTGTCACTTTCACCTATGTCTTCAATGTGTTCTTGCAAATGCGATTCCACTTGGCGTTCGGTTTCAACGACAAAGCCATAGCTCACAGGATCACCGAATTTAGCGGCCACCGCACCCAGGACGAAAGAATGGGCATACCACAATGGATTACTGATCGATGTTTTACCCCCCAATTCATCCAAACGCACTTGGCACCAATTCAAATGGTCCTGTTCTTCACTGGCTGCTTCCAACAGGTGTGCACGCGTTTTCTCGTCTTTGGCCATCATGGCCTGGCCATTGTACAAGGCTTGGGCGCAAACTTCGCCGGTGTGGTTGATGCGCATCAGGCCGATGGTGTGTTGTTTGCGTTCATCGCTTAAATTCACATCAGCCTCTGTTGAACCAGGTCGTTTGGCATTGGCATCACTGCGGTGTGACAAGGTTTTTAAACCCCGATCTAACTCCACCAGTATTGCATCAATACCATGTTGTAGCTGTTTTCTCATGCGCGCCATTTTAGCACCGATGCGGTAGAGTATAAACTCCAAAAAAGCGGTTTCATTGGGTTGACTCAAAGACTTTTAAATCAACAAATCAAACCCAAAAAACTTTAGAATAATGCCTGTTAAAAAAGCAGGGAACCCAAAATGGGACGATCAAACAAAGCAAAATACAACAAAACAATAAAAAGCATGGGTATGGCAGTGGCTTTAAGCACGCTGGTGGCTTGTGCGGCTGTACAGGAGAAACAAACGATGTCTGAATCCAATCAAGGCTTGATGCTGAGCAATGAAGCCATTTACCAAGACTGGGAATACAATGCCAAACGTCCGGGTGTGGTGCGTTGGGCTGCAGATGGTGCCAGTTTCACCGCTTTGGAAACCGCCAAGGGCTTTGAAGATGTCGAGTTGGAAAAGGACCGCTATGGCGATGACATCAAATTGTATGAAGAAATTGTGCAATACGATCCGGCTACGTTAGAGCGTGAAGTGCTGATCACTTTGGCACAATTGACACCCGAAGGTGCCGAGAATGCATTGCCTGTCGATGATTATGTTTGGTCCAAAGACAAAAAGCGATTGTTGATTTACACCCAAGCCCAATACGTTTGGCGCGATAAAACCCGCGGTGAATACTGGGTTTTGAACCTTGAAGACGAAAATGACAACGATGATTTGTGGCAATTAGGCCCCAAAGATGCTGCTCCCAGTCAAATGATGTTCGGTAAATTTTCGCCCAACGGTGAACATTTTGCCTATGTTTACCAAAACAACATCTATGTCCAAGACTTGAACAGTCGAAAGATCACCGCTTTGACCACAGATGCATCGGACACCATCATCAATGGCCTATTCGATTGGGCCTATGAGGAAGAATTCAGTATTCAAGACGGTTTTCGTTGGAGCCCAGACAGCCAGCGCATTGCTTATTGGCAGCTTGATACCCATGCGGCACAAGACTTTTACATCATCAACAACACCGACACTTTGTACCCAGAAGTGACGTCGATTCCTTATCCCAAGGTGGGCGAAGAAAATTCAGGTGCGAAAATTGGCATCACCACAATTGATGAACCCAAAACCATTTGGGTCGAATTACCGGGTGTGCCCAAAGACATGTACGTGCCACGCATGGATTGGGCGGATAATGCTGAACAGGTGTTGATTCAACAAATGAACCGCAAACAGGACACCAACACTTTGTTCTATGCCGATGCAAAAACAGGCGAGGCTGAACCATTCTTTGTTGAACAAGAAAAAACTTTTATTGAGTTGGTTGAAGACCCGAAATGGTTGAAAGATTCAGCTTCGTTTTTGTGGCAAAGCGAACGCGATGGCTGGAAGCATGTGTACCGCGTTTTGCGTGATGGACAAACGGTCACTGATATAACGCCGGGCGCTTTTGATGTCACTGAACTGGTTTCTGTTGATGAAGAAGATGGCTGGTTATATTTTATCGCTTCACCTGAAAATGTCTCACAACGCTACCTGTACCGCACGCGATTGGATGGCCAAGGTGATGCAGAATCAAGCCAAATGGAACAAATCACACCAGCAGAACATGCAGGCACCAACAGCTATAAAATGTCGGCCGATTCAACATGGGCCATCCACACGGTTTCCAGTTTCCTCAAGCCACCAGTTTCCACTTTAGTTTCATTGCCCGAGCACAAAACCCATCATGTGTTAGAGGACAATGCGGAACTGGCAGAAAAGATCGCAACATTGGCCAAGGGCGATATGGAGTTTTACAGTGTCAAGGCACAAGATGGGTTGCGTTTGGACGGTTTTTTGATGCGTCCACCGAATTTTGATGAAAACAAAAAATACCCCATCATCAATTTTGTTTATGGTGAGCCTGCGGGGCAAACGGTTGCCGACAAATACAGTACGCGCAATATTTGGCATTTGATGATGACGCAACAAGGATTCTTGGTGTCATCAGTTGATAATCGTGGCACCAAAGCCCCGCGCGGTCGTGATTGGCGCCGTTCGGTTTATGGCAACATCGGGCCTTTGGGCGCCAGGGACCAAGCCGATGCCTTGAAAGCGATTTGTCAGCGTTGGGATTACATAGATTGTGATCGTGTTGGCGTTTGGGGCCATTCTGGCGGTGGCTCGATGACCTTGAACCTGCTGTTCCGCTATCCTGAACAATACCATGTCGGCGTATCACGCGCTCCGGTGCCTGATCAACGATTGTACGATTCAATTTACCAAGAGCGTTATTCAGGCTTGTTGAGTGATTTTGAAGACAATTACAAAAGCGCCTCAGCGATCACCCATGCCAAAAACTTGGCCGGGAAACTGCTGTTAATCCACGGCACAGGCGATGACAATGTCCATTACCAAGGCGCCGAACGCTTACAAAACGAACTGATCAAGCACAACCGCCAATTTGACTTCATGTCCTACCCAAACAGACGCCATGGCATCGTTGAAGGTGAGGGCACGTCATTGCATTTGCATACATTGCAAAGCAATTATTTTATTGAGCATTTGTTGG
>JAUIHY010000189.1 GCA_030432115.1 Gammaproteobacteria bacterium | reverse complement strand
TGGCAAAAAGTGGATTCATTTCCCGATTTCAAAGTTCAGGTGGTGACCTCATTTCCTGACATCAAGGTGAAGCTAGTGGACAGTTTTACGGGTATGGCTAATTAAAAACAGGAGTAAAAGATGATGCATCAAAAAAACAGCAAAGGCGGCGCCTTTATTTTGGGCGTGTTTATTTGTGCGGGATTGATTGGAATGGGGTTTTTGCTGGGGCAAGCGGCTTTGGACTACAAACAATTGGATCGCAGTGTCACCGTCAAAGGTTTATCTGAACGTGAATTCAAAGCAGATGTGGTAATTTGGCCGATTAAATTTAATGTGGCGAGCAATGAACTGTCCGAGTTGTACGAATCAATTGACACACAATCAGAACTGATCAAAACATTTTTGAGTGAGCATGGAGTGGGGGCGGAAGAAATCACCTTGTCCACACCAACCATCACAGATAAATCAGCACAACAATATGGTGGTAATCAACAAGCACCATTCAGGTTCACAGCGACTTTAACCGTTACTGTCTATTCACACGAAATTGATGCAGTCAGAGGTGTGATGGGTTCATTATCTGACTTAGGAAAGCAGGGCATTGTATTGGCAGGTGATCAATACGACAGCCAGACAGAATATTTGTTTACACGCTTGAATGAAGTGAAGCCAGAAATGATTGAAGAGGCGACCCGAAAAGCACGCGAGGTGGCAGATAAATTTGCCAAAGATTCTAGCAGCCAATTGGGCAAGATTAAAAAGGCGGCTCAAGGACAGTTCAGTATCACAGCAAGAGATAAAAACAATCCACATATCAAAAAAGTTAGGGTGGTTTCTACTGTCAGTTACTATTTGTCTGATTAAACTAGAAAACTGCTTTTCCGGTGCGATTAATGCAGACAGGGCGCGGGTTTTCCTGTATAATCCGCGCACTTTTTTATCTTTGCGCCTCGAGCGCCACTCCTTAATATTATGTCTGATTCTCAATCTACAGGTACTTTTAACGACCTGGGTCTTTCTGATGCTGTGTTAAAAGCCGTCCAAGAAAACGGTTACGAACAACCATCTCCCATCCAACAGGAAAGTATTCCTGCCATCCTTTCAGGCCAAGATGTTTTGGGTCAGGCACAAACAGGAACGGGTAAAACAGCGGCTTTTGCTTTGCCCATATTGTCTCAATTAGATGTCAATGCCCAAGGTGTGCAAGTGATGATTCTGACACCAACCCGTGAGCTGGCGATTCAGGTGTCTGAAGCATGCCAAAACTATGCCCGACACATCAAGGGTTTTCATGTGCTACCTATTTATGGTGGACAGAGTTATGACATCCAGTTGCGTCAATTAAAACGTGGTGTACAAGTGGTGGTGGGTACACCAGGTCGTGTGATGGATCACATGCGCCGCAAGACATTGAAATTAGACCAATTAAAAACTTTGGTACTGGATGAAGCCGATGAAATGTTGCGCATGGGTTTTATTGATGATGTGGATTGGATTTTGAGTCACACACCTGACACGCGACAAATTGCTTTGTTTTCGGCCACCATGCCGAAAGAAGTGAAAAAAGTGGCAGTGAATCATTTGCATAAGCCAATTGACATCAAAATTGCCAACAAAACCACCACGGCAAAAAACATCAACCAGCGCTATTGGATGGTCAGTGGTTTGAAAAAATTAGAAGCTTTGACCCGTGTTTTAGAGGTTGAAGATTTTGATGGCGTGATTATTTTTGTGCGCACCAAGATGGCGACTGAAGAATTGGCAGAAAAATTGCAAGCGCGTGGTTTTTCAGCCGAAGCTTTGAACGGTGATATTGTTCAGAAACAACGTGAACGTTTGGTTTCTAAGTTGAAAAAAGGTGCCATTGATATTTTGATCGGTACGGACGTGGTGGCCCGTGGTTTGGATGTGGATCGCATCAGTCATGTGATCAACTATGACATCCCTTATGACACCGAGTCTTATGTACACAGGATTGGTCGTACTGGTCGCGCTGGGCGTTCAGGTGAGGCGATTTTGTTTATTTCACGTCGCGAACAGCGCATGTTGAGACAAATCGAAAAAGCCACCAAACAAGACATCAAGCCAATGAACATCCCAACGGTGGATGACATCAACCTAAACCGCACCCAGCGTTTTAAGAACCAAATCATGGAAACCTTGGCGGCCAAAGACATCAGCTTTTACCAGAATCTGATCAACGAAATGCAGCACGAAAATGAATTTGAATTCAAAAACATTGCAGCGGCTTTGGCCTATATGTTGCATGGCGACAAAGGTTTGTTGTTGACGGAGAGCAAAGGTGAAAGACACAGCCGTGAGTCAAATCCAAGGGATGATTTTGAATCGCACAGCAGGAACAAAGGACGTCGTGCTTCTGAAGCCATTGATACTGAACCACAGCCATTGAAAGAACATCCAGAAATACCTATGGAGCGTTACCAGCTGGATGTTGGGAGAAAACATGGTGTGAGCCCGAGTAATATTGTGGGCATGATTGCCAATGAAGCGGATTTAGACCGTGAATACATTGGTCAAATTGATTTGTACGATGACATCTCAACGGTGGATTTGCCAGCTGAGATGCCAACAGAGATTTTAAAAATCCTTAAGAATGCGCGTGTGTGTGGTCGCAAAAGTTTTATTGCGCCCGTTGGGCAAGACAACAAGCCTGGTGGCAGTGACTCTGCGCCCAGCAAAAAACGTTTTGATAAATCGAAGAAAGCACCCAACAGAAACCGCAAACGTTTTGATAAAAACAGCAAAGGGGATTCTGGGAAAGGCAAGAAACTGAAGCGCAAGTAAGAGAACAATTGACGCAAGGGGCTGATTATCAGCCCCTTTTTTTGCTATAAGAAAAAAGGGTTTTCACAAGATTTTGATGTGGGCATGTCACAATGCTAAACTCTTAAGTTCGCATTCATTCAAGGTTTGTCATGAGTAAAAAAATCACCTTAGGAATCAGTTCCTGTTTGTTGGGTAAAAGTGTCCGATTCAATGGTTCGCATAAGCGCTCAGCTTATTGTGTTGAGGAATTATCTGAGTGGTTTGATTACAAACCGGTTTGTCCGGAAGTTGAAATTGGCATGGGCATTCCGCGGGAACCCATCAGATTGGTGCAGCAGGGTGAGGATATAAGGGTTAAAAATGTGACAGATCACAGCAAAGATTTTACCGATGATTTGGTTGCTCTGGCGACAGAAAAGGTAAAGGATTTTTCTGAGTTGGATGGTTTTATCTTTATGCAAAAATCGCCCAGTTGTGGCTTATTCGGTGTCAAAGTTTATAACGAAAATGGCATGCCAGGTCCTGACCCTGATCAAGGTGCTTTTGCTAAAAAAATTCAGCAAGCTTATCCGCTGATGCCAATGGAAGAAGCCGGCAGGTTGAATGATGCGGTGTTACGGGAGAACTTTTTGACTCGAGTGTTTGCTCATGCAGAATGGAAAGAAGAGGTGTTGAGTCACCCTTTGCCTAAGTCGCTGGTGGCATTTCATACCAAATACAAATACCTGCTTCAAGTGCGTTCTGAAAAGCACTACAGAGAGTTGGGCCAACTGGTGGCTAAAGCAGGCAGTGAACCTTTTGATGAGCTGTCTCAAGAATATTTCACCTTGTTCATGTTTGCCTTGTCACAAAGGGCAGTGGCTAATGACCATGTTAATGTGATGCATCACATGATAGGTTTTATTAAAAATGAATTGGATCACGCCAGTAAACACAGTATTCTGAATCTGATAGACCTGTATCAAAAGGGTGATGTTGAATTATTGGTGCCATTGACATTATTGAAACACTATATTGAAAAATACAATGTGACCTACTTAATCAATCAAAAGTACCTGTCGCCTTTTCCACAGTCTTTTGATCAATATAACCAAGCCCAGTTTAAAAACAAGTATTTCATCAGTTGAATGCCTTGAATAACAGGCCCTTTAACTTGGGAATGGCAGGTTGATCACCCAACCAGATGTTGAAATAATAGTGGCTGAAAACCGCATTTTTTTCTTGAATCACTTGGCGGCCGTTTTTATATAAAACAATACCCTCTTGCCCCATATGTTTAATCAGGTATACATCTCCTTTGGCAATGGCCAAGTAATGGTCATTGAATGAATGGTTGATGTCAATGGTTTCATTTCTGTCTTTCAGTGCCGAAGGCAAATTGACCTCGAATCCTTTGTTGGCAGCTTTTTTAAAATAACTGGCACTGACGGCGCGATTGAATTTGAATTCCAGTGCTTTGAATGACTGTTGAGTGGCCAGGCCATAGGACTCACAATTGGCTGAAAAGAATTTGACATCAGCAACTGACAATAACATGGCCCACTTGAGTTTGACATCAGCACATTGATGCAATGCGGGGGTATCATTTGCGGTTTCAATTGCTGTGACAGTTGAAGTCAATGACAGCAACGTGAAGAAATACACACAAAGCTTCAAAGTGCGACTGGGTTTCATAAGTTGGCTTTGATTTTCTTCACAAAACGACCAATCAACGGTAAATGCTCATATAAATTTTCTGAGCCATCCCAATAATCCTGATGAAAGATTACCTTGCCTTCTTGGTTAAACCTCAGCTGGCTGATGCCCATAGATACTGAATCCACCTCTTTACCCAAAGCTGTGAATTTCATACGCATGGTCCATTTCAAGTAATAATCAGTCT
>JAUIHY010000188.1 GCA_030432115.1 Gammaproteobacteria bacterium | reverse complement strand
TATTGTTGCCATTGTGCTTGATTATCACCCAAATAAGCAGTGAACGCTTTTTCACCCCACGGACAGGAAATTGGGTTGCAGATGGGGCTGAAGGCTGAAATGGAGCTGTAGTTTTCTGGATTTCTCAGGCCAATCACCAAAGCACCGTGCCCGCCCATGGAGTGACCTGAAATGGCTTGTTGCCCATTGGCTGGAAAATGGTTGTCTATCAATTCAGGAAGTTCCTTGGTCACATAGTCATACATTTGGAAATGTGATTTCCAAGGTGCTTGGTTGGCATTGACATAAAAGCCAGCACCCTGTCCTAAATCATAACCGTCGTCATTGGCCACTGCTGTGCCATTGAAATCTGTTCCGCGCGGACTGGTGTCAGGCATCACCAGAATCAGACCCAATTCGGCCGCCGCTTTGAAAGCTCCTGCTTTTTGGACAAAATTTTCATCGGTACAGGTCAGGCCTGATAGCCAATAGACCACCGGCAGGTTTTGATTGGCTGCTTGAGGTGGCAAATAGACTGATAAACGCATGATGCAGCCAGTGGACACCGAAGCATGTTCAAATTGTTTGACCCAACCACCGTGGCTTTTGTGTTGACCAAGTAATTCCATAATTATCCTTTGTCTTCAAAGTGAATCACCGTTCTGATGCTTTTACCTTCGTGCATCAGGTCAAACGATTCATTGATTTGTTCTAGTGGCATGGTGTGGGTGATGAAATCATCCAAGGCAAATTCACCGGCCATGTACTGTTCAACAATTTTCGGTAATTCCGAACGGCCTTTGACACCACCGAAAGCTGAACCACGCCAAACCCGACCTGTAACCAATTGAAACGGCCGGGTTGAAATTTCTTGACCGGCACCGGCGACACCAATGATCACCGATTCGCCCCAACCTTTGTGACAGCATTCTAAGGCCGAACGCATGACGTCGACATTGCCGATACATTCAAACGAGTAATCCACACCACCATCGGTCAATTCAACAATCACTTCTTGAATGGGTTTATCATAATCTTTGGGATTGATGCAGTCTGTGGCACCCAGCTTTTTGGCCAATTCATATTTCGATTCATTGATGTCGATTCCAATGATGCGGCTGGCGCCCGCCATTTTCGCACCAATCACAGCTGATAAGCCGATACCTCCGAGGCCAAAAATCGCCACGGTATCACCTTTTTCAACTTTGGCCGTATTCAACACCGCGCCCATGCCTGTGGTCACGCCACAACCGAGCAAGCACACTTCTTCCAAAGGTGCTTCTTTGTTCACCTTGGCCAAAGAAATTTCAGGCAGTACAGTGTATTCAGAAAAGGTCGAACAACCCATATAATGAAAAATGGGCTTGCCATCTTTATAAAACCTCGTGGTGCCATCTGGCATCAAGCCTTTACCTTGGGTTTCGCGGATTTTTTGACACAAGTTCGTCTTTCCAGAAGTACAGAATTTACATTCACCACACTCTGGTGTGTACAAAGGAATCACATGGTCGCCAACCGCCACCGAAGTCACACCTTCGCCCACTTGTTCAACTATGCCGCCGCCTTCATGGCCCAAAATCACAGGGAATATGCCTTCAGGGTCTTCACCCGACAAAGTGAAGGCGTCAGTATGACAAACACCTGATGCCACCACTTTAATCAGCACTTCTCCTTTCTTAGGTAGCATCACATCAACATGTTCAACTGAAAGTGGTTGATTTGGCCCCCAAGCAATGGCTGCTTTTGATTTGATAAATTGATCTGACATAATGTTAATTTTTTTTATTAATAGCGATTGATTATATCCATTACAGTAATGTCAGCAATAAATAGATTGTAAAAACATTATTACCCCACTGTAACAATGTTTTTTATCTCATAAGTGGTCGGCAAGGAAGTCAATCAGCAGCCTGACTTTAGGCGATAAAAACCTGTTGTTAGGATAAAGTGCCCAAATATCCTCTTTGGGTACTTGATACTTTTCTAACAGCGGCACTAATTTCTGGCCCTCAACAAACTGTGAAACATAGTAATCTGGCAACTGAACCACCCCAATACCCTTTAATGCTGCATCAAGTAATGACAGCCCAATATTACAGCTGATGTTTCCCGTTACAGGCATATGATAAAGTTTTCCATTACTCATAAAACGCCAGAAATCCGTCGCGCCTTTCAAACAATTGTGTTCGTTAAGGTCATTTAATTTTAAAGGCTTTCCATGCTTTTCTATATACTGAGGGGAAGCACAAACCACTTGAGTTCTGCTTGCCAGTTTTTTGGCCATCATACTCGAGTCTTCAAGTTCCCCTAACCTAACGACCAAATCAAAACTTTCTTCAATCAAGTTGACTTGCCTATTGGTTAAATATAGCTCAACCTCAAGGCTTTTGTGTTGTATCAAAAAGTCATGAACCACTGGAGCAACCCATCTTTCTCCATAGATCACCGGAGCAGAAATTCTTAACTTTCCAGTAATGATGTTTTGCAAGTCTGTTACTGCTCTTTCAGCTTCCAGCAAACCATCAAGCACTCGCCTACAGTGGTGATAATACACAGTTCCCAGCTCAGTTAAAGAAACCTGCCGCGTTGTCCGGATAAATAGTTTAGTTGATATTCTTGCCTCTAAACTACTGACTTGACGGCTTACTTGAGCAGTAGAAATACCTAATTTTTTTGCAGCACCAGTAAAACTCAATGTCTCTGCTACAGCAACAAACTCACATACTCCTTCCCAACTATGCATAATGTCTAAAAATATAATTTTTAAGCGGTCACTTTAACCAGCGACTGACTGATAAAATTGCTGATCATTCAAACCAAGCTAGGCAATCCTGCTGATAAAAAATGACAACTCATGTGGACGCGGTTATTGTCCGTCTTCTGGATTTAAAGTTCTGGCCGCAATGTCTGCTTCAGCATTGGTTTCCCACTTAGGCAAGTATTTCTGTTTTTTCTTTTCTACACTGTCTTTGTTTTTATTGTACCAAATGTCATCTTTCTCAGACTTGGTGATTAACTTGGTTTTTTTGAACCTTTTTTGGATGTCTTTACTGTCCCATTGGTGCTCACCTGCCGCGCCCTTTCTGATTGGCCACAATGAAAACCTTGCTTTCCACGCGCCCATTCTTGGCGTCACAATGCTGTGATATGTTTTTCCAGCTGCTACATTCGCCTCCATAAAATCCGCAGCTTCTGAAATCACCATGAATCGGTGTTTGCCTGCTGTCGTTTTATATTCCAGTCTTTTCTTGTTTTTGAGAATACCGATAAAAATGGTTTCATCGTCTGTGATTTCGTAAACAGAGGCTTTTATAAACTTTCCAACCATAGATGATCGCATGAACACCACCGTGGCTTCTGTGCCTGCAGCTTCGCTACTTTCATTGGCCGAAAGCTCCGGAGAAAAAAATGTAAATTGAATGATCAACAGGCTAATAATAAACTTCATAAAATTCTCAAATAATTAAATCACAAGCATTTTATACAAATTAAATAACTCACTGGAAATTATTTAAGTCGATTCAACTGCCTTTGGGTATAAACCAGCATCAGCACCGCGCTGCTCAACACAATAACAACAATGGCCCAAAAGATGGCGTAGACATCGTAATCGAGCAAAACGATCAAGACAAAATTGGCCAGTGTCGGTAACACCATTTGACGCAATATGCCAATCACCATGGGGAAAATGGGTTGCTTGATCGCTTGCAGCACCGCCACGCTGTTGAACAGCAGTACATAGCCAAAAAACGCCAAGGCATCAACACGCAGATAATAGACGCCAATGTTAATGATTTGCGGGCTATTGGTGAATTGATCCATCATCAGGGGTGACAAAAAAACCATCGCCGGCATGGCAAGCAGTGACACTACAAAACCCAACTTTAAGGCCTGATGATAAGTGGCTTTGACTCTTTGGTAATTTTTGGCGCCATAGCTTTGCCCTGCCACGGCCATCACCGCTGCATTCAAACCCATGGCCGCCAATAACAACAACTGCTCAATGCGCACACCAACCGAATAACCAGCCACAGCTTCATCTCCAAATCGACCAACAAAATATATGGTGATAAAGCCACCAACAATGATGGTTAACATGTTGGCGCTGGCTGGCATGATTTGGAACAACAGCGGTTTCCATTTTCGCCAACGAAAAACTGGCTTGGGAACCATGCCCATGGTTTTAGACAATACCCTTAACAACCAAACTGCCCCCGTTAATTTAATCACCACCGTGGCGATGGCCAAACCCGCCACACCCCAGTCCAAGACAAATATAAACAGCGGATTAAGCAGCCAATTGGCAAAAAATCCCGCAATCAATACATCACGAAAAGCACGGGTGTTACCAAAAGCCATCAAAGCCCCTGCAGCCACTTGTGTCACCACAAAACCTGCATTTCCAAGCAAGATCACCCATGTATAATCCCACGCCAAAGCCACCGTGATCTGTGTGTCACTGAGTAGCTTCAATAAATCCACTGCCCAAAACCAGCCCAAAAGCACAATCAAGACCGATAACAAACACGCAATCCCCACCGCATTTTGAACCCAATGCCTGACATGGGTGTTTTTATTTTGTGCCGCATCAGGCGCGACCATGGCCGAAGTGCCGCTTTGTAAACCTGCAGCCAGACCAATAAATAAAGCAAAAACCACACTGGCAATCGACAAAC
>JAUIHY010000187.1 GCA_030432115.1 Gammaproteobacteria bacterium | reverse complement strand
TGAAACAGCCAATAACTTCGACATCGGTTTGCGTTACCGTGGCGACATGTGGCAGTTCAATGTGGCTTGGTTCTACAACAAGATTGATGACTACATTTTCTTGCAAGAAACCGAAGAAGATCATCACAACGAAGAACATCACGATGACGAAGAAGAGGAAGAAGAGCACGAAGATGAGCATGAACATGAAGAAGCACATGTTTTTGAGTATCAACAACAAAACGCCACGTTCAGAGGCTTTGAAGCAGACGTGACTTTGATGGTTGATGACGCTTTCAACAACCAATGGTCTTTCCGTTTATTCGCTGATTCAACCACTGCCAAACTGTCTAGAGGCGGATATGTACCACGCATTCCTGCCAATCGAGTGGGTTTGGATGTGAACTGGACACGTGGCCCTTGGTCTATTGATATGGATTACACACATGTGGCCAGACAAAATGACTTGGCTGAATTTGAATTACCAACCAACGGTTATAACGACATGAGCTTGGGCATCAGTTGGTTGCATTTAGGTGCCAGAGCAGAAACTTTGCTGTTCTTGAAAGCCAACAACTTGTTGGATGAAGAAATCAGAGAACATGCTTCATTCACCAAAGACATTGCACCAAGACCTGGTCGCCGTGTCACAGCAGGTGTGCGCGTATCGTTTTAAAGTCACCTTTTAAAGGTTACTGTTAAATGCTAAAATGCGCAGTCATTTTTTGACTGCGCATTTTTTTATGAGCGAACACCAAAACCGCCGAACCTTTGCCATCATTTCGCATCCAGATGCGGGTAAAACCACCATTACTGAAAAAATCTTATTGTTTGGGGGTGCCATTCAGGTGGCAGGCTCAGTCAAATCCAGAAAATCTGACAAGCACGCAACATCTGACTGGATGGAGATGGAAAAAGAACGTGGCATCTCGGTCACTTCATCGGTGATGCAATTCCCATACAAAGGCCGAACCGTTAATTTGTTGGACACACCAGGCCATGCTGACTTCTCAGAGGACACCTACCGCACATTAACCGCTGTTGATTCAGCTTTGATGGTCATTGACTGCGCCAAAGGTGTAGAGGAACGCACCATCAAACTGATGGAAGTGTGTCGTTTGCGCACCACCCCTATTTTCACATTCATCAATAAATTAGACCGCGAAGGTAAAGAGCCTATTGAGTTACTTGATGAAGTCGAAGAAGTATTGAAAATCAATTGCGCCCCAATCACTTGGCCCATAGGCATGGGCAAACGATTGAAAGGTGTTTACCACTTTTTGCGCGACGAAATATTGTTGTATGAGGCCGGAAAAAACTACGAAACCCAAGAAGCAGAAATCATCAAAGGTTTGCATTCACCTGAATTAGACGAAGCGTTAGGTGAAGCCGCTGCTGATTTGCGCGATGAAATTGAATTGGTACAAGGTGCTTCTCATGAATTTGATTTAGACGCCTACCTGTCAGGTGATTTAACACCAGTATTTTTTGGTTCAGCGATTAATAACTTTGGTGTGGAACCCCTATTGGATGCCTTTGTCGAGAATGCTCCAGCACCACAACCACGCGCCACTGAGCAACGAACTGTTGAACCAGGTGAAAACAAATGTACTGGCTTTATTTTTAAAATTCAGGCCAATATGGATCCCAATCACCGCGACCGTGTGGCCTTTATGCGCATCTGCTCAGGCGTCTTTAAACAAGGCATGAAACTGAAAAATTCACGCACAGGCAAAGACATTAAAATTCCCAATGCCTTGACCTTTTTGGCAGAGCAAAGAGAGCATGTACAAGAAGCCCATCCGGGTGACATCATTGGTATTCATAACCACGGCACCATTTCTATTGGTGATTCCTTCACCGAAGGCGAAACACTGCAATTCACCGGTATTCCAAGCTTTGCACCAGAATTATTCAGACGTGCACGATTGAAAGATCCATTGAAATTAAAAGCTTTGCAAAAAGGCTTGGCTCAGTTGTCTGAAGAAGGCGCGACACAGTTCTTTAAGCCGCTGATCAGCAATGAATTGATCCTCGGTGCAGTGGGTGTGTTGCAGTTTGATGTGGTGGCTTATCGTTTGGAGCGAGAATACAATGTGCATGCCATTTTTGAAACCGTTCAAACCCGAACGGCATGGTGGGTGGATTCGGATGATGACAAAAAAATGCAACAGTTTTTAAACAAAAACGAAAGCAATTTAGCACGCGATGCCCATGGCCACTTGGTTTACTTGGCACCCTCTATGGTTAACTTGCAATTGGCCCAAGAACGCCATCCGGACATCCGGTTCCACAACACCACAGAAAATTTAAAAACTTAATCAAAAAACCTTGACACAAGGGGCGCATTTATAGAAAATGCGCTTCCACTTTGTGGCTATATAGCTCAGTTGGTTAGAGCACAGCATTCATAATGCTGGGGTCCCAGGTTCAAGTCCCGGTATAGCCACCATCCTTCTTTTGAATTTCACAAAGTACATCACATTTTAACAGCAAGCATGAAATCTTCAGCTCAGCTTTGTTATAATCTCTGTATGAAAAAAATTTTATTTTTATTGTTGTTCAGCCTACCCCTTTGGGCTCAACAAAAAAGCGAGTGGGTCACCTTAGGTCAAAGCGACTTTTCTGAAGGTTACAAAACACTCTACAGATTGTACCTTGAAGTGCCCAAAGGCGTGCACGATGCAGATGACATAAAAAAGGGCATGCAAGTGATGCAATTTCGCATCCAATGGCTGCCTCCAAAAACCGATCAACAGACAGCACAATCGCACTTTAAAAGTTTATTAGAGGCACAGTTTGAAAACCCTGAGGATTTGAAGTTCAATCAAACCATCCTCAACAGGCTGTATAAAAAACTGCCTGAAGCCAAACGCCATGATGAATGGGTTTTTAAATATTCCCCCGAAGCAGGAACCCAACTATTTATCAAAGGAAAAAAAATCCACAGCATGATTGGATCTGAGGCCAACAGCGCTTTACACCATGCGTGGCTGCTTCAATCACCCGTGGTCACAGCCAAACTGATGAACCGCCTACTAAAAGCCAAACAACGCTGAGCTCGCAACATACACCCAAAATTCAAGCTTTACTGCTCGCATCCATGACCTTTGACCTATGCCATTGGTCATCCTCGTAACGATACAATGTAATGTCCAAAAAGAGAGGACATTACATGAACAAAGTCAGCCAGCTGGCCTTGATAACTGCCGCGATAATGGCATCGCAGCCCAGTCAAGCCAACGCCCTACCCACACAGACCATAAATGGCATTGCCGATGAACGGTCGCCTGTATTGGCATTAACGCACGCCACCATCCACGTCAACAGCAACACCACACTAGAAGATGCAACACTGGTAATTCAAAACGATCGCATCATTGCCATCAGTGATGACAATAAATACCCACAAAATGCACAGGTCAAAGACTATTCAGGGATGCATTTATACCCAGGCTTTGTGTTGTTAGACAGCCACATCGGCATGCCAGAAATGCCAAAAAAACCCGGCTTCAGCTGGGGAAAAAAAGAAACCATCAACAGCACCAAAAAAGGAGCCTACAATGCCAATGAAGCCATCAAAGCTTCGTTCAATGCCGCTGATGTGTTTCATGCAGATGCCAAAAACAACAAAACACTGCGCAGCAATGGCTTTACCAATGCCCTGACTTACCAGCCAGATGGCATCATGCGTGGCACCTCAGCTTTGATTCACTTGAATGAAACCAACGACCACCAAGCCATTATCCGCCGTTCAGTGGCCCAACATTACAGTTTTGACAAAGGCAGCTCAAAACAAGATTTTCCTGTTTCACTGATGGGCGCTGTGGCCTTGATTCGCCAAACATGGATGGATGCCGATTGGTATCAGCAACAAAATGACATGATTGACTTGGACTTACAAGCCATCAACGACCAAAGCAAACTGCCAAGAATCATCAGCGCCGACAGCTGGCATGAAACCGTGCTGGCCAAAAAGATTGGCAGTGAATTTGAT
Organism: Gammaproteobacteria bacterium; assembly: GCA_030432115.1. Lineage (GTDB taxonomy): Bacteria > Pseudomonadota > Gammaproteobacteria > Xanthomonadales > Marinicellaceae > Marinicella. The sequence continues at coordinate 722 of JAUIHY010000187.1, read as the reverse complement.
GTTGACTTTGTGGTTAAAACAGCCGGAGACTCTTATCAAGATGTGGCGGCAGTGGCAGCCACCCAGCAAGCGTTGATTGTGCCATTGGTACAAGAAAAAGCACCGGCCATCAATGACGAGTTAGACCATTGGAACATCGACTATCAAGATTTAAAAAAATGGCAGTTGACCCCGTTTAATCCTGCCATATTGGATCGTGAAGGTGTTAATTTCGCATTGGTTCCTGCGTCCAAAGGGGAAAAAACCTTCCTCAAAGACCTCAAAAATGCAGTCAAGCATGGTTTAGATAAAAAAACGGCATTGGCCGCCATCACCAGCACACCCGCCCAAATAATAGGCGATGGCCGTTTGGGTCAATTGAAAAAAGGCAGTTTCGCCAATTTGGTTGTGACCACAGATGGTCTGTTCCAAAAGGACAGCGAAGTGGCCGAAACTTGGGTGGCCGGTGTGGCTCACACCGTATCTGGTCTGCCGCGCATCCCTGCAGGCTCCTACCAGTTGACAGTTGACGGCCAAACACATCAAGTCAACATCAGCAGCAAAAGCGGTAAAATGGCAATAAAAGCTGCTGACAAAGACAGTAAAACCCAGTTCAAACTTTCTCAAGACAATGACTTTATTACTTTAAAAATCACCCAAACTGAAGGTGAAGGAGATGACAAAACATCCCAAACCACTCAGTTGTTCGGTGTCATCAACAAGCAATCGATTCAACCATTAAA
>JAUIHY010000011.1 GCA_030432115.1 Gammaproteobacteria bacterium | reverse complement strand
GTTGATGATGATGTGTTGACGTTTTTGGTTTAAATTGACATTGGACACAAAAGCCACAGATGTGGTTAATGGCGACTCTTGAGCGGCATTCAACAAAGCCCTTAAGCGATGGTTTTCGGCTGACAAAGTGGTGTTTTGTTGTACTTTGAGTTGGGCGTCAATCAATTGTTGTTTGAGTTGGGTGTTTTCATCTATCAAGGACTGTTGACGTGACAGTGCCAACTCTGCCGATTGGTAGATGTTTTGGGGCCATTCAATGACTTTGAGTAAGGGCAGGGCCACATATGACAAAGCATTTCTGATGGGCTGTGCAATCGAATGATTTTTATCAGAAACCATCAAAATCAAACAGACAAATTCCAATAACAGGAATTTGAACAACGGTGACTGACTCAGTCGTCGGTTGTTATGTAACGGCTCCATCAATCAAGCGAACCCCTTTGCATCAACGGAAAGGTGCAAAAAAGTCAGAGCCTTCTTCGTCAATAATTTCTAGGGCTTTACCACCACCGCGGGCCACACAGGTTAAGGGGTCTTCAGCAACAAACACGGGCAAGCCGGTTTCTTCCATCAATAATTTGTCCAAATCTTTCAATAAGGCACCACCGCCAGTCAATACGATGCCTTGTTCAGCCACATCAGCACACAATTCAGGTGGTGTTTGCTCTAAAGCGACCTTCACAGCTGACACGATACCTGTTAATGGTTCATGCAAAGCTTCCAAAGCTTCATTGTTGGTCATGGTGAACTTGCGGGGCACACCTTCGGCCAAATTTCGGCCAGAAACTTCCATGGTGATTTCTTCAGCAGCCGGGTAGGCGCAACCGATTTCATGCTTGATGCGTTCAGCAGTAGATTCACCAATCAATGTGCCGTAACTGCGACGCACATATGAAATGATGGCATCATCAAATTTATCACCACCAATTTTGACAGAAGCCGAATAAACAATACCATTCAAAGACAAAACAGCCACCTCAGATGTACCGCCACCGATGTCCAATACCATCGAGCCGCGGGCTTCATGAATCGGGATGCCAGCACCAATGGCTGCTGCCATGGGCTCTTCAATCAGGAACACTTCAGCAGCGCCCGCACCAGATGCGGATTCTTCAATCGCACGACGTTCTACTTGAGTCGAACCACAAGGCACACAAATCAAAACGCGACAAGAAGGTTTTAACCAACGGTTTGAATGCACTTTGCGGATGAAATGTTGCAACATCGCTGCGGTCATATCAAAGTCAGCAATCACGCCGTCTTTCAAAGGTCTGATGGTTTTGATGTTACCAGGTGTTCTGCCCAACATCATTTTGGCGTCTATCCCCACAGATGCAATGCTCGGTGTGCCTCGGCCTTGGTCTAAGCGCACAGCCACCACAGAAGGTTCATTCAGAACGATGCCATGATCTCGCATAAAGATAAGTGTGTTGGCGGTTCCAAGGTCAATGGATAAGTCATTTGAGAACAGGCTTCTGAATTTTTTGAACATGTGTTTATTGCTTACATCTGATTGGTTAAAATGGCATAATGTCGCGCTGGGTGTTAATTGCCTTGTTTGTTATAAGTTAAGCTTAATTCAACACGCATGCGGGCAAGCGCCGAATTATATCGCAAAGAACCAGAATATATGTCAATAAATCGTAAAGAATTAACAGAAATTGCCGCTTTGGCAAAGCTAAAAATTGCAGATGATGCCATGGATGAAATTGCCAATAGCATGAACGACATCAAAGCCATGATTGATCAAATGGATGAAGTGACAGCCAAAGGCGTTGAGCCAATGTCACATCCCATGGATATGAGGCAAGTACTGCGTCAAGATAAGGTGACAGAAACCGGTCACCAGGCTGAGTTGTTGGCGCTGTCAGCACAAGCCGATGAAACCCATTATTTGGTACCCAAGGTGATTGAATGATACAGCTTTCAATTCGAGAAATGGCGGCCATGCTGCGCGCCAAACAAATCAGTGTCGCTGAGTTGAGTTCTTTGTTTTTTGATCGCGCCCGCGCTTTCAATCAACAAACCAATGCATTGACCAAAGTGTGTTGCGACATCAGTGCTGATCAACTGATACAGGCCGAAACGATGTTAGCACAAGAAGGGCATGTGCTGGCTGGTATTCCATTGGCCCACAAAGACCTGTTTTGTACCCAAGGTTTGCGCACCACTTGCGGCTCAAACATGCTCAAAGCATTTATTCCACCCTATGATGCGACTGTGGTTTCAAATTTAAAATCACAGGGCATGATCACCGTGGCGAAGGCCAATATGGATGAATTTGCCATGGGTTCATCCAATGAGCATTCGGCGTTTGGTGCGGTCAATAACCCATGGGATTTGACCCGAGTACCCGGTGGCTCATCAGGTGGGTCTGCCGCAGCTGTTGCGGCACGCATGGTACCTGTGGCTACAGCCACAGACACCGGAGGGTCTATCAGACAACCGGCAGCATTGTGTGGCATCACAGGCATCAAGCCTTCCTATGGCCGGGTTTCTCGGCACGGTATGGTGGCTTTTGCATCCAGTTTGGACCAAGGCGGTGTGATGGCGGCTTCTGCCGACGATTGCGCTTTGGTGTTGTCTGCCATGTGTGGTCATGATGCCTTGGACAGCACATCGCATGTAGACGCCCAATGGTCTTGGCAATTGCCAGAGAGCAACAGCATGAAAGGTAAAAAAGTGGGGGTGGTGACCGATTGGATAGACGGACTGAAAGATGAGGCCATCAAGCAAAGCACATTGGAGGCCATCCAGACGTTAAAAGACCAAGGTGCCGAGGTCATTGACATTCAGCTGCCCCATGCACATTTGGCTGTGGCTGCCTATTATGTGATTGCTCCAGCCGAGTGTTCATCAAATTTATCGAGGTTTGATGGGGTGCGGTATGGTCATCGCAGTGAAGATTGCCGAGATTTGGAACAATTGTATGTCAACAGTCGAACGGAAGGATTTGGTGAAGAAGTGAAACGCCGCATCATGGTGGGAACTTGGGCTTTGTCCTCAGGCTATTACGATGCATATTACCTGAAAGCACAAAAAGTCAGGCGCTTAATCAGCCAAGATTTTGCCGCCGCTTTCAAACAGGTGGATGTGATTGCCGCTCCCGTGTCACCCGAGGTGGCATTCAAACACGGCGAAAAGTCAGAAGGTGTCAGCATGTACCAAGCCGATGTGTTCACCATCCCGGCCTCTTTGGCTGGCTTGCCTTGCCTTTCCATGCCCGTCAAGCCGGCCCATGGACTCCCTGTGGGATTGCAGTTGATGGGGAACTACTTTGATGAACAAAGCATTTTATCCATGGCACACCAATTTCAACAAGTCACAGCTTGGCACCAAGCCATGCCGGAGGCTTTTTTATGAATCAACAAAACAAAAGCGTATTGAAAGCCGGCTGGGAAATGGTTTTGGGTTTGGAAATCCATGTCCGTTTAGACACCGAAAGCAAGTTGTTTTCTGGCGCCAAAGCCAGTTACGGCGCTGAGGCAAACGCTCAGGTGAGTTTTTTGGATGCCGCCTTGCCTGGCACATTGCCGGTGTTCAATGAAAAGGCGTTGGCCTATGCCATTCGTTTTGGTTTGTCAGTGGATGCTGCGATTGCACCGGTGACGGCATTTGCCCGCAAAAACTATTTCTATCCTGATCTACCCAAAGGCTATCAAATCAGTCAGATGGATAAGCCCATCGTTGGCAAAGGTCAAATTGAAATCGAAACCGAAGCCGGTAAGAAAACGGTGGAAATCACCCGTGCTCATTTAGAGGAAGATGCGGGTAAATCGATTCATGACAAATACGATCAATTCACTGCCATTGACTTGAACCGAGCGGGTACACCTTTGATTGAAGTGGTTTCTGAGCCACAAATGTCATCGGCCAAGGAAGCTGTGGCCTACATGAAAGCGATTTATACTCGGGTCACCCACTTAGGCATTTGTGATGGAAACTTACAAGAAGGTTCGTTCCGTTGTGATGCCAATGTCTCGGTGAGAAAAATGGGTGATGAAACATTAGGTACCAGGGCAGAAATCAAAAACCTCAATTCCTTCCGTTTCATCGAAAAAGCCATCAACCATGAAGCCAAAAGGCAAGTCAAATTGATAGAATCGGGTGGACAAGTGGTGCAGGAAACACGTTTGTATGATGCCGATAAAGACCAAACCCGATCCATGCGCAGCAAAGAAAATGCCAATGATTACCGCTATTTTCCAGACCCTGACCTGCTACCCATTGTGGTCACTCAGGAAATGATTGAAGCACAACGTGCGTTGTTACCTGAATTTCCTGAGGCCAAAATGGCACGCTATACCCAAGCATGGCAAATCAAAACCGATGATGCTGAAATCATTGCTTTTGATCAGGCTTTGTCAGCATATTTTGAACAAGCCCAAGGATTGACCCAGGCCAAAGCAGACTTGAATGCCAAGTTTTTATTGGGCGAATATGCTGCTTTGCTTAATGCCATGGAAAGCAAAATCAGCCAAAGCCCCATCAGCGCAGCAGATTATGCTGGATTGCTCGATGAATTGGCCAAAGGCAGCATTTCTCGCAAAATAGCCAAACAAGTAGTTGAAAACATGTGGCAAAGTGGCGATACTGCCGCCGTGATTATTGACAGCCAAGGCTTGGCACAAATTTCCGATGCCTCGGCATTGGCAGCCTTGGTCGATGAAGTGATTGCCAGCAACCCGTCTCAAGTGGAAAGTTACCGAGCAGGCAATGACAAAATGTTCAACTTTTTTGTTGGTCAAATCATGAAACAAACCAAAGGGCAGGCCAATCCTGTGCAAACCAAAGATTTATTAGAGGAAAAACTAAAATGAGTAGAGCGTTAATTTGTGGGTCATTGGCCTTTGACAACATCATGGTTTTTGAAGATGAATTTCAAAACCACATATTGCCTGACCAAATCCACAAGCTGAACATCTCCTTTATGGTACCCACACTGAGTAAAGTGTTTGGTGGTGTGGCAGGAAACATAGCGTATAACTTGAAAATGATTGGTGGCGAACCTGTGCCCATGGGTGTGGTTGGTAGTGACTTTGATATATATCGCCAAAGGTTAAGTGGTCTGGGTATCAGCTTGGAAGCCGTGATGACACGCAGTGATCACTTTACACCTCAGGCTTATATAACCACCGACTTAAAAAACAACCAAATCACCGCATTCCACCCGGGCGCGATGAATTTTTCTCATGAAAACCATGTGACCAATTACGAAAACATCAAAATTGGTATTGTTGGCCCTGATGGTCGTGACGGCATGATTCAACATGCCGAAGAATTTAAGGCATCAGACATTCCATTTATTTTTGACCCAGGTCAGGCCATGCCATTGTTTGATGGTGATGATTTGAAAAAATTCATAGACCAAGCCACTTGGATGGCCGTGAATGATTACGAGTATGAGTTGGTTCACAAAAGAACGGGCATGGAAGCGCGAGAAATAGCCCAGCATCTGAAAGCTTTGATCATCACCCGAGGTGAAAAAGGTTCTGAAATCTACGCCGATGGCACCATGTATCATATCCCAGTGGTTCAAGCAGAAAAGGTGGTTGACCCAACAGGTTGTGGAGACGCATACCGTGCAGGGTTACTGTATGGCTTAACCAATGACTTGGATTTTCAAACAACGGGGCGTATTGCTTCATTGCTTGGCAGCATTAAAATTGCTTCTGCCGGTACCCAAAACCATTACATCTCGAAAAAAGATTTTCGAGCCAGGTTCAAAGAAGAGTTTGGTTACGATTTTTAAATACAGTTGATGCACGTAAAACCCCAGCAAAGACTGGGGTTTTTTAGTTTTTATAGGTGACCATTTATTTACAAAGGCTCAGGGTCAACAGGTTGTGAAAGGATTTGATCCTTGCCTGCGTAGTAGTCACCAGCTGCTTGTAAGGTCAGTCGCTTGCGATCGCGTTTTCTGATGTCTTGTACGTGTGAAGCGGCCACATCTTCATCCAAACCCAAACCTATCAAAGCTTTTTGACTCAACATCAAAGCCGATTCAAAGGTTTCTCTCACCGAATAATTCACTTCTTGGGCATACAATGCTATGGAGTGTCTGCGGTCATAAGAGCGGGCATAAATTTGTATGTCTGGCTTGATGCTTTTGATGGTGTCAATGATTTGGCTGGTAATTTTGGGTTGGTCCGTGGCCACCATCACTGCTTGAACCTTCATGATTCCTGCGGCTTGGAGTATGTCGCGGCGACAGCCGTCACCAAAATGAACCCGAAATCCAAATTTTTTGGCTTCGTTTACCCGGCTGGCATCGTTGTCAAGGATGGTGATGGCGATGCCATCAGCGAACAGGGGTTGTGACAGAATCTGGCCAAATCGACCAAATCCAATGATCAATACCTTGCCTTGAGCGTCATCAAAATTTTCATCAATGGTCATGGCTTGATCTTTATGGACTAAAAACTGGGCCAATTTATTGTAGATGGGGGACAAGGCCATGGTGACAGAGATGATGGCGATCAATAAGGATGACAGCGGTGGATCAAATAACAAGATGCTGCTGGCGGCTGTGAACAAAACAAAACCAAATTCACCCAATTGTGATAAAGAGAAAGCGGTCAATAATGCAGTGTTATGACACAGTTTAACCACCCTGGCAATGAGGTATAGACACAGTGTTTTGAGTAACATAACCAAAGGTGCCAATAATAAAATAGAGGCCCATTGGCTCATCAGTGTGTCCATGTTCAAAGACAAGCCCACAGCCATAAAAAACAAACCCAAAAACAGGCCTTTAAAGGGCTCAATGTTGGCTTCCACTTCATGGCGATAAGAAGATTCAGCCAGCATCACACCTGCTATGAATGCACCCATGGCATACGACATGCCTGCCAAATCCATCAACATGGCAGCGGCTATAACGATGGCCAAAGCGCATGCAGTCATGATTTCTTGAGATCGGGTTTTGGCCAACAGTTGAAACAAAGGATCTAGCAAGTATTTACCTATCAGCACCAGCACCAAAATAGCCGCCAAAGCTATCGCCACATTGATTAAGCTGTGATATAGGGTCAAGTCCTCAGCTGTGGGTGCCAATAAGGCAACCAGCAGCAGTAAAGGCACAATGGCCAGATCTTGAAACAACAAAATGCCAAATGCTTTGCGACCATGGGCGCTGAGTCGTTCCCCTTTTTCATCCAGATGGCTCATGACCAATGCAGTTGAAGACAAGGCCATCCCAAAACCAATCACCACTGAAGCTTGCCAATTAAAATCAAGCAAGAGACAGGCGATACTTAATACAATGCCGGTAATGGTCATTTGTAATGCACCCAAGCCAAAAATATCATGGCGCATTTTCCAGAGGTTGGCGGGATTCAGTTCCAGTCCAATGATAAATAAAAACAATACAACACCAAACTCAGAAAAATGGAGCAATTCTTCTGGGTGGTCAGCAAATTGACCTTGAAACAACAGATTAATCAGAACACCGGCCACCAAATATCCCAATACGATACCCAGTCCTAATTTTTTGAAAACAGGAACGCAAATACAAGCGGCGGTTAACAGGGCGAGTGCCTGTAGGAAAAACATTTCTATGGCTGTGAATGGCATGGTTATCATTGGCATTGTTAGTGAAACATAAGTTTATCACTGAAAGCGGATTATGTTCCGCGTCATCTGACGAATTATGCAAAGGTCTCTTGTTAAAATTTCATTTTTTTGAAACAATAGAGACAGTTTAAAAATTATGTAGTTATGGTTGACACAGATGGCTTTCGCCCGAATGTAGGCATCATCTTGTTGGACGATAACGGTCAGGTATTCTGGGCAAAACGTACCCGAGGGAACGGGTGGCAATTTCCACAAGGCGGAATAAATAACAATGAAACCGCCGAAGAAGCCATGTTCAGAGAATTGTATGAAGAAGTTGGGCTGCGCCCGCAGCATGTGGATGTGCTGGGCTGTACGCCTGGGTGGTTAAAGTATGAATTACCCAAAAAATTTCATAAGCGCGATTCTGATCCGTTGTTTGTTGGACAAAAACAGGTGTACTATTTACTGAAACTGATGGAACATGAATCGGTGGTGAATTTTAACACCACCGATTCTCCTGAGTTTGAATCTTATCGTTGGGTTGATTTTTGGTACCCTGCAAATAATGTCATTCACTTCAAAAGACCAGTTTATAAGCGGGCGTTGAAGCACTTAGAGTTTTTGGTGAAATCGGCATGAAGCAGGTGGCCTTATGACATTGGCGGTGGTGGTCACAGACCGAGACAGTGATCAATTGTGTCAGCAGTTGTCTGCCATGTTGCCACATGTGGAAATTCAACAGTGGCCTGATATTGGTGCACCAGAAGAGGTGGAGTTTGCCGTGTTGTGGCAACACCCTGTAGGCATCACCAAGCAATTTCCTCGCCTCAAAGCAGTCACTTCATTGGGTGCAGGTACAGACCACATGGACAAAGACACGGCCTTATCAGGGTTGCCACAACACCGCATAGTGACCGACAGTTTGAAACAATTGATGGCCCAATTTGTGCTGTTGCACGTGCTGTCAGATGCCCGTCACCAATTGCCTTATTACCTTCAACAACACAAAAAACAGTGGCAAGTATTAGAGCAAGATGAACCCATGAAAACGGTGGGTTTTATTGGTTTGGGTGCTTTGGGCTCATTCGTTGCTGACCGCTGTGCAGATATGGGTTTTCGAGTTTTGGCATGGACGGCACAATCTGAACATGAAGAATATCCTTGTTATCATGGTGATTCCGGATTGAAGCAGGTCATTGGTGAAAGTGATTATGTGGTGTTGTTGTTGCCATTGTCAGATCAAACACGTCACATCATCAATGAACGTTCATTGACTTGGTTCAAAAAAGAGGCCACTTTAATCAATGTCGCCCGCGGTGCACATGTTGATGAGGCAGCCTTGTGCCAGGCTTTGAGTCAAGGTCACTTAAAGCATGCAGTATTGGATGTGTTTGAGCAAGAGCCACTGCCTGAAAGCAGCCCACTGTGGGATTTGGAAAACATCACCATCACACCGCATATTTCAGCACGTTCAGATGCCGGTCAAACAGCGCTGGCCATAGTGGAATTATTCAACAATTATGTCTCTGGCTACACGAAATCCTAAGCGAGGATCTGTGAAGTTCACATCAGCTTTCAAACGGTGTTGAATGCGGTAATCGCTTTTGGCACTGGCCCAATGTCCCCCTCTGATGACGCGACTTTCACAACCGGGGTTGACCCAAGCCATGTTGTTTGAAGGGGCGCGGGTATAAGAATCATGCCAACAGTCGGCCACCCATTCCATGACATTGCCACTCAAATCATTTAAACCGTATAAGTTGGGGATGAAACTGGCCACTGGCGCCGGCCCCCAAAATCCGTCTTGGTACTCGGTGAATCCATCACGCCAGCGAATGCGGCTTTTATTCAGTTTGTCTTTGGCACCAGAAAAGTTGCCCATCACTTGAATCGGGTCATTGTTTCCCCAAGGGTAGCGGTAATCTTGGCCCAATCCCAGCACATACTCAAACTCACTTTCAGCAGGTAGGCGGTAAGACTGCCCCGTTTGATCACTCAGCCAATCGGCATAAGCCAAGGCATCATTCACTGACACATGAATAACAGGCAAGTCGTCTTTGGCAGGCTTTCCTTGGTAGTCATGGCGCCAATTGATGCCATGCTTTTGTTTGAAACGTCCGCTTCTGGTGTCATAAATATTGGCGACATTGCGTTGTTCGGCAGTGGTGGTGTATTGACTGCTTTCGATGAATTGCTTGAATTGTCCGACCGTGATTTCGTGTTTGGCCATGGCAAATGCGCGGTTGATATTCACTCGATGTGCCGGTTGCTGGTGAGACGGGCCTTGCTCGGTGCCCATCAAAAATTGACCCACAGGAATCACCACCCATTCGGGGCCTGGTGTGTTTGAAGTTAAAAAGTCTTGGCTGCTGTCCAAAGGTTTTAAATGACCATATATTTGGGTTTTGCGTAACAACTCTTGGTAGCTGCTGATTTGATCTGACTGGATGTTCAAGGCCATCAATTCTGCCAATAAATTACTGGCTCTAAGTAAGTTAATTTGTTCAATGGCCAGATAAAATTGGTTGTCTAAATAAGTAAAACGGTCTTGTTTTTGTTCCGCAATGGCAAGCATTGTGGCTATGGTTTCTGGGTGTTGCGCATCAATGTCTTGGGCGATGGCCAGCTGGTCTTCAGCCATCTCATAGTCGTTTTCATCTGCTGACCGAAATGCCTGTTCAGTTAATTGCATGATGGCTTGAGATTTGGTTTTGTTGATGGCTGGGTAATTGGGGTCAATTTGTTCAGCCGCAATCAATGTGTGGATCAAATCTTGTTGGTTTTGTGTGCTGAACAGGCCTTGATTGAGTTGTTCTGTTGCTTGCTTGCTGAGTCTTTCTAAGGTATAAAAGCTACCAATTAAAGTGGTGTATTCTTGAACTTTGGGGTCTGATGGGTTGATGGTTTTCAGCCTGGCGGTGAGGGCGGTCAGTTCTTGTGTTTGATAGTTGCTGGCGGCTGCTTTGGCATCATCATACAGTCGGGCTTGAAGGTTGGTCATCATGACTTGGCTTTCTTCTGAGGCCAAGCCGGCTTTTTGAGCTTGAAGCAAGTAAAACAAGGCATTTTGTTGTTCAGGAAAAAAATCGTGGTCTTGTTCATGCGCCGTCACGGCAAATTGCCACAAATCTTCAACAGTCAGTCCAGATAAGTCATAGTCGCTTTTGTTGTCCAGCCATTCAGGAATTTTGACTTGTTCAATGACGGTGGCCGGTAATGTCGTCTGTGTTTGGACAACTTCAATCACTTCATCCGGCGCTTCAATGAGCTGCTGAGATTCAATTTGAGTAAAGATGTCAGGCGTGGTCTTTAAGTAATACAAAGATCCAATCAAGCCCAAACCCAACATCAACATCATGCCTTCTTTGATGCTGAGTTGTTTCATGAATCAGTAACAGCCTTGGGATTGAACATGACAAATGCGTCCCTTTTTCTCAGGGCTGATGCCTTGAGGGTTGTCAGATAGGTGTTGTTTAAACAATGCTTTGACATCATTGATGGGTCCCTCACAAGGCAGCTCCATGGATTCATTGATCATGTCATAGCCATCATGGTCGGTTTGGTCGGAAATTAAATAAAAGGGCAGCACAATGTTGAAAGTGTCATCTGGCTGAATGGCTTGGTCATTTCTTAAAGCATGAATGTGGCTGGCTGTTTCTTGATCTGAATCGTGGATAAAAGCAATGCCAGCCATTTGTAACCAATGGCCATTGGCAGTCCAAGCTGACACACTGTGATTGAGCATCTCTTGTATCTTTTGGCCATTGACTTGTATCACTCGTAAATCAGACGGGTAGGGAAACATTTCTTCTAAATGTTTTTGGGTGATGGCATCACCCGCTGGGATGTTTTGGCTCAAACGGATGGAGCCTGAATTGAGAAAAGCCATGTCTGCTTGGCAGCTTTGATAGGCATTCAAAACCAAATCAGCCAGTAAGTCACCTAAATTGGTTTCAAAGCGTCGAATCTCAGTTTCCTCGGCAACCAACGGGACTAAAGTTTTACCCACTTCTGCTGACAAACACTGCTCGCTCTTATGTTGGATTTTCCGGCAATATTCTTGGTCTATGCTTTGATTCAATGCAGCCACCCAGCGCGCCGTGTACTTATCTTCTGTGACTGATTGGTCTAATGGCACAATCACAGGTTGTTCAATAGATACCGATTGTGGGGTTTTGACCACTTCGATAACGGCCGCAGATGCGGCATCGGCGTCTGCCTTGATGATCCATCGATTGTTGACGTTCTCTAATTGAGCAAAGTGTTCGTGCCCCCCAAATATAATATCAGGTCGGCTTGACTCAGGTAACTGCATCATCGCCACATCATCTTGTAACCATTGGTGAGTGAGGGCAATGATCACATCAGCACCTTGGGCACGTAATTGTGGTACATAGTGTTCAGCCGTCTGTTTAAAATCATCAAAGGTGTCGATAAACTCAGGGTGTTGCATGTCTGTGGTGAAAGAAAAAATGCCGACAGTCAAATCACCATAGGATTTGATCAACGTGCGTTTCACTTGCGCAGGTGGGGTGAAATCTTTGTTCCAGTGGATGTTGCTGTCTAACCAAGTGAATTCACTGTCATCCAGTAATCCATGCATCAAATTAGCGTATTTGGCTTTGCTTTTGTCAAACTCATGGTTGCCAAAAGTCACCACCATGTGCTCATCAAAATTATCAAAAGCACCATCCAAGTGATTCATGATTTGAATCATGGATGCACCGTTGTCCTGTTTACTGGCAAATGAGGGATGAAGAAAGTCACCTGCATGCAACAGAAGCACATGTTCATTTTTTTCAGCCAGTTGCTTTCTCAAGGCCCGCACCCGGGCCAATCCCCCAGTTTTTCCGCCATCAATACCGGCAGTGCGGTACACATCATTGATGGACATGATGGTCAAGCGGCTCTCCTGTTCATTGGTTTCAGGAGCAGGATTGGGTTTTTGGCTTGCATGTTGGCAAGCAGAAACTACAATGACCACAAAGGTCAATAAAATCTTAGGAAAAGTCATGAGCAATATCTTAACAAATTATCAATGGATAGATGAACCAGAACAGGTGGCTAATTTAGCATCAAAATGTGACAAAGAGGTGTTTTATGCGATAGACACTGAATTTGAGCGCAGTCGAACCTATTATATGAATCCGGCTTTATTACAGGTGATGCTGCCAGACGGCGCTTATTTGGTGGACTTGTTGGATGAACAGGTGGCGCCAGTGATGTTTCGTGCCATTAAAAAAGTGATTTTGCACTCAGGGTCAGAAGATTTGTACCTGTGGCATCAATTGACTGGCAGTTTGCCTGATGCTTTGTTTGACACGCAGGTGGCGGCGGCTGTTTGTGGATATGGTTTGCATTATTCATACCAAAATCTGGTTAACGACCTGTTGGGGATCGAGTTGTCAAAAGCAGAAAGTCGATCAGATTGGCTGAAACGGCCATTGACCGATGCACAAATTGATTACGCCATTGAGGACATTGCTTATTTACCGGAACTGAAAAACAAATTAGAAGAACAAATGGCAAGCAAGGGTATCAGGCCCTTATTTGATGTGTTGATGTCGCAACAGTTGGAGAATGTGACTGTGGATGCACACGGAGAAAAATTATTTCTTAAATTGGTTAAGTCACAAAGGTTCAAGCCCGAGGCGCAAAAAAGGTTGTGGCAATTACTCAATTGGCGAGAGCAACAAGCCATACGGCGCAACAAACCGAGAAATTGGATACTCAATCCGCAACAATTGTGTGATGTGGTCAATCGTGTGAAATGCAAAGCCGATTTATTCAAACTGGGTTTACACCCCAATATGTTGAAAATTCATGCGGACACCATTTTGGCAGAGTTAAACGCCGCTTCTGAAGTGAACACATCCGATTTGCCTGTGATGGTTAAACTCAGCAGCCAGCAAGGTGAGCAATTATCAAAAATGAAAACCGCATTGAATCAAAAATGTGCATCCTTGGGCATTGATTCGGCTTTGATCATTAATGTTGCCGGCCTCAAACGGATGGCGTTTGAAAACAGAACATTGTCTGACTTGGCTGCATGGCAGGCCCTATCATGACTGAAAGCGTGGTTCATTACCGTCGCTTGGAGAGCATGTACCAAGCAGCGCCTTTCAACGCCTTGTTTCAGCCACAGTTAATTGTGTCCGAGGCCGGTGCGGAAATCGTCATTGAATTGAATGAAACCTTTCATCATGCCGGAGGTGCCGTTCATGGGTCGGTGTATTTTAAAATGTTGGATGATGCGGCTTTTTTCGCGGCCAATTCAATAGAACCTGATTATTTTGTTCTGACCACCTCGTTTACTACCTATCTGACTCGACCCATATCATCAGGAAAAATGGTGGCCAAAGGGCGAGTGGTGAACAAAAACCGCAGCCAAATCATCGCAGAAGCAGTGGTTTATGATGAGAATGACAAAGAAATTGGCCGTGGCAATGGCATTTTTGTTCGTTCCAAAAATAAATTGATCGATGTTAAAGGGTATAATCATCCTTTGGAGACAAAAAGCGAAACTAGCAAACCATGAACCAAGACCAGTTTGACCAAGTGGTGACATTTTTAAAGTCATTGCAAGATGATATTTGCCAACAATTGGCATCTGTTGAATACAAAAAATCATTCGAAGAAGATGCGTGGCAGCACGACAATGGCGGTGGTGGTAGAACCCGCATTTTGAATGGCGAAGTGTTTGAACAGGCGGGTGTGAATTTTTCTCATGTCAAAGGCGAGGCCTTGCCGGCTGCGGCCACGGCCAAACGCCCAGAAATGACAGGCCAAGGTTTTGAAGCCTCTGGTGTGTCACTGGTGGTGCACCCAGACAACCCATTCATCCCAACCTCTCATGCCAATGTGCGGGTATTCCGCACCGTGCCTCAAAATGGTGAACAGGCCCACTGGTGGTTTGGCGGTGGTTTTGACCTCACGCCTTACTACCCATTTGAAGATGACATCCGTCATTGGCACCAGGTCGCATATGATGCTTGTCAGCCTTTTGGAGATGATGTTTACCCGAAATTCAAAGCTTGGTGCGATGACTATTTTTACCTCAAGCACCGTGGTGAAACCCGTGGCGTGGGCGGTTTGTTTTTTGATGACTTGAACGAATGGGGATTTGACAAAAGTTTTGCTTTTATTCAATCCATAGGCCAGGCCTATTGTCAGGCCTATTTGCCGATAGTGAAGCGTCACAAAGGCAGCATGTTTGACAATGAACACAAAGCGTTTCAGAAATACCGCCGTGGCCGTTATGTGGAATTCAATTTGGTCTATGATCGCGGTACTTTATTTGGCTTGCAATCCGGAGGGCGTACCGAGTCGATTTTGATGTCTTTGCCACCTGAAGTGTCATACCGTTACAATTACCAGCCTGAAAAAGGGACACAAGAAGCCAAACTTTATGACTATTTAAAGCCACATGATTGGTTGGGTTTGAATCGGTGAGTGAGATAGGTGCTGACGAAAGCCAGTTCTGGCAGTGTTTTGACGAGAAATGTGGTCAGTATGAAGTAAGAACAAAGCATTTTGATGGAAAAGGTAAGCCCAAATTCATCAATGCATTGATCAAAGAATCTTCACCTTATTTGTTGCAACATGCCCACAATCCTGTGAGCTGGCAGGCATGGGGTGAGGTGGCTTTTGCCCAAGCTGAACGTGAAAACAAGCCGATTTTTCTGTCTGTTGGATACGCCACTTGTCATTGGTGTCATGTGATGGAACACGAAAGCTTTGAGCACATTGAAGTGGCCGATTACTTGAATCAGCATTTTATTTGTATCAAAGTCGATCGTGAACAGCATCCAGTGGTGGATGACTATTATATGACGGCATTGCAATTGATTGCTGGGCAGGGCGGTTGGCCTTTGTCGGCATTTATCATGGCAGATGGTAAACCATTCATGGCGGGCACTTACTATCCGCAAGTGGCTTTTTTGGATTTGATAAAGCGCATTCACCACGCTTTCACAGGTGAACAGGCAGTTATCACCGAACAAGCTGCTCGCATACACCGAACTGTCAGCCGATATTTATCAGGTGATACAAGTGATGATTTACTGGATTGGGAAAAAGAAACTGAACAATTGACCAGTGAATTGATGGCTATGGCGGACGAGAAACATGGTGGTTTTGGTGCCGCGCCTAAATTTCCTCAAGAAGCTTGGTTGCATTTTTTGTTGTACCGCTATTTAGACACACAAGATGAGGCCGTAGGGAATCATTTGTACCGTTCACTGAAAATCATGCAAACATCGGGTATTCATGATGTTTTGGCTGGCGGCTTTCACCGTTACACCGTTGATGAAGGGTGGATGGTACCTCACTTTGAAAAAATGCTGTATAACCAAGCACAATTGCTGTTGTTGTACGCTCAAGCTTCAGTGGTGTTTGCTGATGATGGCTTGGCAGCAACTGCGCGGGCCATTGCTCAGTTTGTCAGTCATGAAATGCAAGGTCACAACGGTTTGTTTTATGCAGGTTTAGATGCCGACAGTGAAAATGAGGTCGGAAATTCAGAAGAGGGTGCTTACTATACATGGCATTGGGATGAATGGACTGACATATTAACAGAAGGTGAGTTGCGCTTCTTACAGCATCATTTTGATGTTTATCCTGAGGGCAATTTTGAGGGCAAAAACATATTGCATGGTTTGGACAGCTTATCTACAAATGATGAATGGTCATCTGAAACTTGGCTGAGCATCAAAAATAAGTTGATTCAAGCAAGAAAAGGCAAAAAAAGACCCATCACAGACCACAAAGCCATCCTGTCTTGGAATGCCATGATGATTGAGTCCTTGGCTTGGTCGGGTCAGTTGTTGAATGATGATGGCATGAAAAAAATGGCCTGTATCGCTTTAGATCAGTTGATGTGTCAACACAAAAAACAGGGTCAATGGTTTCGAATTTCAGTCCAGGGCGAAACATCTGATGTGGTTGCGGTTCTCAGTGATTTGGCCAATTTAGCTGCCGCTTTGTGGGCCATTCATGCCACCGGATTAAAGCAGGTGCGTGAATCATTAGAGCACTTGTTGACAAACATTCATTCACAGTTTTGGCGCAATGGCCAATTAATACAAGCGTCTGAAGATAAGCGCTTACCTCCCTTGGTCAATGCCAAAGACGGTGCCACGGTTTCGGCCACAGCCAAATTGTTGTCGGTTTTGAGTGTTTTTGATGCTGAAAAATGGCAAGCATGGCGTAGAGAAATACTGGCCTCATTGCAAGCAACAGTGCGCAAACAGAACACAGCACATGCGGGTATCTTTACCGCCGGACTACATCAAAAAAACCACATGCTGGGTCAAAACCTGCATTGTAAGAAAGGATTGAAGCTGAGTTGGCAGAGGGCAACTGCTGCTTGTGTTTTGCAAATTGATGCACTTGATAATTGGCAACATAAGGAAATGCAAATCACATTAGACAACGACAATGTAATCCACATCAATCATTTGCCATATGAACTCACCGTGCAACCTGAAATCCAATCGCTTGCCATAGAGTGGGTGCCATGTGATGAACGGCAATGTTGGCCCAAGCAAAACAGCCGATTGTTTTTGAAATAAAGGCGCTACACCACATGTAACGCCTTTTTTTGGGTTTACTGGCAGCGGTAAAGGTTCCAAATTGGGCGAGTTAATGGTTCTATGTCATAACCGCCTGAACCAAACGCTGCATCATTGCTTTGGTAGGTCATTGATCCATCGTAGCAATTCAGGATGAATTCAGCTGAACCCCACACTTCGCTATAAATGTCATTGGCGTTGAATTCACTGCCGAACACCGTTCCAAAAGTTGAATATACTTGATCAAAATTAATTTTGATGCCAGTATCGGTTTCCGTGACTGTGCCATTGTCGTCAATAAACCAGCGTTTATTGCCCTCAGGGTCAAAGCCATACCACTGTAACACTGCACGACCATCAACCAGTATTTCTATGTGGTAACCTTCGCCGCTGCGCTCAGGGCTGTACCAAGAACCTGTGAACGACGGCGGGTATTTTCCTGGCGGCGGCGGTGTGATTGAACCCCAAAGCCCACCCAATCCAAAACCTTCTGCTAAGGCCAAAGGTGACCATGACCTTCTGAATTTTTGACCATTAGGTGCCGTGTATTTGGTTGCTATGGTATAGCTTTCATGATGTGTACCGATGGGTGGGTCGAGAGGCATCGGTTCACTGAACAACATTTCCAGTTCGCCTTCGGTTCTGAAAGTGACGTTTTCTGGGTCAAAGGCATCGCCAAAAGCACCGCCTTCATTGGTGTAAATTGGATTGGCCTTGACCACATTACCTTCAAATTGGCCGTCAGCCACGTACCAGTCTTGTCCGCCTTGGTCATCAAAGGTAAACCAAGACAGCCAAAAGCGATTGTTTTCTAAAGTCTCAAAACTGATGCCTTCACCAGAATAACTGGGGTCATAAAATAAGCCAGTGTCTGATACTCTGGGCCATGAGAAATGATCAACGTGGGCTTGAACAGGTGTGAAAATGGTTTTGTCAAAGCCACCATTGATAGCGGCTTGGCCCAAACTGTTTTCATAGTTCTGCCATTGGCCATTTTGCCATGTTACGACCGTGGCCGGATTGCCGTCATTTGATTGGCCCAATAAATCAGTCGCTAAAATGTACCAATTGATTTCTTCCAGTGGCGTGTTTTCTGGCAACCTAAATTCAGCGATGAAGGTGTCATTTTTGTAAAAGTGAAAACTTTCCCAGTCAGATTGAGATTCGTTGATCCATTTGCCATTGTTAAAAGACAAATCCAGCTCATTGTCACCTTGCCATAACTGGATGATGGGTTCAGGAATGAGGCTGATGCCTGGCAAATTGCTGGCTTGTCCCTGGTTGTCTTTAATGCGCATGGGTTTATCAAATCGAATGCGAACTTGATAATCCCTATCAGGCATCAATCTGCCAATGTGGTTTACAAACAATTCTCGGTTGTCATTGTCCACGATGTCCCATTCGGCATCAAAAATGATTGCCTTTGATTCAGGGTCGTAAATGCGAACTTGTGTGATACTGGGTGGCCCGGCTTGGCCATACCAAGTCGCAACAAAAGCCTTGGCCAAATTTTCCCTTACCCTCTTGATTTCAGAATCAGGCAAAATAAAACCATCGTGACCATCGTTGGCAAACCCACCATAATCTGCACTGTGGCCGGGTAACTCTGGGTGAACATCAGGATTAAACGTGTTGGTGGGCTCAATTTCTAAAGTCCAAGAAGGCACTTGGTATGTATAGGCAAAATATTCATCAGTGGAACCAATGCCATAGCCAGCAGGTGATGGTAGGTCAACATAGTTTTTGTTGCCGGATAATTGCTTATGGTAATTGGTGAAATCAGTTAACAACCTTGTCTGTAGGTTGTTTCTGTTTTGATTAAAAGTATATACAGAATAATGTACCTGAGAAAAAGAATGGACGTCGGTATAAATGCGCAAATGGTCTTCATCTAACAAATTGACCGCATTCAATCTGGCCACAGACTCAGGTTCTGAAAAGGCGTTGCTGCCACGATGAACGATGGAACTGGGGTCACCTGATGACCTTGGGTTGCCGCTGTTCTCGGTGGCAGCCCAATAAGGGTCGTTGTTGCGATTTAAATCGATACCCAATAAATGATCCGATTGGGTGGTCAAAACCTCGTCCACATTGCGCATGTTTTTGCGGCGCATGCGACCGTCTCGAGGGCCTTGCTGGTTGGAATAGTAGTTGCTGGTGGGGTAGCGTTGTGTTTGCAAAAAACCATCGACGTTATTGACAGGAATCACGACAATTTCAGTGTTTTCCAACAAGAATTGATTCAATGATTGGTCATGGCGATTGGCATGGATGTGCTCCATGATGCCCGTAACGGTTTCAGGTGTTTGCCACTCTCTGGCATGGATGCCACCATTCATCAACATACCACCTTCTTGAACACCGTATTTTGTGACACGATCCGCATCGCTTAAGCGATAGGCCCAAATGTCACGGTTGTTGATGGTTTGACCAATCACATGCGAAGTGACATGGTCGTTTTCTGCGGTGATTTCCATGTGTTTGCTGTGTAAGCCATTGTAGCTTCTGAAGCCATCAAAAGGCTCGGGTGTATCAACCGGAATCGGGACTGGAAAGCCCAAGCCCAAAGTGCTGTTGTGTTCTGTCCAGTGTGTGATTTGTTGTGCTTGACTGACGCCTGCCATGGCGGTTACTAGGACAGTCAATACCAAGTTTTTTGATTTCTTATTCATGATTTTTCTCCCTTATCATGTGCCAGCCTTTTGAGTATATGTTGCGCTTCTGGTGATGGGTTTTGTTTCAAACTCAACTGAATGCTGCGTTTGACTTTTGCAGATTGGCTTTGTTGGTGTATCTGCGCCATTTGTTGCCACACCATGGGGTCTTCATTGCGAGACAAAGCAAAAGCGGCAGCAGCACTTTGCCTGGGATTTACCAACTGCTTTAACAAATAATGGGTGGCCAGTTGGTTGTCTGGATATTGGGCTAACAATGAGGTGACAAATGAAGGGTTGGCCTTGCTTTTGATGTCTTGGGTGATCAGCGCTGTGACATAGGTTTCAGAAAATGAATGGCTGGATTGCTTATAAATGCGTTCAGCTTGTGACTTTCCTGTGTTGCTTATGGCCCATTGGGCAAAAGCCAAATCAGGCATCATGATGGCCAGATCCGCCACTGTGTCATGTAAAGTGATGCTCAGCTTTGCTGATTGGTAGCACGCTTGCTTTAACTGGTTTAAATCATATTCACTGACATGAAGTAAAGCATTTTTGATGCCCAGCAAGGTGGCATTGCGCTGATTGACATGGTTTTTCAATAAGTTTTCAAGGTCAGTCAGGGGCTGGTGACTGTGCGTTAATATTTGTTGTGTTTGTTGTTGCGCAGATTTCATGTGCCATATGTTCTCAACCCCTGCGGCTTTGGAGGCAATATGAAAAATGGCTTCAGTGGCTTGGCTTGGGTGGTGTGCTTCTGCATGAATTTTTACTGCTTGTGACTTGTACTGTTTCAAATGATCAAGCAATGGCATCAGCATAGGATCAGGAGGCATGGTGGCTAAAACGTTTAACAATTCGAACAGTTGTTGCTCTTTGGTCAACTCATCCTGTTGACTTTTTAACCAGAATGTCAATGTTTTTAATGGCGCGTTACTGGTGAGCACCTCAGTGCTTAATGGGCTGTTGGATTTCTGGCTGAGAAAATCAGTGATTTCATCTTCACTGTAAAGGCCGCTGACGGCGGAAAAAGACAACAGGGATAATGTCAGGAATATTTTTTTCATAAGCTTAGCATTGATTGAAAACCCTTAAGATTATAAACGATGGGCTTCGTAAGCTCAATATGCAGTATGGTGCTTATTCGGGGGCTCTGAGTTTAGGTAAGTGGCGATCCACCCATTCCTCGATGACCACATCAGGCTTGATTTCAGAGATGTGTTTTTGTGCTGCTTTGTAAGTCATTCTTTGCCAAACGAATCGACTCAATCCCAAGTATTCGGAAACAAAGGGTTGTAAGTTGCTGAAAAAAGAATCTCTGAATACCAGCGCTCGAAGCGGTAAATGACAATCAGTATCAAAAGTGTCATTGAATTTTTCTTTGGCTTGTAAAGGCGTTTCTGCACAGGTTTTGAATGGTGCTAATGACCTGATTTCTGTATGTTTATTTGGGGTGCCATTCATCATGGCTAAATCACCAGTATGGGGGGTGCTAATGGTGAAGTCATGCCAGGGCCTGGTTTTGGGTGTGATTTGATCAGGAAACAATTTTTCTATCTTTGCGGCAATTTCTCGTTGAGCCAAATTGGTTGCAAAGTCTGTCCAATGGGTGTCATTTTTGAGGAACATTTGCTGTTCGGTTTTCCCGTCAATGATGGTTTGAGTCAAATCTAAATAGTTAAAGTCAGGGTGTTGTTTTATAGCTTCGCTTAATTGGGTTTTGAGGTTGGTTTGTTCAATGGCCTGGTATTTTTGAGGTAAGTATTCGGGGTAAACATAATGCTTGGATGGTGCCAGAACAAAAATGTATTCGATACCTTGTTTGGCCAACCATTGTTTCTTGGCTATTAAAATTTCAACAAATTGGTCAAGTTGTTTGTCTGTGAATTGATTGATGTTTCTGAAGTCTCCAATCACATCATCGCTTGTCGCATCATTGTAGAACAACCATCCATGCTCCTTTCCAATAATAACTTGATCCACAACGGGGTCTTGAATGAGTGATTTTATTTGTCGGTATTGGGAGACCCAAAATGGTCTGAAGCCAAAATGGTCTTTGTAATAGGATTCAAACTGTTCAGGGTATGATTGGGTTGTTGCCCAATTGTTCGGCCAAGTTGGGAATTGTTGTAACCTCCTTTTTTCAAACTGAATTTCTGCATAATTGGGGAAAGTTATGTTTTTTAAGATTGGTGTAAACAACAAAATTAAAAAAAGAACTGCGGTCAGAGTCAGGTTGATTTTTGTGTGTTTCATATCAAAACCTGAAGTAGATAAAAGGGTTATAGGTATTGGCTGAAACCAGAATCACAGAAATAATTAACAACACTGAAATAGATAATGTTCGCAGGTACTGTAGTATCACTGGCAGTTGTTCCATTGGAGTCAAGCAAAATTTCTTGGCGATGGGTTGACACAACAACAAGGCCAAAACAGTGACAATGATGAATTGATTGTTAAAAAAATAATCAAAACGATAATGTGTGGCTTCAGGGTTGCCAGTGAACATGATGTTTAAAAGACCCAAGGCAGCATCCAAGCCCTCCATTCGGAAAAACACCCAAGCGATCACCACGATTAACAGAACATAAACATGTCTGATTATGCGAGGCAGTTGCGACAATATGCTGTTTAAACCCTGACGTTCAAACACCAAAAACGAGCCATGAATCATGCCCCAAATAACAAAATTCCAACTGGCACCGTGCCACAGTCCACACAGGAAAAACACCAAAAACAAATTCAAATAGGTGCGCCAAGGACCTTTTCTGTTGCCACCCAATGGGATGTAAAGGTAATCACGAAACCAACCTGATAATGACATGTGCCAACGTCGCCAAAAATCCTGCAAGCTCTGAGCCGCATAAGGATAATTGAAGTTTTCCAGAAAACGAAAGCCAAACATTCGTCCCAGTCCAATGGCCATGTCAGAATAGGCGGAAAAATCAAAATATATTTGTAGGGCATAACACAGCATGGCAATCCAGGCCAGTTCCCAGCTGATTTGGCTTGGAGGCAGTGCCAAAATTTCATCTGCCACAGCGGCCAAGGTGTTGGCAATCAGTAATTTTTTGGCCAGCCCATAAACAAATCGTTCCACACCTGAAGTAAATAGAGGCCAGTCAACACGCCTGGAAACCAACTGCTCAGCGATGTGCTTATAGCGCACTATAGGGCCGGCAATCAATTGTGGAAACAGGCTGATAAACAATCCTAAATTCAAAGGATTGCGTTCTGCATCGACTTCCTGGCGATAAACATCAACCAAATAGGACAAGGCTTGAAATGTAAAAAATGAGATGCCCAATGGCAAATGTATATCTTGGCTTAAATCATGGCCAAATTGAGCGGCTAAAAATTGACTGTATTTAAAAAACAACAAGGGCAAGAGGTTCAGTGTCACGCCCATGGCCAACCAGGTTTTTTTTCTGCGGGCATGTGCCAAAGTCAATCCCATGAAGTAATTGCTGACGATGGATGCCAACATCAACAGCACATATTGTAATTCGCCCCAAGCATAAAAAAACAAACTGAAAATCAATAACAGCGTGTTTTTCATTGCTTTGGGTGTCAACGCATAGGCCAACAAACAAATGGGCAGAAAAAGGAACAGAAAAACAGGGGATGTAAACAGCATAGCGGCGTTGATTGTAAACCGTGACATCAAATAAGCAAGGTCATTAGATAACAAGCAGGTGAATTTTTTTTTTAAAGTCGCTACAATCGCTGCTTTAATCAATGACGAACAGGATGGATTTCGAAACGATTTCAATGGGCGAATACGCCGAACGCAGTTACTTGGATTATTCCATGTATGTGGTTTTGGACAGGGCATTGCCATTTGTCGGTGATGGTTTGAAGCCAGTACAAAGGCGCATCATTTATGCCATGAGCGAATTGGGTTTGTCGGCGCAATCCAAACACAAAAAATCCGCCAGAACCATCGGTGATGTGATTGGTAAATTTCATCCCCATGGTGATTCTGCTTGTTATGAAGCCATGGTATTGATGGCCCAAAACTTTTCATACCGTTATCCATTGGTTGATGGGCAGGGCAATTTCGGGTCACCTGATGATCCCAAGTCATTCGCAGCCATGCGATACACAGAGTCTCGTTTAACGGCCTATGCCAAAACGCTGTTGTCTGAAATTCCACATGGTACGGTGGACTGGGGGCCCAATTTTGACGGCACTTTGACAGAACCTCTGTGGCTGCCAGCTCGCCTGCCCAATGTGTTGTTGAACGGTGCATCTGGTATTGCTGTGGGTATGGCCACCGATGTGCCACCGCATAACCTTACGGAAGTGGCCAATGCGGTTCTCCATTTGTTAGATAACCCACAAGCCGATGTGGCTGAGTTGTGCGAATTCATTCAAGGGCCAGATTACCCGACAAAAGCTGAAATCATCACGCCGCGTGAGGACATCATTAAGTTTTACGAGAGCGGTCATGGCGGCATACGCATGCGTGCCGTTTATGAAAGAGAAGGCAATGACTTGGTTGTGACTGCGTTACCGCATCAATGTTCAGGCAGTAAGGTCTTGGAACAAATTGCCACCCAGATGCGCAATAAGAAATTGCCCATGGTGAGTGACTTGCGTGATGAGTCAGATCATGAAAACCCTGTGCGTTTGGTGATCACAGCCCGCTCGAATCGAGTGGACTTTGATGGTGTGATGCGGCATTTGTTTGCCACCACGGATTTAGAAAAAACCTATAAGGTCAACATGAATGTGATCGGATTGGATCGCCGACCTCAGGTGAAAAACCTGCGCATGATTTTGACTGAATGGTTAAGTTTCAGAACCGAAACCGTTCGAAGAAGGTTGCAGCACCGCTTGGACAAGGTGGATGCACGCTTACATATTTTGGATGGTTTGTTGGAGGCTTACCTGAATTTGGATGAGGTGATTCGAATCATCAGAGAAGAAGAGCATCCCAAGCAGGAATTAATGGCAGCATTTGCCTTGAGTGACATTCAAGCCGATGCCATTTTAGATACACGTTTACGAAATTTGGCGCGATTGGAAGAAATGAAAATTCGCACCGAACAAATTGAGTTGCAAGCAGAAAAAGCGGAACTGGAAGGCACGTTAAAATCACGAGCCAGAATGAAGACGTTGATTAAAAAGGAAATCAAAGCCGATCGTGACAACTACGGTGATGAACGCAACACCGCTTTGATGGAAAGACAAGCTGCAGCGGTGTTTGATGAAACCACTTTGGTGCCCAGTGAACCCAGCACCATTGTTTTGTCAAAAGCGGCTTGGGTCAGGGCTGCCAAAGGCCATGACATTGACCCCAAAGCATTGAGTTATAAGCCTGGTGATGAATACCAAGACCACGCACATGGTCGCAGTAATTTGATTTCCGTATTTTTATCAGCAGATGGCAGGGCGTTCAGCCTGGCCACACACACCATGCCTTCGGCTCGAGGTCAGGGCGAGGCTTTGACCACCAAATTCACATTCAAAGACAACATGCTACCCACCAGTGTGACCTGTTTGAAACCCGACCAGAAGGTGTTAATGACCTCAAATGCCGGCTATGGCTATTTTGGTTTGGTGGAAAATTTATTGAGTAAAATGAAGGCCGGTAAAAAAGTGTTGACGGTCCCTGCAGGGTTTGTGGCCATGAAACCCAAACACATCGCCTCTGAAATTGATGCCCATGTGGTTTGTGTGACTTCAGCCGGTTATATGCTGGTCTTTCCTTTGGAAGAGTTGCCTGAATTGGCCAAAGGCAAGGGCAATAAGCTCATTAACATCCCTGCCAAGCGTTTGAAGTCGGGTGAAGAGCAATTGGCCGACGTGCTGGTGATCACTTCAGAACAAAGCTTTTTGGTTCATGCTGGAGCACGCTACATTCGCTTTAAGTGGAAAGACTTGGTTAATTATTTGGGGACACGCGCTAAACGTGGTAGCCTGTTACCTCAAGGTTTTAGAAATGTGGACAGCTTAGAAATTGAAGCGGCTGAAGATTAACATATTGTTTTTGATGTTGTGGCAAGGCAATTCTTTTGCCTTGCCTGACATCCCCAGTTTTTCTGGCTGTCCTGACATCATCCACAACTCAGGATTTCAGGATCATTCACAAGCCAGTCTGGGTGCGGGGGGTACACACCCCTATAACGGTGCTCAAACCGTTATGATCAACAACAGTGAATATACATTTTACTTGTATGTACCCAGTCAATACTCACCCAGTAAGGCCATGCCCGTGGTGGCCTTGTTGCCAGCACAAGCCGTGGCAGGTGAAAACCAGGCCGTCGCTGAACTGACCCACAACAGTTGGACATCGACTGCTGAAATGTATCAATTCATCACCGTCACCCAAGTCACCACCCACCCCAATGGGGGATGGAGCATTCCGTTTGATGGTTTGGTATTAGAAGAGGTTTTGAATCAAGTTCATGCAGAGTACAACATCGAGCAAAGTAGGCGTTATTTATGGGGTTTTTCAGCCGGTGCACATGTGGGTTTGGCTTTGGTATTAGAAGAATCTGAATATTTTGCTGCATTGGCCATCAATGCAGGTGCCTTGTCTCAATTTGCTGGGACCTCAGCGCCATTTGGTGCCGCCAGGCAGGCCGCAATTTTCAGCTCGATAGGTGACAGTGATCCGTTATACCCTGATGCGTTGAATGACCAAAACACCTTCATCAATGCCGGATGGGTGGCGTTTGAGGATTATCAATTGGATGTCTTTTCTGGTGGCCATGTTTGGCCCAGTGATGCAGATGAAAAGGCGGCAGATTTTCTTTGTGACAAGTCAATCTATGACTGATTGATTTTTTAGTAAACAACATTCTGATTTTCGTAATGAAGCGGTTGTGATGTTGCGGTACAATGGCTTTTTTTTAACACACAACGGAGAAATCGCATGGGCGTATTGGTAGGTAAAAAAGCACCTAATTTGAAAGGTGCCGCAGTATTAGGAACAGGCGAAATTGTTGACGATTACAATTTCAAAGAAGCAACC
>JAUIHY010000186.1 GCA_030432115.1 Gammaproteobacteria bacterium | reverse complement strand
CGGCTAACCACCAAATTAGATGAGGCAATTGCCTCATTCCTGAAGCATAAGCAATTGATTTAGTTTCTCCTTTGGCCTTATTGCAGGCCATGGGATACATGCCATCTAAAAGCTGCCCCTAACCCTTCAGCATTGACACGTTTGTTTGCACCGCAATGAATGCAAAGACAAAGCTTATGCCTTTTTTATATATGGCTATGTTTTCTAGTACGTTCACAAAATTAATTTAGCCATCTAAACTTCCATTCATTCCATAACCGTAATGAATCGTGAGTTTAAACAACATGGCCTTTTTACAGCAGCCAAGCACTGTTGATTTACAGCAAGTAACGCAAATCATTGACCAACTCAGTCAAGAACAAAAGCTTTGGTTGTCTGGCTATCTGGCCGCAGCTGCACAGCATGTGGCGCCTGTGTCGTCCACACAAACCACAACTGAAAAGCAAACCCATCAATTATTGTCTATTTTGTATGGCAGCCAAACAGGTAACTCAGCTGCTTTGGCTGAACAATTGTACGAACAATGCCAGGCCCAAAATATAGCCGCCGAATTATTGTCGTTGGCGGATGTGACGACCAAGCAACTGAAAAACAAAACTCACATTGCCCTGATCATCAGCACCCATGGCGAAGGTGAAGCACCCGATGATGCAGAAATATTTTATGAGCAAATTTTTTCCAAGCGTGCCCCTGACTTAAAGCATATGCAGTACAGCGTATTGGCGCTGGGGGACTCAAGCTACGAACTCTTTTGTCATACAGGCAAAGCGCTTGATGAGCGTTTTCACGCTTTGGGAGCCCAAAGAATCATTGATCGCATGGATTGTGATGTTGACTACAGTGAGCCTGCGACTGAATGGCAAGCCTTGTTACTGCCTGAAGTTGAGCAAGCATTAACAAAAAGCAGCAACATCACGGCCCTGCCCTCATTGAACACACAACAAGCAACCGTTAAAAGCCATGACCGCAACAGCCCCTATCATGCCGAAGTGTTACAAACACAAAAAATCACAGCCGATGAGTCTGATAAAGTGGTTTATCACCTTGAGCTGGGGATTGATGAAAACGCCATCAGTTACCATGCAGGCGACAGTATCGGCATCTGGGCCCACAACGATGCATCTTTGGTTACTGAAATTATTGGGTTGTTACAAGCAAATGGCGAAGACAGCTACCAATTCAAAAACCAAAGCCACAGCCTGAATGTCCTGCTTACCGAAAAATTGGAGCTGACTCAAATCAGCAAACCTTTTTTACAGTTTGCCGCAGAACAGTTGAATGATGCTCAATTAAAAACCATCAGCAGCGACCATGAAGAGTTCATCGCTTTTGTCCAAAACAAACAGTTGATTGACTTACTTCATACCTACCCAGCATTGTCACAACTGCCAGTACAAACTTTGATTGATCAATGGCGTGGCTTAACCCCTCGCCTGTATTCCATTGCCTCTTCAAGCGCTGAATTCCCAGATGAAATACACCTGACTGTCGCTTTGGAAAAAAAGGCCAACCACCATGGTTTGGCCAGTGGTTTGCTGTGCGATCGCATCCAAGAAGGCGATGAAGTTGCCATCTATGTGGATCACAACAAGAACTTCAAACTGCCAGAAGACAGTGATACCGATGTCATCATGATTGGCCCTGGAACTGGTATCGCCCCATTCCGAGCTTTTATTCAAGAAAGGCAAGCACAAAGGGCCAATGGGAAAAACTGGTTGTTTTTTGGTAACCCACATTTTTCCAGCGACTTCTTATACCAAACTGAATGGCAAAGGTATCAAAAACAAGGTCTACTGAACCGCATAGATTTGGCTTGGTCTCGTGATCAAGCTGAAAAGGTCTATGTCCAAGATCGCTTATTGGAACGAAGTACCGAAGTGTGGCAGTGGATTGAACAAGGTGCAGTCATTTACGTCTGTGGAGACGCCAATCACATGGCCAAAGACGTAGAAAGCGTATTGATACAAATCATCAGCGAACAAGGTGGCATGAATACCACGACCGCCACTGATCACTTAAAAACACTGAAAAGAAACAAAAAATACTTGAAGGACGTGTACTGACATGAGTAATGACAATCAAAATGACAAGTTAGAAGCCGTTGAGCACATTAAAATCAACAGCAACTACCTGCGTGGCACCATCGTCGAAAGTTTAAATGACCCCATAACAGGTTCAATCGCCGAGGATGACACCCAATTAACCAAATTTCATGGCACTTATCAACAGTACGATCGAGATTCAGTTAAACAGCGACAAAAACAAAAACTGGAACCCGCCTATAGTTTTATGATTCGTGCACGTGTTCCTGGCGGCGTTTGCACACCCAAGCAATGGTTGGCCATAGATGAAATGGCAGACCACTATGCCAATCAAACGATCCGTTTAACCACGCGCCAAGCCTTTCAGTTTCACGGTGTGATTAAAAACAAACTGAAAGCCACCATTGCTGCCATCAACAGTACCTTATTAGACACCTTGGCCGCTTGTGGTGACGTCAATCGCAACATCATGTGCTCAGCCAGTCCTGAAGTGTCTGCCGTTCACGAGCACGTTTTTAATGACTCTGTGGCCATCAGCGAGCACCTGTTACCACAAACCCGTGCCTACCATGAGATTTGGTTGGATGGTGAAAAAGTCACGGATACTTCAAGCAGTACCCCAGATCATGAACCTGTCTATGGAAAAACTTACCTACCTCGAAAGTTTAAAATAGCCGTCGTCATCCCCCCAAGTAATGATGTGGACGTGTTGGCTCATGATTTGGGTTTTGTTGCTGTGGTAGAAAACGATAAATTGCTTGGCTATAACGTCACTTGTGGTGGCGGCATGGGCACCACCCATGGGGACCCCAAAACCTTTCCTTTGTTGGCACACACCATTGGGTTTTGTACGCCTGAACAAGCCGTGGCAGTAGCAGAAGCCGTGGTCAAAACACAACGTGACCATGGTTGCCGAACCAACCGCAAACATGCCCGTTTTAAATACACAGTAGATGACCATGGAGTTGAATGGTTACAGCAACAACTGGCAGACCGCTTGGGCTATAAACTGCAAGCAGCAAAGCCTGTTACTTTTACCAGCCACGGTGACCGTTTTGGTTGGCAACAGAACCACGATGGCAGTTGGAACCACACTTTATTTATCAGCAACGGCCGCGTGGTGGACAATGAGCAAACACAAATTCGCTCTGCATTGAAAGCCATTGCCCATGTGCATCAAGGGGATTTTCGCATCACCCCTAATCAAAATTTGACCATTGCTCAAGTCAGTGATGAAAACAAAGCTGCCATCGATGTACTTTTAACACAGTATTTATCCAAAGGACAAGCTTCCGCCACACGTCAATTGGCCATGGCCTGCGTTGCATTGCCCAGTTGCACCTTGGCCATGGCTGAAGCTGAACGCTATTTGCCTGATTTCATCACCCAAGTAGAAGCCATCCAAGCCAAACATGGCATCTTAGACCGCCCCATCAGCATACGCATGACCGGTTGCCCCAATGGTTGTGCCAGACCCTTTGTCTCAGAAATAGGTTTCGTCGGAAAAGCACTGGGTCGTTATAACATGTACCTTGGCGGTCAGCCCAATGGCAACCGTCTCAATCAACTGTTCCAAGAAAACATCACCGAAAAAGAAATACTGTCACATTTAGACCATTTGATTGGTGCTTATGCACAAACTGGCAATGAAGGAGAGGCATTTGGTGACTTTGTGATTCGATCTGGACATGTGAAATCGGTCACACACGGTATTGAAGTCCATATGGTGGCCTGAACATGAACACTGCATTTTCAATCAATCGCTTGAACCAAAAGATGGTTGAACGCGATGCTTCTGACCGCATCGCTTACAGCTTGGCGCATTTCCCAGGCCAATTTGCATTAACTTCAAGCTTCGGTGCCCAATCAGCGGTGTGCCTGCATTTGGCAACCGAACTGCTACCCAACATCCCTGTCATCGTGATAGACACTGGATATCTGTTTCCAGAAACCTATCAATTCATCGATCAATTGACCAAACGACTGAATTTAAATTTAAAAGTGATTCAAAACCCAACATCAACGGCTTGGTTTGAGGCCAGACATGGACAATTATGGAACCAAGGTATTGAGGGCATAGAACGTTACAATGCCTTGCGGAAAACCCAACCATTGGAACAGGCTTTGCGCGATTTAAACATCCAAACCTGGTTCAGCGGTATTCGCAGAAACCAAAGCGATCATCGGGCACAAAAACATTTTATTGAAATCAAAAACAACCGCCACAAAATCCACCCCATTTTGGATTGGTCAGATCGAGATGTTTATCATTACCTTAAAAAACACCAGCTGCCATACCACCCCCTTTGGGAACAAGGATATTTATCAATTGGAGACACCCACAGCACCCAATCCATTCACCAAGTGGATCAAATTGAACAGCTGCGATTCTTTGGATTAAAACGAGAATGTGGCATCCACGAATAGCCAAACATCAAAACACCAATGACTTAACCCGTTCAATTTCATCTCGGAGATCAGCCGCTTTTTCAAATGCCAAATCTGCTGCATGCTGTTTCATTTCTTTTTCAAGTTTTGCCAGCAACTTACTGACATCTTTGGCTTTTTTGATGTCGTACTTTGAAGCACCTTCGGCCACTTTGACCATCTCTCGTGGTCCAGATTGACCTTGACTTTGCTGTAAATCATGGATTTTAGCCACCGTTGAGGCTGGGGTGATGCCA
>JAUIHY010000010.1 GCA_030432115.1 Gammaproteobacteria bacterium | reverse complement strand
TGAGCCATTATTCGTGTGACACCCTGATGACTTCTTCAAAACTGGTATCACCGGCTAAACATTTGAGCAAACCATCCTGGTACATGGTCAACATGCCTTCAGCCTGTGCTTGTCGCTGCAACTCGCCCGCAGTGGCACCTTTCATGACCAAACGCCTGATTTCTTCCGTCATGGTCAAACACTCCAAAATGGACAAACGACCACCGTAACCGGTCGGATTGGTTTCTGAAGCTTGGGGACGATAAAAATAAAATTCTTTGTCGTCACTGATTTCATGCAACTTCAGTTCTTCCGCCATTTCTGGCATGACGCGGTATTTTTCCATGCTGCTTTTATCCAAGCGACGGGTTAAACGTTGCGCCAGCAAGCCATTGATCGTTGAGGTCAACAAATAATCTTCCACACCCATGTCTATCAAACGGGTGATACCACCGGCGGCGGAATTGGTATGAATGGTGGACAACACCAAGTGACCTGTCAATGCCGATTGGATCGCAATCCGTGCTGTTTCCAAATCACGCATCTCACCTATCATGATGATGTCTGGATCTTGTCGCACAATGGCACGCAAAGCCGAAGAAAAGTCCAGGCCGATGGATGCCTTGGCTTGAATTTGGTTGATACCCGTCAGTTGATACTCAACAGGATCTTCCACCGTGATGATTTTTCGGTCTTCTGTGTTTAATTTTTGTAGTGCCGTATAAAGCGTGGTGGTTTTACCACTACCCGTTGGCCCGGTGACCAATAAAATACCATGCGGCATTTCCAAAACTTTCATGAACGGGCCTAAGGTATTCTCCCTGAAACCCAGCTGATGAAAATCAAACACAATGCTTTCTCTGTCCAAGATACGCATCACCACACTTTCACCATAAGAAGTGGGTACGGTGGACACACGCAAATCCAATTCTTTACCTTGAACACGCAACATGATGCGGCCATCTTGTGGTAATCGCCTTTCAGCAATGTTCAATTTGGCCATGATCTTGATTCGCGAAATCACTGCGGCAGTGGAACGTGCTGGCGGAGATTCCACCTCATGCAATACACCGTCTACGCGGTAACGCACTTTCAAGCGATTCTCGAAAGGCTCAATGTGGATGTCCGATGCCCGCGATTCAACCGCTCTTTGCATCACCATATTCACCAATCGAATCACAGGCGCTTCTGATGCCAAATCTTTCAGGTGTTCTACATCTTCTTCTTCGCCACCTTCATCTGACAGACCTTCTACAATCTGCCCCATGGCAGACTTGCCACCACCAAAATATTTTTCTATGGCATTTTCCACATCCGATGGCATACCAATTTTGATATCCAAAGCCTTGGATGAGGCCATGGTGAGGGCTTTGGTTAAGAACTCATCATATGGATAGACCATCACCAAAGACAAGGTCTCTTCATCTTCAGCAATTGGAACAAACTGGCTTTCTCGCATGAACCGCAATGGAAATTCTGTATCAATGGCCACAGTTTCAGGCATGGCTTTGTCATCCATCAATGGCAAATCCATCAATTCATGTAAACTCAGCGCCACATCTCTTTCAGAGGCCAGGCCCAATCGCACCAACAATGGCACCAATGAACCGCCAAAACTTTCATGGTGTAATCGCACACCACGTTGCAAGTCTTCCTCTTTTATTCGAGCTTGCTCTACCAAATAGTCGCACAATTGCGCTTCAAACCCTTTGGGTTTTGCTGCAGGCATGTTGTCCACTGATTCAGTATCTTTTGCTGAAAGTGTTTCGCTGTTGTCTGTTGTCATTGTTTCTGTCATTTGTGACGAATCTGTCATTATTTGTTACATCCATCAGACATTATAATCTGATTAAAGTTCTTTATTATGTCAACTACTCACCATCACCGGTCTTGGCCTGTGAGGCAGAATGCCGTGAAGGCTTTTCAATCAGTTGTTCTATGAAGGTCCTGTTCATCAGTATCCACAACACCACTGGCAAAACAGCCGGCAATATCAAATAAGACAACTGGTACATGGCAGCCACCCAATCAGCAGAGATCCCAGTGGACAAGATGGCGTTTTGCGCATCACCTCCTGAAAACATCAATGATTTGATGGTTTGCCAAAATGAACCAAAACCCTGTATCAAGACCACCACCACATACGTGACGATGATTTGTAACAGCTTGTTTTGCCACTTTAAATCAGGCACCGATGCCACCAAGCCTCCAACCACAGCCAATCCATAACCATAAATCATGGGGTTGACTGAAACGTCCAATACAGCAATTTTCCCTTCATGTCCTGGCAACACCTCTGAGGGGAAAATTAAAGTTTCCACTGTCAATAAATAGTGGTGCTGTAACACCCCATTAAACAAGTCTGCCTGCCACATATTCAAGGCCAATTCAGTCAACCATCGGACCGGCATCACCCACAATGTGGCACCATAAAACCAGATAAAAAAGCACAAAGGCAGGTACAAAATCGCACTGAGTATGAGCTGTTTTATCGGCGATTTCATATCAACCTACGAATTTCCTGGCATTGTAAAACATTCGCATCCAAGGTGAATTTTCACCCCATTCGGCTGGCGCCCATGACATTTGCGCTGTTCTGAACACGCGCTCGGGATGAGGCATCATCGCCAAAACACGACCAGAATCACTGGTCACTGCGGCCACCGCCTGGGTCGATCCATTTGGGTTGTAAGGGTATGTTTGTGTGGCTTGACCGTGGTTGTCGATGTACTGAGCAGCCACCACAGTGGGTTTTACGGATTTTGTTCCAAAATCAGCTCGACCTTCACCATGAGCTATGGCCACGGGAATCCTCGCCCCAGCCATGCCTTCAAAAAACAGACTGTTACCAGCTGGAATTTCCAACTGAGAAAATCGCGCTTCAAACTGTTCTGATTCATTGCGAACGAAATCGGGCCAATGGTCAGTACCTGGAATGATACTGCGCAAGCCTGACAACATTTGACAGCCATTACAGACGCCCAAAGCAAAGGTTTTTTCATCAGCAAAAAATGCTTTGAACTGTGCTTTCAATTTCGGGTTGAACAAAATGGTTTTGGCCCAGCCTAAACCCGCCCCCAGAACATCACCATAAGAAAAACCACCACAGGCCACCAATCCTTTGAATTCAGCAAGCTCACGTTTACCTGACAACAAATCTGACATGTGTACATCCACACAATCAAAACCTGCTCGCATAAATGCCGCTGCCATTTCATTTTGACCATTGACGCCTTGTTCGCGCAAAATCGCCAACTTGGGTTTATTCTGACCCGCATAATGTTTGATTTGCGCTTGGCTGTAATCAAATTTAGTCAATGGTTTGATGCCCGGATTGTCATCACCCAACAAGGCATATTCTTGGTCCACAGCTTGTGGGTTGTCTCTGTGCCTGGCCATCAAATAACTGGCCTCTGACCACAGCTTTTCCAAAGTTGACAAGTCCCAACTGATCTCTTTGCCATTGATATTGACTTGTGCTTTTTCGTTGATACTTGCCACTTGTGACAAGCATTCAGTTAAGCCACTTTGGGCCACCAATGATTTAAATTTATCTACAAAGTCAGGATCAATTTCAACAACCACACCCGGTTCTTCGTTGAACAGCTGTGCTTCCAAATCGGTGTGTGCCAGTTCTATGTCTAATCCACAATGACCAGCAAAAGCCATTTCTGCCAAAGTAGCAAACAATCCACCATCTGAACGGTCATGATATGCCAACAAAGCACCACTGGCGTGTAGCTTTTGAACCAAGGCAAACACATTCACTAACAACTCAGGTGAATCTAAATCCGCTGACTCCTCACCCATTTGTTTTTGCGTTTGGTAATAAACAGAACCACCCAATCGATTTTTGCCGGCTGATAAGTCCAATAAAAACAAAGGATTTCCATGGTTACCAGACAATTGTGGCGTGGCGTGGCACGTCACATCTTTGACCGGCGCAAATGCTGAAATCACCAAAGACATGGGGGCAGTCACAGATTTCTCACCACCATCTTGCCAAGAAGTGTGCATCGACAATGAATCCTTACCCACTGGGATACCGATATCTAATGCAGGGCACAGCTCCATTCCAATCGCTTGAACAGCTTCATACAAAGCTTGGTATTCACCCGGCTCGGAACTGGCGGCCATCCAGTTGGCTGACAGTTTGATTTGGTTCATATTTTCAATCGCCACTGATGATAAATTGGTGATGGCTTCAGTCACAGCCAAACGTGCTGAGGCGGCTGGGTTGATCAAAGCGACTGGGGTACGCTCCCCCATGCTCATGGCTTCACCAGCCAAGCCATGGTAATCACGTAAAGTGATACCGCAATCGGCCACAGGCACCTGCCAAGGGCCGACCATTTGATCACGGTGTATCATGCCTGACACTGTTCGGTCTCCTATGGTGATCAGGTATTTCTTACTGGCCACAGTGGGGAAAGACAACACCTGCTCACAAGCTTTCTTTACATCGGTTTGTTGATTGACAAATGGTTTAACAACTGGTGCTTTGCGCTCAATTGAAATCTCAGTTTTTGGAGTGTTACCAAACAACAATGACATCGGCACATTAACTGGCGAATCATTGAACAATTCATCGTTCACCTTTAATGTTTGCTGATCTGTCGCCTGCCCCATCACCGCATAAGGACATCGTTCGCGTGTACACAGCGCCTCAAAATCTGCCAATTTCTCTGGCTTGATTGAAAGCACATAACGCTCTTGTGACTCATTACACCAAATTTCCATCGGCGACATGGAAACATGGTCAATTTGTAATCGACGCAGTTCAATTTCACCACCCACAGCTGCATCATCAAGAATTTCTGGAATCGCATTGGACAAGCCACCCGCTCCTACATCGTGAATGGATCGAATAGGACTTTCTGTTTTTTGTTGCCAACAACGGTCAATGACTTCTTGGCAACGGCGTTCCATTTCGGGATTGCCGCGCTGCACAGAAGCAAAGTCTAAATCTTCTTGTCCATCGGCACTGGTGATGGAACTTGCTGCGCCGCCACCCAAACCAATCAACATGGCAGGTCCACCAAGAACGATGACGTAATCACCTGCCAGGGTATCTTGTTTAGTGACATGGATGTTGTTGATGTTGCCCAGTCCACCTGCCAACATGATGGGCTTGTGGTAACCTCGCCATTTCGTATCGCCTGATGGAATTTCAAAATTCCTGAAGTAACCACAAATATTCGGGCGTCCAAATTCGTTGTTAAATGCCGCTGCCCCTATTGGGCCTTTTTGCATGATCTCAAAAGCAGTGGCCATACGCGACGGTGTACCCGGCGAAGCATTTTCCCATACCTGCTCAAACCCAGGAATATGCAGGTGACTGACAGAAAAACCACACAAACCTGCTTTTGGTTTGGCACCCTGTCCTGTGGCAGCTTCATCACGAATTTCACCACCCGAACCCGTGGCAGCGCCTGCAAATGGCTCGATACCCGTAGGATGGTTATGTGTTTCAACTTTGATCAATACATCGATGTCTTGCTGTTCAAATTGATAAACCGCGTCAGATGTTTGGTTAATCAACCTTTGGCCCTGACCACCTGCAAATACTGCCGCATTGTCTTTGTATGCAGACAAAGCTTTTTGTGAAACGGTTTGTTCTGTATTCTTGATCATTTTGAACAAACTCAAAGGCTGAACTTGGCCATCTATGGTCCATTCAGCATTAAATATTTTATGACGACAATGCTCAGAATTGGCTTGAGCAAACATCATCAATTCAGCATCAGTCGGCGAAGACCCTGCTTCTTGATAGGCGTCAAATAGGTATTGAATTTCATCAGCGGACAAAGCCAAACCCAATGATTGATTCAAACGTTCAAGCGATGCGATGCCTTCATTCAAATCAATTGAAGTGACCGGTTTTGGTGTTTCGTGATTGAATAAATCATTGAGCAGCTCTGATTTATCAATGGCTTGCTCTGTCATGCGATCAAACAACAATTGTGGGACCGTTGCAACAGGACTTTTAAATTCATACAACTGCCCTGCTTCTACACGGTTAACCACACTCAGGTCACAATGCCTAAATATATCTGTTGCTTTGGTAGACCACGGAGAAATGGTACCAATTCGAGGCATAACAATCAGTGACTGTGATGAAAAATTAATGGATTGCTGACTGGCTTGTAGAAGTTTCTCTATCAATTCAACATCATTTTGATTCAAAGCCGATTGTGTTTCTACTACGTAGACATGCGATGCATTGTTAACCACAGCTTGGCCTTGCAATGCTTGATTCAACTTCCTTAAACGGAAGGCCGAGCAGCTTTCGCCACCAACAAATGTGTAAATATGTAGCGCCATAGGAACAGCCAATTTCTCAGAATTAAAAAAAACACGTTATTTTACATGAAAGCGACAATTTGCGCTGAGCTATGGCACAAAAAAAGCCGCATAAGAGCGGCTTTTTTAAAGGCGGTGGAATTTTACTTCCGCATTGCCAACATATCCATGCGCTGCTTTAATTGGGCTGGTGGCAAATAGCCCGGCATCAATGTGCCATCATCCAAAATCAAAGCGGGGGTTCCAGAAACACCGGCAGTAACTCCAGCTTTGTAATGTGCTTCAATGGGATTGTCACATGTTTTTGGCTCAACAGTTTCACCCGCTTTGGACAATGTCATGGCCTCTTGTTGATCCTTAGCACACCAAACGTTCACCGCTTTGTCAAATGAAGCTGATTGAACACCTGCACGAGGAAAAAACAAATAAGAAACACCAATACCTAAATCATTGTAACCCTTGATTTCGGCATGCAGTTTTCTACAATATCCACAATCAATGTCAGTAAAAACGGTGACATGACTGGTCATTTTTCCTTCTTCAGGGAAAAAATCGATGGTGTCACCTTTACCAAAGGCTTTCATCACGTCTTTGCGCATTTCTGTTTTCTTGGCATCAGTGAGATCAACTCGGTTTTCGATATCAAACAAAGAACCGTTCACCAAGTATTTGCCATCTGCTGAAATATACATCACTTCAGAACCACGACCCACATCAACCAAAATTTCTTTGATGCCTTTGATTGGTGTATCAGCGACCGCTACCACTTTTGTAGCTGGAGAAGCAATTTTTTGCAACGCCACTGTGTATTTGGCCAAATCATCAGCCAAAACCATTGTACTGGTGGCCAACAAGGCCATAAAGGGTAATATTTTTTTCATAATCTTCCTAAAAAATCTACAACAGGTAGACAATTGCAAGCCTGCTTGGTTTCATTTAGACACAACATTCTAGTCAATTCTTTCAAAAAAACCATATTTAATCATTAAATAGCTAACAATTGGAAAGCTTTGATTGAATATCATTGACGCCTTGAATCAATGCATTGAAAACATGACGATTAAAAAATCAGGAACTGACAAAATCAGTTCCTGACCTTATTGAAAGTAAAAAAAGTATTAAGCTTCAGCTTCTGCCTTTTTTTCTAAAGTGGTTAAATGATTTAACCATTGTTGTGCGTTGCTTCTTGATTTTTGATACTGAATGGCATTATTAAATGCTTTTCTGGCTTGTGCGTATTTCTTCAAACTGGCTTGGGCCATACCCAACATCAACCAACCGTTGCCCAGCTTGTCATCATTCAAACCGCCTTTTTGTATGGCTGATGTGATAGAAGACACAACTTTGGGCCAGTTTTCCAAATCAATGTACAAATAGGCTCTGGTCAAGTCCATTTCTCCGTCTTGAGCAAATGCGCTTGCTTTGTCATAAGCCTCTAAGGACTTATCGACATTCTTGGCCGCATAC
The DNA here is from genome assembly GCA_030432115.1 of Gammaproteobacteria bacterium. GTDB lineage: Bacteria > Pseudomonadota > Gammaproteobacteria > Xanthomonadales > Marinicellaceae > Marinicella. The sequence continues at coordinate 19,156 of JAUIHY010000010.1, read as the reverse complement.
CAAGTCTGACCTAATTGTTTTAAATTCTTGAAATTAGCTTCTACTTTCTTTTCATTCATAGCACGTTCTAACAATTGAGCCCCTTTGTAGGGCACGCTGTTATAGGTGTACATTTTATAAAGCTGCATGTATTCACTTTCTTCTTCCAACAAGCCTTTTTTCTCAGCCATGGCCAAAACAGCCAAAGATTGCTTGTCATCCTTCAATGTAAAATACACTGAAGACAGCTGCTTCCAATAAATTTTCTTATTGGGTGCCATACCTATAAGGATCTTTAGCACATCAGTCATTTCACGGTATTCAGACAATTCTGCATGAGTAGAAAGCAACAACTGGTACCAGGTTTCTTTAGGGTCATCCGTCAATTCAATTGCTTGCTTAATTGCTTTTTGGGCTTCACGGTATTGCTCTAGTTGAGCATGTGTATTGGCCTTAATAGCAAAAGCTCGATCAGGAATTTCATCGACCACTTTGAAGTATTCATCCAAAGACTTTAAAACACCTTGATAATTTTGGTCGGCCATTTTTATTTGAGCCAATTGAAGCATCATGCCAAAATGAGTTTGGTTAGGTAATGCATCCAATCGGATTGCATTGGTAAAGTACTCAGATGTTTTTCCGTAGTTACCTTCTGCTGACTCCACAAAACCCAGCATTTGGTACAGCACCGCTTGAACATATGCATCACGCTTGGCATTGGTTTTAGCCAACATGGCTTGCAATCCTGACCTGGCTTCTGCATATTTTTCATCTGCCAAAAACTCATTCAATTTGGTAATTTTTTTAGATTGCTGCTCTGACATCAACACTTGAGTCTTAGGCTTTCTTTCTGGATTGTCTGTTTTTAACGACCCAGCCAACAAAGACGCAGAAGACAATAACAAAGCACCTAATGTGATTATTTTTTTCATAAAAATGCTCCTTTAATTAACCTTCAGGCAATTCAAACTCAATGGTTTGCGTTGCAACTTGTTCAACCTGCTGACCATTAACCACTTTGGGCTTGAATTTAAATTTCAAAATGGCACGAATGGCTTCACGGTCAAAAATACGTTTTGGCTTTGAATCAACGACAGTCGGGTTTGAAACGGTACCACCAGGTGTGATGGTGAATTGAACCTTAACCCAGCCTTCAATTTTCGCCATCAAAGCTTTTCGTGGATATTGTGGCGCAATTCTGACAATGGGTATTACTCCACCTTCAGCACCCATATCAACTTGACCAATTTGACCTAAAAAGGGACCATCTCCACCCATTCCCAAATCTAAATTTGGAATGTTTGCCATTGGCATGTTGTTCACAACTTGTTGTTGTTGAGCAACATTCAATTTGGGTGGTGGTGGCGGCTCTTTGGGTGGTGGCGGCTTTTTAGGGATGCGACGAGAACGCTCTCTCACCTCATCTTCTAACTTCACCTTGGTGAAATCAATCGATGGCAATTCGTCGTCATTATTACGATCGTCTGCAGCTTGATTCACCAAATGGTGCATCAACAGGTACAGAGAAACAGTAATAAATGCTGCAACAAAACCGACAAGAATAAAACGAGGCAAACTCATACGCGTTACCCCTTGTCTTTTTCTGCAGCGATTGAAATGCTTTCCACACCGGCTGATTTAATTTGATCCATTACTTGAACCAAATCACCTGTACGTGAACCACGATCTGCAATGATCACAGCGCTGGCTTCTGGATTTTCGGCGTGCATTTTTTCAACACGTGAACGCACCGCTCGCAAATCAACTTCTTGTTTATTAATCCAAATCGCACCGTCATCTTTAATGGCAACTAAAATATTACCTTTTTTGACTTGCTTGGCATTTGAATTGGAAGGCCTTGAAATATCAACACCCGTTTCTTTTACAAATGAAGTGGTTACGATAAAGAAAATCAACATGATGAATACCACGTCCAGCATGGGCGTGATGTTGATTTCTGCTTCGTCTTCATGAAAATGTCTTTTCTTCATTGTTCAATTCTCTTTTTTCTCAATGTTATTGACCTGAGCACAAGGCTCAGGTTCAATAAATATTCAATGTGACTGCATTCTGTCTTCTAATTTTTCAGCTTCAACTGACGCCTTGTGCTTGAAAAACGTGGTGAAAAACACACCTGACAACGCAGCAACCATTCCAGCCATGGTCGGCACTGTGGCTTTTGATACACCACCGGCCATCGCTCTGGCATTACTGGTACCCGCAATGGCCATGATGTCAAATACTTGCAACATGCCATAAACTGTACCAAACAATCCAAACAGTGGACTGATCGCCACCAACGACTCTAGAAAACCAAGCCCTGAGCGTAAACTGATTGACGCTTCAGACACTTTGGCTTCTTTGATTCGCCTGGCATACCAGGTGGTTGTGTCTTCTCGTTCGTCCCATTCTTTAATGATTTTGTTTCTTAACTTGGGGTAAGTCACAAAATAGAACCAAGAACGCTCAAGAATCATCAGCCACATTACAAATAGCAACACCATGATGGCCCAAAGCACTGGGCCACCCATGTCAATAAAAGATAAAATGCTGTACCAACGCTCTTTGAGCCAAAACATCTTATTTCTCCGCCATACGGGCTACGATGCCTGCACTTTGCTCTTCTAAGATTTGCGTTTGTTTACGCGCCATAGACTGTAAAATAGAGTGCAATACGGTCAAAGGAATGGCCACAACCAGACCCAATACTGTGGTTACCAGCGCCATAGAAATACCGCCAGCCATAGACTTAGGATCACCCGTACCCATCAATGTAATCATTTGGAAGGTTTGAATCATACCAACAACGGTACCCAACAGACCCATCAAAGGAGCAATCACGTAAAACACTTTGATGATAGACAAACCTGATTCCAACGGACCTGTTTCACGCAAGATGGCTTCATCTAATTTCAACTCCATGGTTTCAATGTCAGTGTCTGGATTCTCAGTATAAACTGACATGATGCGACCCAAGGCATTGTTTTGGCTGGGTTGCTTTTTCTTCAATTGTGACTTGATCTTAGATCCAGAGCCCAACAACATGAAGAACTTAATGATGGCAATCACTAAACCAATACCACCCATGATCAAAATGGTGTAACCCACTTCTTCACCTTGCTTGACTTTATCTTGCCAGCTTGGTGTTTGAACAACCAATTGCAAAATAGTACCACGGGTGTAATCCATAGGCACTTCACCCAACTGACCTGCTGGTGTGGCAACAAATTTCTTTGCTAAACCAGCATACTGTGCCGCTGGCTGCTTCTGCAATCTTTGTAACTCACCTTGGCCAGTTCCTGTGCCCGCATCGGCAGCAGATTTCCATACCAAGAAATTACCGTCAGCATCAAATGCATTGAAGGTACCCACACGAGTCACTTCTACATTGCTTTCTACTTCACCGCGCTCATCACGGATATTGGTGGTGAATTTAGAAATTCTGCCTTCTTCAACAATCTCAGTTTGCATGGCCAACCACAGTTGACGCAATTCTTGGATGTTAGGCAATTTGGTTTGTGACGCCAGTTGCGTTAAGAATTCAACACGGCCCGGAAATTCAGCAGAAGTCATTGACTCTTCTAATGCGCTGCGTAAATCGCCAGCCAAAACTTTAACGGTACCTTGCATTTCACCCAAGTTACCAGAACGTTCTGCCAAAGTGGTTTCTAATTCTGCCAAGGTTTTTTCGTTGTTGTCGTAAGCCAGCTTCAACTCTTCAGTGCGACGCTCTAAAGCAGCCAATTGGTTTCTGCCTTCGCTCAACAAACGGCGCTGTTGATCACGTTTGGATTTAAATTCAGCTTCACGTCTTTTGTTTTCTGCAGAACTTTCAGTGGCAGCTTTCTTGACCACTTCTAACAACTGGTCTAATGACATATCTTGTGCTTGCACAGCAGTAGCTGAAAAACACAATGCCAATAACAAAGTAGTTAATTTTTTCATCTTATTCTCCTGTGCTCATCAATACGGGCAAACCAACCAAGTTAGGCGCTGCTTGTTTAGCAGCAATTCTCAAACCTTCTTTGATGGCTGAATTGTATCGGTCATCCAATTTTTCAAACTGCTTGGTCGAAGCATTCCACATGCCAGACTCTTTCTCATCCAATGTTTGGTATAACAAAGCGGTACGACCAATTTGCAAAAACTTAACCTTTACATTGTTACCAGGTAACTCGTCTTCATAAGTTGAAACCGAACGACCATAATCCAATTCAATTTGGTAAGCTTCTGTCACTTTTCTGTATATTTCAGAAGTCGTCACACCCGAGTTATCCAAAATTCCTTCCAGTGTAGCAACACGTCTTAAACGCTCTTGCTTTCTGAAAGGCACATCGGCCTCAACAATCTTTCTGATCATATCAACCATTTCAATCACCATAGGCACAATGGCACGGTTGGTAGATTCCAACTCGGTCATTTGCTCATTCATCGATTGAATGGTGATGTTTTGGTCATTAACCACGTTTTCTAACTGCTGGTTATACACCTGCAAACTTTCGATTTCAGACAATACTGTTCTGTATTGAACCAACAACTCTTCTGTTTGGTCATTCAATCGATTGACGTTATTTTGAGATGTTGCGGCTGCATTGTTGGTGTTGGTCACCACCTGTACTGCGGTTTGTAATTGTGCAGACACTGCAACTGAAACGAACATTAAAGCCAAAACGACCATTTTAGAGGTCAAATTAACTTTAGAATTGTGAGATATTAGCATACCTTCCCTTCCAATTATTAGTTTAAGAATTACGTGAAACCATTGATTTTAAGGGTATTTTTTAGTCAAAAACACACCTAAAAACCTGTTTCACTCGACTCAGTGGGGAACAAGAATACCCGCCTTTCTCGAAAAATTAAAGAAATATTTACGCTAAATTAAGAAAAAAATTGTCACAAATCGTTAACACATTTCTATAAAATCCAAGCCGTTCAATCATTTACAAGGCAAATCATAAAATGAACCACTCTTCAGTTTTTAAACACCTGTTTTCATTGCTCTACGACATTTTTCCTATTTTGGGCCTATTTTTGACAACTTCGCTGTTTGTCATGCTATCCAGAAGTGGTGAAGAAGTGTCAGCCGGCACCATTTGGTTCCAATGCTTGCTGGCCGCTGAAGTTTTTCTCTATTTCACCTATTCATGGAAATCTGGCGGCCAAACCTTGGGCATGCGTGCTTGGAAAATTGCCATCGTAGACCACAGAGAGATGACCTGGGGAACAGCCAGCTTGCGTTTTTTAACAGGTTTATTGAGCACCGCTTTACTTGGCCTGGGATTGTGGGCCAAGCTTTGGCGTCAAGACAAGCGGTCGTGGATGGACCAAGTCAGTGGCACGCAAGTGATGTCCATCAAGAAAACCTGAGTTTGCCAGCCAAACTCAACAACAACAGCAAAACCAAAGCCAAGGACGGCAATGTGGCTACCCAGAACGGATAAACATGATACACCTCACCAAAATTCAACAAGGTTTTATTGATCAGATAAATCACAATACCAATCACAATACCAATCACCAGTCGTTGCGCCATACCCCCTGAACGAATCTGACCAAACAAGGTCATCACTCCACACAATGCCGTGGCCATAACCAACAAAGGAAAACTCCATTTAGACCACCAGGCAATGTGATAGGCTGACTGCATGCCTTCGGTTTCTTCTGTGAATTGCTGGTATTTTTTGATGTCGCGTAAACTCAAATACTTGGGCCGAGTACTGCTGATACTCAGAATCTCCGGCTCAATTCGAGACGCCCAAGCCAAGGTTTCCAATTGCTCTAAATGCACCCCATCGGCTTGAAATTGAGAAATTTGAATATTTTCCAACTGCCACTTTTGGTTTTGATAAGTCGCCCTTTGGGCTTTTGACACTTGCTTCAGCTTTTGTTCGGACAATTCGAAAACCGTCACCCCCTCCAGCTGATAACCGCCATGGCCTCCCAAAGCACGCATTTGTGTTGTTTTCAAAACCACATCACCATCTTTCAACCAAATGGCTTTAGAGGTGCTGATTGATTTGCCTTGTGAAATTTTATGGTTACGAAAATCCTGTGCCATCTGTTCGCCAGCTGGGGCAACAAACTCTCCCAGCCACATCACCATCAGCAGCCAAAACCCAATCGAACCCAAAGCCACGACAGCAATCCGCAAACGACTGAAACCTGAAGTCATCAGCACCACCAACTCAGAACCAGCTGCCAATGCCCCCAGCCCAACCACAACTGCCAGCACTGCACTGACAGGAAACAATTCATAAACTTTACTGGGAATGGTCAAGGCCACATAAAAGAATACATCACCCAAGGTGTAAGCGGATGACACATCATTCAGCTCTTTGATTAAAGCAAAGAGCACATCTATGGACAACAAAACCAAAACAGCCAACAACAAAGCAGCCGATATGGATTTAAATAGGTAGCGATAAACCAAACCCATTATTGCGCCTGACCTGTTTTGACGGCTTGCAGTTTGAGCACTGGGCCATCTGTTTTTTTGATGCGCCACAAACCATAAACCAGAAAGACAAGATAAACCCACCACAGGCCAAAAGCCATAGGCACTTTTTCTTGTTCCAACAATGACTGCCCTATGGTCAACAGGTTCACCATAAATGCATAAGCCAAAACCCCAATCACCAAGTTGATGAACTTGGCTTCTCTGTGTGATGTTTTGGACAAGCTGACAGCCAAAACGAACAACACCATCACCGTCAGCGATGGCATGATGCGCCAATGCAGTTGCGCTTGTTCTTTGACATCAACAGAGCCCCATAATTCCATCGATGTTTTTGATTTTTCATCCAACTCAGCAATTTTTTCATCCAGCGAAGGCAACATGATGTCATTGCGCTTGAATTTCATCAGTGTGTATTTTTGCGTACCAGGCTGACCTTCATTTCTGAAACCATTGAATAAAGCCACATACTTTTGGCCATTTTCTTCATACTGGTAACCGTACTCGGCAGTGATGGTGTCGATGCGGTCATCGTGACTGATGTTGGCAAATATGTGCTCAACCCTTTGCTGCTCCACATTCACCTTTTCTACAAAGATCACGCCATCAGATGAAAAGAACTTTTGGAACTTACCTTCGGAAAGGCCCATCAATGAAATTTCATCATTGGCCTTGCTGGTCAACTCTTTAGAAATTTTGGCTGCCTCCGGTGAGACAACCAGTGACAAAAACAACATCACCACAAAAACAACCACCGCCAAAGGCATCAAAGCTTTTAACATCGACTTTGTTGACCAACCCACGCTGTGCATGATGACGGCCTCCTGGTTTCTATAAAAACCACTCAAAGAAACCAACACACCCAAGAAAAAAGACAAAGGTACCAATATGCTCAGCACATCCACCGAACGCAAACTCAATTCAGTAAACAACAACTCAGGAGGCAACACACCACGCGCGATGGCCCTTAAAGTGGAGGTAAACAAAGTGCCCACCATCAATAAAAACAACAGCATCAAAACCACCAAACTGGTTTGTATACATTGTTTTCTTAAATAGTTGGCTAAAATATTCACATTCATAGATTCAAATCGTGGCGCGCCATTTTATCAGAAAGCCAAGCTGTGCCACAGACTTAGCTGACATTCATTTTCATAAAGCGATTATGGGCATTTTTATGTCTTGCCTGAGGTTCTGCATCGCTGTGGGTACTAAAATCTGGTGAATGGCCTTCATTTTGTATAAAATGCGCGGTTCATATATATAAGGAATAAAGCATGAAAATAAAAGCCACCATTCAAAACATCGCCGACAACACTGCCGACTTATTGATTATAGGTCATTTCCAAGACCAACAAGACAATGTCTTGGTTTCTGCCCTCGGAGATGATTTGGCCGCACAATTTAAACAGCGCTTAAACAACAAAGATTTTTCCGGTAAAAATGGCGAGTCTTTGACCTTATATACAGGGCAAGGTCAACAAGTCATGATCTTGGGCTTGGGCAACAATGACAAACTCAATCAAACAGCTTTGTATGAGCTCAACCACAAAGCCACAGCAGCAGCAGCCAAAACACGTTGCAACAAAGTGGCCAACTACCTGTTGAATGACACATTCAGCAACATCGCCTCAGATCAAGCGGCCAAACTGATCGTTTTGGCCTCTTCTCATGGCGAATACCGTTATGAAGACACTAAAAATTATAAAGCCGACAATAAACACAGTTTGAAATCATTGTCTGTATTCGCAGACGAAGCATTGCATGACACTGTCAAGCAGGCCTCAGCCATGGCCGAAGGTGTGACTGCCGCCCGTCATTTGGGTAACAACCCACCAAATATTGCCAACCCCAAATACATCGCCAAATTTGCGGAAGACATTGCCGAGAAATATGACAACGTTGATTTGGATGTATTGAACCACAAACAAATGAAAAAAATGGGCATGGGCGCGCTGTTGGCAGTTGGCCAAGGTTCGCACAACAAACCAAAAATGGTGGTACTGAAGTATTCAGGCGCCAAGAGTGAACAAGCCCCCATCGCACTGGTGGGCAAAGGCATCACCTTCGACACCGGCGGTATCTCTCTGAAACCTGGCCTAAACATGGATGAAATGAAATACGACATGTGTGGAGCAGCCAGCGTGATTGGTGCTTTTGTTGCCGTCGCTGAAATGCAATTGCCGATTAATTTATTGACCATCGTGCCCGCAGTTGAAAACATGCCTGATGGCAAAGCCTACCGTCCTGGTGATGTGGTGACTTCGTACTCTGGAAAAACCATTGAAGTGTTGAACACCGATGCTGAAGGTCGCATGATTTTGTGTGATGCCTTGACCTATGCACAAGAGTTCAAACCTGAAGTCATTTTAGATTTGGCCACATTAACCGGTGCTTGTGTGGTCGCTTTGGGTCACCAAGCCTCTGCCGTGATGACCAAAACTGACGGCTTGGCACAAGAAGTGATTGAAGCAGGCTTGCAAGTCCATGACCGCGCTTGGGAATTGCCTTTGTGGGATGAATACCAAAAACAAATCGACACCAGCTTTGCAGACATGCAAAACATCGGCGGCTTCCCAGCAGGTACAATCACAGCTGGTTGCTTCTTGTCACGCTTCACCGAAGGTCAAAAGTGGGCACATATTGACATCGCCGGCACCGCATGGAACAACAAAAAAGAAGGCGCCACAGGAAGACCTGTTGCCATGTTGACGCAATATTTAATCAATCAAGCAGGATAAGCTGACACCAGGCCAATAAAAATGATCAACAAATACGACCCTTCAGCGATTGAAACCAAGTGGTACCAAACTTGGGAAGAAAAAGGATATTTCAAAGCCGACTCTTCGGCCGAAGAAAGCTATTGCATCATGATTCCACCACCTAATGTGACTGGAACCTTACACATGGGCCATGCTTTCCAAGACACCATCATGGATTCCTTGATTCGTTACCACCGCATGCAAGGCAAAAACACCTTGTGGCAACCGGGCACAGACCATGCTGGCATCGCCACCCAAATGGTGGTTGAGCGCCAACTCGATGCACAAGGCACTTCACGACTCGAATTGGGTCGTGAGGCTTTTGTCGAAAAAGTGTGGGATTGGAAAGAACAATCAGGCAATACCATCGTCAATCAATTGCGACGCATGGGCGCTTCACCTGACTGGGAACGCCAACGCTTCACCATGGACAAAGGACTGTCTGAAGCGGTGATGAAAGTATTTGTTGAGTTACATGAAGAAGGATTGATTTACCGAGGTCAAAGATTGGTCAACTGGGACCCCACTTTGAACACTGCTTTGAGTGACTTGGAAGTGGAATCAATTGAAGAAAACGGCTTCATGTGGCATTTCAATTACCCAGTAGCCGATGCCGATGGCAAAGCCACCGATCAGTTTTTGACCATTGCCACCACCCGACCTGAAACTTTATTGGGTGATACGGCTGTGGCGGTGAACCCTGACGATGAGCGTTTCAAGCATTTGATTGGCCAGCATGTGTTGTTGCCGATTTGTGATCGCTTGATTCCGATCGTTGGTGATGAACATGCCGATCCTGAAAAAGGCACCGGCTGTGTAAAAATCACACCCGCACATGATTTCAATGATTATGAAGTCGGCAAACGCCATGACTTACCGATGTTGAACATCATGAACTTTGATGCCACCATCAATAAAAATGCGCCTGAAGCTTACCAAGGCTTGCCTCGCTATGAAGCGCGCAAAGCCGTGGTCGCTGAAATGGAGCGTTTGGGCTTGTTAGTAGAAATCAAACCACACACCTTGATGGTGCCTCGCGGCGACCGATCAGGTGATGTGATTGAACCACTGCTGACCAACCAATGGTATGTAGATGCCAAAACCTTGGCAAAACCCGCCATCGAAGCAGTCGATAACGGCACCATCAAGTTCGTTCCTGACAACTGGAAAAACACCTATTACGCTTGGATGAACGACATCCAAGATTGGTGCATCTCGCGCCAACTGTGGTGGGGACACCGCATTCCAGCTTGGTACGATGAAAACGACAACATCTATGTGGGTTTGAACGAAACAGATGTTCGTGCCAAACATAACATCGCCGATGATGTGAAACTGCGGCAAGACAATGACGTCTTGGACACTTGGTTCTCATCTGCCCTGTGGCCTTTTGCCACATTGGATTGGCCCGAAAATTCAGAAGAATTACAGGCCTATTACCCGACCAATGTTTTGGTCACTGGCTTTGATATCATCTTTTTTTGGGTTGCCCGCATGATCATGATGGGCATCAAGTTCATGGATGATGTACCATTCAAAGAAGTTTATATCCACGGTCTGGTACGTGATGGCCAAGGCCAAAAAATGTCCAAATCCAAAGGCAACGTCTTAGATCCATTGGATGTGATTGACGGCATCAGTTTGGAAGATTTGTTGGTCAAACGCACACAAGGTTTGATGCAAGACCAGCCCAAGAAAATCGAACAAATCAAAAAAGCCACCAAAGCAGAATTCCCCGAAGGCATCAAAGCCTACGGCTGTGATGCCATGCGTTTCACCTTTGCCTCTCTGGCCAGTACAGGACGCGATGTCAATTTTGACATGGGCCGTGTTGAAGGCTACAGCAACTTCTGCAACAAAATCTTCAATGCATCTCGTTTCGTGATGATGAATACCGAAGACTATGTGCTTACAAACAACAACTTCTCCAATGCCACAGTGGTAGAGCAATGGATTTTGTCACGTTTACAGAAATGCATTGCAGACTACCGCAGGCACATGGATAGCTACCGTTTGGATTTGGCCAGCCAGTGCATTTATGATTTCTTCTGGAATGAATATTGTGACTGGTTCCTAGAATTGTCCAAACCTTTGCTGAAATCAGAACACAAAGCGCAAGTTCAACATACCTTATTATATGTCTTGGACCAAGCATTGAAATTATTGCACCCATTGATGCCTTTCATCACCGAAGAAATTTGGCAAGCAGTGAAAGAAAAATTGGGCTCTGACGATGCGTCAATCATGATTTCATCATTGCCTGAAGCCAATGGTGCCTTGGTCAATGAATCTGCTGAATCAACCATCCAATGGATCAAAGACTTCACCTTGGCGGTTCGACAAATCCGTGGCGAAATGAACATCGCGCCATCGAAAAAATTGGACGTATTGGTCACCAACTGCAATGAAAGCGATAAAAACAACCTCAACGCACAACAAGCCCTGGTCAAAACCATGGCACGTTTGGCATCGGTTGAACTGCTCGAAGGTGAAGAACCACCCGCGGCCGCCGCTTTGATGGGTGACATGAAATTATTGATTCCTTTGGCTGGACTGATCGATGTCGCTGAAGAAAGCGCTCGATTGAATAAACAAATCGATAAGGTCACACAAGAAATCAAGCGTGCAGAAGGCAAGTTGGCCAATGAAAAATTCACCGCCAAAGCCCCTCCCCACTTGGTGGAAGCCGAAAAAGAAAAGCTCCACCAAAACCAAAAAGCCTTGACCGAGCTAAAAGAACAGTTAGAAAAACTGAAAGCTTTGGGTTGATTTCAATACTATCGAAGTAAAACCTAGACCCCTGCCTTCGCAGGGGTGACGTTTTGAGAGGAACCATCTCGAGAGGGACCGTCACTCCAGAGACAGGGTGAATGGCGCAGCAAGAAAAGGTGGCCTGGGCCAAGGCAGAACCTCAACTCTAAAGTACAAATCAACCCGCTATGACCTATTTAACACACTCACAACTAACAGCTTTGTTAGTGGTTTGCTCTGAGTTAACCTAATAAATTGCCACTAGACATGTGGCAAAATCAATGAATTCCAATTCAAGATCAATCTGCAGAAAACACCAATACCCAAAGCATTAAACTAAAATTCATCGCCACAATCAGATAACGGGTTTCAGCAGCAGGTGCCAGAAACAGCATCACCATTACATTTAAGAAAGCGCAAGCTGACAAGCACAAAAACAGACCATTTGCTTGACCAGCTTTTTTGTAACGAAAAACAAACACAACACAAGCCAACGCACCCAACAGCAAATAAAACCAGGGCTTGAAGTAAAAGGCATCGATGTTTTGTTTCATCCAAGCACTGTATTTTTGATTCAGTTTGGAGTTGTTTTTGGGGAAATCAGCCTGAAAACCTGTGACTTTGTGGACGTAATACAGTTCTTTTGGCTTGTCGTTGGTTTCATTGATTCTCAGCAATTCCTTGAACAAGCGCCACCTGTGTTTAAGGTATGCACTGGTTTGGGTGAAGGGCAACTGTAACCATGCTTTTTTCAGTGTGCGATATTCATCCCCTTTGTACGGCAGCTCTATGCCCGTTTTGATTCCGGCTTGCGTCCTGGACAACAACGGTACATTGCTCCAAGGTTTAAAAGCTTGGTCTAAATCTGCCACCGTCATTCCTGGCCCGGTAACAAAATCAGGCAACAGGTTTTCATTTATCTCAATTGATACAGCAGCCAAATCCCATAAGGCCATGGTTGGCCAAAGGGTGATTTTTTTGGCATCACTGACCCAAGTGATAAAACCATTGAACATGAAAACCGTGGCCAGAAACAATGCCGACCTGCCGCCGCTCTTCCAGAAAAACTTGGAATCATCATTTTCTTGCCACAACACATAAAAAATCAATGGCCATAAATACAACACCGCTTCAAAACGAAAAGAAATGGCACATGCCAAACTGATTAAAGTTGCATATTTTAACCATGTTTTTTGGACTGCATTGAATTGAACAAATAAGCCAAGAGCCAGCATCAAAAAAGCCATCAAGGCCACGTCTTTCCAAAGGTGCGGTAGCAGCATCAAATTGATAGGTGCTAACATCACCAAGCACAAGAACAACAACTTTTGCCATACTTTGATCTGCCCCCCCCAAAGGAACAACAGCAAACCGACGGCAAAGACCAACATGAACAACAAAAACAAACCACCTGGACCGGCCAACAAAACATCTGTTCCTTTCCACAGCGCTAAAAATATCACAGGCTGAAATGTGGTCCAATCACCAGACAAAACCTGCCTGTAATGGACCGAAGAATCATGCGACATATACCCTGGAAAATTAGCCCAAACATACAAGCCAAACAGAGCGATGACGGACAAAACACATATAATTTTGAGGCTAATTTGACGCAAGACGACCCTACTTTGAGAAACAATCAGCATGATACTTTATCATCCAGCATGGATGCCAATCGTTTTCACACAAAGCTGTGATTTTTTTAGTACAATGGCTGAATGTATAAAAAGCGCAAAAAGACAAAAACAAAACTGTTTTATCAGTCCCTGATTTGGCTGCTGAGCATGACCATGTGCTGTTATGCCGCTGCTGACAAATGCCCTGCCAATGAAATTTTTCCTGATGCTATGTTTCCGGAAGTGACTTTCGAAACATCAATGGGCAACATTGTGGTTGAATTGGATCGCCAAAAAGCACCCGTGACTGTCAATCACTTTTTACACCACCTCAACAGCAAAGCTTTTGATGATATTTTAGTCCATCGCGTTGTCAAAGACTATGTGGTTCAAACTGCTGCTTTCAAAAGTGACGGTTCTGAGGTGAAAGCATGTGGCACAGTAATGAATGAATCGGGCAATGGTTTGAAAAACACAAAAGGCACCATAGCCATGGCGAGGTACAACGACCCGCATTCAGCGAGCACCAGCTTTTATTTTAATTTGAATGACAATAACAATTTAGACCCCAACCCCAAAGGCTGGGGCTATACAGTCTTTGGCTTGGTCATTGAAGGCATGGATGTTTTAGAAAAAATAAACCAGGAGCCGGTGCAATATAACAAAAAATTGGATGCCCCCAATGCACCGGTGGTACCCATCATCATCAAAAAAGTGACCTTATTGCAATGAGTGAAATGATACGTTTTGAAAAGAAAGACGATGTATGTGACATCTTTGTCGCTGGTGAAGTGGATTTGTCTAATTCTGCTGAATTAAGAAAAACCATACTGGGTGCGCTCAAAGGTGCCAACCAAGTGACTGTTGACTTATCTGCGGTTTCCTACATTGATTCCTCTGGCATCGCGGCTTTGGTTGAAGGGCTACAGCAAGCCAACAGCCAAGATAAATCCTTCTGCCTGTCAACCCCAAGTCAACAAGTCCGTTCTATTTTAGAATTGGCCCGATTAGATCAGGTGTTCACCATTCAATGATTTTTGCTCAGATAGAAAAAATCGGCATAATGAGTGCACAGGCCATAGAACGTTTTGGCTTTGCGGTGCGATTGTTTTGGGACAGCTTTTATTGGCTGATTGTTGGCAGGCGTTACAAACAAAGGGTTCGCTTTCATCAAATCGTTGAGCAGGTACGGGTCAATGGTTTTGATGCATTGCCGATTGTGCTTGCTTTGTCATTTGTCGTCGGCATGATGCTGTCGATACAATTACTTTATGCACTGTCTGACTTTGGGGCCGAATCTGAAGTGTTGCGGGCCATCGCCAAATCTGTGACGCGTGAGTTTGCACCATTAATTACTGGTGTGATTGTGGCCGGTCGCTCAGGTGCTGCCATTGCTGCACGGATTGGGTCGCAAGTGGTTTCGCAAGAAATTGATGCCTTGCGTGTGATGGGCATTGTACCTGTGCGTTATTTGGTGTTACCACCACTGCTTGGTTTGATGATTTCTATGCCCTTGTTGGTGATTTGCTCAGATTTCATGTCAATTGTTGGTGGTGCGGTGTTCAGCATTGGTACTTTGGACATGTCATTGATGGCTTATTTATATGAATCACTACACATACTGACGGTGAATGATGTGATGCAAGGCCTGATCAAAAGTGTCGCCTTTGGGATCATCATTGCCTTGGTGGGAGCCACCACCGGCTTTCATGTTAAAGGTGGCGCAGAAGGTGTGGGCAAGGCAACCACTTCTGCTGTGGTGATTTCGATTTCTTTTATTGTGCTGGTTGATATGATTGCCAGTTACTTTTTAACCCAATGACCATGACTCAAAATTTAAACAACAACGAAACGGTCATCAAAGTAGAAAATTTGGTTACACACTATGGGGCCAGAAAAATCCTAGATGGTCTGAATCTGGATGTTAAGAAAGGCGAGATTCGGGTCATCATGGGCGGCTCAGGTTCAGGCAAAAGTACTTTGCTTTGGCACATCCTTGATCTATACAAACCCACTGAAGGCCGCATAGAATTACTGGGTAAAGACATACACAGCATCAGCTTTAATGAACAGCTTAAATTAAAACAAGACATCGGTGTTTCATTTCAAAGTGGCGCGCTGTTTTCTTCCATGAATGTGGGTGAAAATGTGGCATTGCCACTCCGAGAATTCACCAATTTAGACGAAAACACCATTCGAATCATTTCCCGTATGAAGCTCGAGGTGGTGAACTTGGGTGGTTTCCACAAATTATTGCCTTCACAATTATCTGGTGGCATGATCAAACGCGCCGCATTGGCTCGCGCAATTGTGATGGATCCCAAGTTGTTGTTTTTTGATGAACCATCTGCTGGTTTGGATCCGGTGGTTTCTTCAGAGATAGATGATTTGATATTGTCTTTACGCGACACCATGGGCATGAGCATGGTTGTGGTGACCCATGAATTAGACTCGGCTTTTAAAATTGCTGATAAAATCACGGTTCTAGACCAGGGCAAAAATCTCATTACGGGCACCGTAGAAGAAATTAAAAAATCAGACATAAAACGGGTTAAAGACTTACTGGAAAGGCGATCAAGGCATGATGAATTAAAGCCAGATGATTACCTTAAACGATTAACGCAAGAGCATTACACCTTATCATGAAACGGACAACGAGCAATTATTTTTGGGTAGGACTATTCACCTTAATCATCATCGTGCTCACTTTGATGGCGATGGTCAAAATGACTGGCAAACAGGGTGATGTGGATGAATACCACAGCTATTACAACAACGTCACAGGTTTGGGTTTTGGTACACCGGTTTATTACGAAGGCTACCGAATTGGGCAAGTAGAAAGCATTGCGCCTGAGGCCAAGTCGAGTGGACTGATGTTCAAAGTAAGTTTCAGTATCAAACAAGGCTGGCAAATACGCACTGATGCCAACGCCCAAATTCAATCGGCTGGCTTGTTGGCAGACATGTCCATCAACATCAATGCCGGCAAAGAGAACACTTTCTTTTCCCCAGGCGATGTCATTCCCGGTCGTTTACCTGAAGATTTGTTTGCCCAATTAGGCGAGGTATCTGAAGACATCACTGACATCACAGAAGATCAAATCAAGCCCATGCTGGACATGCTAAACCAACGCCTGGACAGCATCACTCGCCAAGTAGATGAAGGCTTGCCCAGCATCATGCAAAACATCAACGACACCACTGCCAATTTAAATCAGGTGGCACAATCAGCTAACAACATTTTAAATACTGAAAACTCTGAACGCATCAGTCAAGTTTTAGAAAATATGGTCAACATCTCTGCCAACATGCAAAACAGCCTCAAAGCATTGGATAAAAGCATGGACAACATCGATGCGCTGATCACCGATGCCAGAGGTTTGGTCACCGACAGTGATTCTGTGGTGGCCACCATGCTGGATACTCTGAGCCGCACATCCTCAGATGCATCGAAACAGTTGGATGTGATTTTAGGAGAAATTGAAAGCGCTTCTATGAACCTCAACGAAGCCACCAATGCCATCCGAAGGAACCCAGCCAGTTTGATTTTTTCCAGTGATCAAGGTGAGGACGAGTTATGAAAATCATTCAAATCATCATCATTGCCCTGTTGCTTGCTGCGTGTGGGCAGAAAGCTGCCACGGTTAAGAAATATTATCGCTTAACGACAGAACCCACAACAGCATTCACCAAACAAATTGACAGCACGCTCTGGATTAAACGCCCAGAAGCACACAGCATATTGGGCAATCGACCCATGGTGGCAACAGATGAAGCTGGTGCATTACAACAGTTGAGTCACCATGCTTGGATAGAGTCACCAAAAATTTTGCTCCAAGAATTATTGGCCAACCATGCCCAAAGTCAATGGGATACGGTGACCTCAGAAAGACCCAAGGATGTGCCATATCACCAATTACACAGCCGCATCACCGCTTTTGAGAAAAACAACAATGTGGCTCGCATCAGCATGCAATTCACATTGATTGATCAAGAAGGTGTTTTAATTAAACAGCAATCACTGAGCGCCACACAAGAAATTATTGGCAACAGCTATGCAGATTTTGCCAGTGCCATGGGCCAAGCCTTTACTCAATTGCTGTCGCAATTGGAGCTTATACCATGAAACTGGTATTAAACGCTGAATTGCAAAAGCACCTGGGGATATTGCCTCTGCGTGCCAAAACCAACGTTTCAAACCCAACAGACATTG
Source organism: Gammaproteobacteria bacterium (assembly GCA_030432115.1). GTDB lineage: Bacteria > Pseudomonadota > Gammaproteobacteria > Xanthomonadales > Marinicellaceae > Marinicella. The sequence continues at coordinate 1,381 of JAUIHY010000010.1, read as the reverse complement.
TTGAGTCTGCCACCGATCAACCTCAAATTGAATCCACCACTGCAATCAACGAGATGCCCAAACCTAAATTAGAAAAAAACGAATTCAGGTTATTGGTGAAAATTCTACAAGCCATTGGTCATGACTGTGTATTTGACAAGATCGTTCACAAAAGCGGACAAGTCATTTACCATCACCCGAAAAAAGCTTTGGTGTTTGATGACATCAACACGGTTGATGATAAACAAACCATGCATTTGTCCAGCCTCAAAGACATGAACAAAAACCCAAAGCTTAAAAGAGCTGTGTGGGAAAAGCTCAAAACCTTATCATGAAGCCAGTCAAAATTGCACTTTTCTGTTTCGCCTCATTAAGCGCTCCTTTTGCATGGGCCCAAGACGAAGACCCGGCTTTGATGTTCAACGAAGTGGACTACCGACTGTATTGGAATGCCAATTTAGGCATTGTGGTCCCCGACGATGACATCAGACTGAATGAAGCACAGGTACTTGATCTGCGTGTTGGCAAACACTTTACTGAAAACTGGGCATTAGAATTTGAAGTGATGCGTGATGAATATGATTTTGACATCGATTATGATCTGAAGCATTACGCCACAGGTGTAAATTTCATGTACACAAACCACGATCCATTGTGGAAACCTTATTTTTTGGTTGGTGTGGGCGCCATCTACTCAGATGCTCGCTTCCCAGATTCCATCCAAAGCACAGACATGATAGTAAATGTTGCCATAGGTGGCTCCTGGTATTTCGCTGGTAACGGTGTACGCATCCGAGCAGAAGCTCGCTCCAGATTGGACACCAATGACTCTGACTTACCGGGCCAAGATGGTTTTGGAGATGGACAATTCACTTTGGGCATCATTGTTCCGATTGGCGACTGACACATAAAAAGCAATCCACAAAGGCCTTAAATCCTAACCATAGACTTGGTCTCAATTTAGCCTATCTGCGCCTGCAGAGCAACGCTTCAAATTACCAACCTAACTGCAACTACAGGTTGTTAACCATGCCACCCAACCTGAAACCTCTCACTTTCAAAATTCTTTCTGTCGGCTGAGAGCCTACATCCCTGGGCTCCTCCGCTGCCGACATCCTGTCTCCGCTGAGGACCTACATCCCTGGGCACCTCCACTGCCAACATCCTGTCTCCGCTGAGGACCTACATCCCTGTAAGCCAAAAAAAAACACGACCCGAAGGTCGTGTTTTTAGTTCTAGGTTTTTCAGTACCACTTATGGAGTTGGTGCTTCAAAGCCATTGGCAAAGATCAAGTCACTTGGACCATCTACTGTTAATGATACAGGTACAATCACTCGTGCCTCATCAGTATCATCACTGTCAATACAAACACCTGTTTCATATACACCAGGCGTTAAACCA
>JAUIHY010000185.1 GCA_030432115.1 Gammaproteobacteria bacterium | reverse complement strand
ATGCAGTGTTTGTTGACACAAGATGTTGTGGAAATTGCACAAGAATCAGTGCCCTTTGCCACCATGGAAAAGATGGACAGTTTTTATCGACATTTATTCGGTGTGCTAGAACGGGTTGCGTTCATGAAAGGGGAGAATAAAAAGTCATTGGAAGAAAAATTTCGTATGATGTTCAATCGCTTACGCATTGAGCGCCATGAAATGGACATCTTGCGTGGGATGCTCAGTGCCATCAATAAATCGCTGCCAGATGAAAAAAAATAACTTTTTTTTAGAATGCGCTTGACAGTTTTCTCGATAAGAGTAAAATGCCCACTCCTTGCTCAGCAAGGCAACACATTCCCCGATAGCTCAGTTGGTAGAGCGGATGACTGTTAATCATTAGGTCGGCGGTTCAAGCCCGTCTCGGGGAGCCAAACTCCCAAAAAAAGCCGCACAATGCGGCTTTTTTTATGTCTGAGAAACTTTAAACTTTGGTCACGTAAAGCCCGCAATTGTGTTGTTAGCTTCATAGGTTGCGTTTGGTTATTATTTTTGTTTTAAGTGCGCTTTAGTCGGTTAAATCAGGCTGGTTGGTGCCGACAATGATCATCAAAGTTTGCTTGAGTTGCTGCATAAAACGTAAGGTTTTCGTAGGTTGCTGGCGGTGCACAGTGTCTCAACTGCTTTTTTTCTCTGTGGGGCGGTGGTTTTGAATGAAATCTTACAAGGGTTCATGTAAAATAGCCCGCTTTGTTAAAATAATGAATCATTAGGAACAATTATGGCTTTTGAAGAGTACGATGATTACGAACAAGAACAGCTGGTTAAAGAATGGCTGAAAAGCAATGCAATCACCATTGTTTTGGGTATTGCATTGGGCATTGGCGGCTTGTGGGGTTATGGCCAATGGCAAAACAAACAAGTGGAACAACAACAAGCTGGTGCAGTTGAGTACCAACAAATTGCGCAAGTCGTTGAACTGGGTGAGTTGGCTGAAGCTGGTAACATGGTTGCCGATTTTGAAAACAACTTTGGCAGCAACTTATTCGCCATCAAGGCACGCATGTTGTTGGCAAGCAAATTAATTGAACAAGATCAATTAACTGAAGCCAAAGCGCAATATGAAGCGATTTTGGCATCCAAGCCTGAGCAAATCATGGCAGAAGTTTCTCGCTTGCGATTGGCACGTTTAATGGTGGCCATGGGTGAATTAGATGCGGCTGAAGCGGAATTGAATTTGGTTCAATCGGTGGCATACAAGACGGTTGTTGAAGAAGTCAAAGGTGATATTTTCTTGGCGCGCGGTGAAAATGCGGCAGCGAAAGATGCATACCAATTGGCATTGAATGACGGTGAAGGTTATTCAGGTCGTCAAATTGTAGAAATGAAACTGGCTAACGTTAAATAATTAGGTGCGCATATGAAAAATTTGACCTTGATGGGTTTGCTGTTGTGTTTGATGGCATGTTCTGACAAAAATGAGATCAAACCCAATGAATTAACTGACATCAACAGAACCGGTGCAGTGAATGTTAAGTGGAAGAAAAAATTGGACAAAGCCGACAAAGCCTATGGCTATCGATTGGTTCCTGCTTTCATCAAAGGTCAAATTTTTGTGGCGACCCAGTCGGGCAAAGTGTTGTCATTGGATGCAGTCACTGGCGCCCAAAACTGGCAGCAAGAACTGAACATAGAAATTTCTGCAGGCCCTGGGGTCAGTGAAACAGTTTTGGCCGTTGCCAGCCCAGAAGGTGAAGTTTTGGTATTGGATTTAGACACCGGTGCCACCTTGTGGCGTACCCAGGTTACATCTGAAGTGTTGAGTCCACCAGTCATTGATCGCAACAAAGTGGTGGTCAGAACGCAAGATGGTCGTGTTTATGGCTTTGATATTCAATCAGGCCAACGTGATTGGATTTTTGATACCAACATTCCAAATTTGACATTGCGTGGCAATTCAACACCGATTGCTCGCGGCGGTCGTTTGTATGTGGGTTTTGATAATGGCAAAGTAGCGGCATTGAACATTGATGACGGTTCGGTGACTTGGGTCCAAGATGTAGTGAATAACCAAGGCAAAACCGAGATTGATCGCATTGCTGACATCGATGGAGACATCGATGTGGTGGCCACTGATTTATACATTGCCAGTGCGGCAGATAAGACCATGTCTGTGGCGACAGAATCTGGCCGTGTGCTGTGGAGTCAAGATTTGGGTTCAGTCACGGGTGTGACTGTTTCGCGTCGTTCCTTGTACCTGACTGACAATGCCTCTGTGGTTCATCAGTTGAACCGTGCAGACGGTTCCAAGGGTTGGGCTCAAGCTGCTATGCAACACAGAAGTCTGTCACGTCCCAGTTTTTACTTGGGTGATTTATTGGTGGCGGATTTTGAAGGTTATGTCCATGTTTTGGACGGTGACAGCGGTGAAATCATGAGCCGTTTTCGTGCCGGAAATGATGCTTTTTATCATGCCCCATTGGTGATTGGTGATGTGGCTTATAGTTACAACATCGATGGCACATTAACTGCTTTTTCATACCAAGAATAATCATGACACCCATCATCGCCATTGTTGGCCGGCCCAATGTGGGCAAGTCAACTTTGTTCAACGCCTTAACCAAAACACGTGATGCTTTGGTGGCAGATATGCCAGGACTCACCCGAGATCGCCAGTATGGTGATGCGGATTTGGAAGGGATGAATGCCACTTTGATTGACACCGGTGGTATGTTCGGTGATGAGGGCGAATTGACGGCTTTGATGGATGATCAAATTGTTCAGGCCATGGATGAGGCGCACTTGGTGGTGTTTGTGGTCAGTGCCAAAGATGGTTTGGTGGCACACGATGAATTGATCTTGGATCGCATCAGACAATCACAAAAAGACATATTGCTTTTGGTCAACAAAGCCGAAGGCATGGTGAATGAAATGGCCTTGGCCGAGTTTTATCAGCTCGGTATCACAGAATTGATGGCTGTCAGCTCGGCTCACCGCAAAGGTTTGACCGAGTTTAAGACATTTGTTAAAGCTTATTTTGAAGCCCAGACAGCGTTCACAGAAGTTCCTGATTTGATTGACCATGGCCCTAAGGTTGCCATGATTGGTAGACCCAATGTGGGCAAATCCACCTTGGTAAACCGTTTGCTGAGAGAGGACCGGGTGTTGGCTTTTGATATGCCAGGTACGACACGAGACAGCATCAGCCTACCTATGACTTGGGATGATGAGCCATACACTTTGATAGACACAGCAGGTGTCAGAAAACGGGCAAAAATTGGTGAAGGTATTGAGAAATTCAGTATTTTAAAAACCATTGAGTCGATTGAATTGGCACAAGTCTGTGCTTTGTTGATTGATGCCCAAGAAGGCATCACCGATCAAGACATGCACCTGTTGGGTTTGATAGCATACAAGGCCAAGCCAGTGGTTTTGGTGGTCAATAAGTGGGATAACTTGGATGAAGAGCATCGTGCCTATGTGAAAGAAAAATTGCATTTGAAGATGCAGGCTTTCGATTGGGTGCCTTTGTTGTTCATTTCAGCTTTGCATGGTTCTGGATTGCGGGTGTTGATGGAGCGCATTGATTTGCTGATGGAACGTGCCAATCAAGAATTAACCGCCAACCAATTAAGCAATGTGCTGACGGAAGCATATCGAGCGCACCAACCACCTCTGGTACAAGGTTTAAGCTCACAATTAAAGTATGCGCACTCTGGTGGTTTGCATCCCATGCGCATAGTGGTTCATGGCAAGCGCACCAGTAAATTGCCGATGGCTTATAAGCGCTATTTAGAAAATACCTTTCGCAAAGCCTTTGACCTCAAGGGTGTGCCTATCGTGTTGAAATTCAGCGATGCCAAGAATCCGTATAAAGACAAAAAGAAAAAGGACAATGAGTTTCCTTCAAGGCGCAAAAAAATTAAGCCCAACCGCCATCACAATCGATGATGGGTTTGCTGGTGTTTTGATGTAAAATGCCAGCATGAGTTATCCAAAATCAGTCACATTTACCCAAGCACGAAAATTCATAGCCGACTTGGCTTCTGAATCGTTGCTGGGTGCCGTAGAATTGCCGCTGAATCAAGCGGTTGGTCGTTTGTTACAAGAAGATGTGGCTGCTGCCACCGATGTCCCAGCTTGGGATTGTTCTCGGGTTGATGGCTATGCTTTTGCCATGGCAGCATGGCGCCAAAGTGAAACCGAGTCTTTACCTGTTAATCCTTCTATTCATGCAGGCGTGGACGCCAGTGCGCTCGACAGTGCCGCCCATGCCCATCCAGTAATGACGGGAGCAATGATACCAGCTGGTGCTGACACCATTGTGATGAAAGAGCATGCAACGGTGACCAATGACCAGCAATTAAAACTGAACCAAGCCTGTGAAAAAGGGGCTTTTATAAGGCGCAAAGGTGATGATTTAAAAGCAGGACAGGTGATTCTAAAAAAGGGGCGTCGTTTGCGTCCAGAAGATTTGGGACTGTTGGCGTCAGTGGGTGTGGCCAAGGTTAAGGTCAATGTTAAGCCTAAGGTGTTGCTGTTGTTAACTGGGGATGAATTGGTAGCCCCTGGAGTGGCGTGTCAGCCTGGTCAAATTTATGATGCCAATTCGTTCATGTTGCGAGACCTTTTGGTGCAAATGGGTTGTGATGTGGTGGCAGTCAAAAGGTTGAAAGATGACCAAGATAAAATTCAAAAAGTATTTGAAAAACTCAAGACTAAACCATTGGATTTGGTGATTTCCGTTGGTGCTGTTTCGATGGGGGAAAAAGATTTCATCCCAACTGTAC
>JAUIHY010000184.1 GCA_030432115.1 Gammaproteobacteria bacterium | reverse complement strand
TCACCACTGTGTATGACATCAAACAAGGCTTGGTCACTGGCGAAGTGGCCTTACAAAACATGTTGGTCACCGTTTGTAAAAACAATTATGGTTACAATGTGCAAACAATTCCCAACGACCCTGATTATGCTGGTGAAGACTATTCTGCCATTTTTGTCTTTGACCCCAATATGGATTGCAATGCTTTACAAGTCGGCGATCGAGTCGATATCAACCCAGCCACAGTGAATGTCTTTTTTGATGAAATTCAATTACAAAATGCCAGCCATGCCATTCAAAGCACAGGCCATTTACCACCCAATCCAGTTTTGACAACAGTCGCGGCACTCGACCAAGCATCACCCCACCCTTTGAACGCCGTTATTGTGGAAGTACAAAACGTTTCTGTAACGGATGTGAGCCTTCAGGATTCGCATTTCTTTGTTGATATGTCACTCAAAGTCAATGACCGCCATCACTTGTCAGCCCCATTGCCAGAAATCGGTGAAAACATGACTTTTATTCGTGGGCCATTGGCTTGGTATCAAGACCTCAATGAAATCAGACCCCGTGATGCCAGCGATTTGGGCAGAGCTGCGAGACTCGTCATCAACGAAGTTGATTATGATCAAGCCGGTGCCGATACTGCTGAATTCATTGAAATATATAACCCAGGACCAACTGTTGATTTAACAAACATCGGTATTCATTTAGTCAATGGATCCACCAATGCAAGCTATGCATATGAAGCCCTCAACGCAGCAAGCAATGACACACTGGCACATGGGGAATACTTGGTGTTGGGCAGCCAATCAGTGATTGACCAATTGCCTAACGGTGTCGCAGGAATCACACTCAGCTCTACCCTACAAAATGGACCGCCTGATGGACTGGTTTTGGTCAATTCTGCTACCGAAGTGATTTATGATGCCTTAAGTTATGAAGGTGAAATCACAACTGCTGACATTGGCTTTACCAATGCCGTTAATTTGGTGGAAGGCAATGCAACCTCAGCTCAAGATACTGGTGATGGTTCATTGATTCGTTCACCCAATGGTCAAGACACAGACGATGCAATGACAGATTGGCAATTCTCCACTCAAATGACCCCGGGCTTCAGCAATGACCTCAACACCTCAGATGGCTTGGTTATCAATGAACTGGATTATGACCAACCCGGCACAGACGCTGAGGAATTTATTGAAATATATAACCCCACTGCAAGTTCTATCGATTTGAATGGTGTGGATGTGGTTTTGGTGAATGGGTCAAACAACCAAGAATACGATCGGATCAGTTTATCCGGCAGCCTTCCTGCAGGTCAATTTGCCGTCATAGGCCAAGCATCCATTCTGGCCAGTCTGCCACAAAATGTACTGGCATTCAGTTCAAACCTCAGTTTCCAAAATGGTGCGCCTGATGCAGTTGCTGTGATTAAAGGTGACATATTAATTGATGCGCTGTCTTATGAAGGTGCCATCACAGCAGCAGCAATCACTGGCTTTGCCAACCCAGTTAATTTGGTTGAAGGAACTGCCACAGCTGTCATTGATTCCGGTGCAGTTTCAATCATCCGCTTCCCAGATGGCAATGACACTGGAGATGATGCCACTGATTTTGTAATTTCAAACAACCCTACACCCGGCTTACCTAATAACCAATAATTTATTTTTAAATTCAAACAAACTTGATGCCCTATGATTGAAGCAATTGATTACCCATTGCTTCAATCATCCCAAACATCAACTTTTGTAAAACATGAAGATTGTTCATTTGCGTTCAGCTCATTATAATACGTGGCATTAAATCAATTAGTAGTCCCATGAAAAAGCTCACTTTCCTCCTCACACTGTTGTCCTTTGTTTCTGTTGCATTTGCTGATTCTGAACCAAAAATCCAGTCAAGCACAATCAATCCAACTGCAACTGGGTCTATTTCTGGCAGAGTCTCCGGCTTACTTAATTCCAGTGACTTGGAAGTTAAACTTTATAATGGCAGTGGCCAATATGTCAAAATGGACTATCCTTCAGGTGGTTATTACCGTTTTGATGGATTAAGCAGCGGTAATTATTATGTTTTGGGCTACAGCGACGATACTGAATGGGGACGTCGTTATGAAGGCTTGCCAACTTTATATGGAAACAAGCTGTGCATTGATGAAGAAACACCTATCTACTTTTGTGACAATGTCTTGATAGGGACTAAAATTGTAGTTTCAGAAGGTCAAGCAGTAGAAAACATCAACATCACATTGATTGAAGGATCATCAATTTCAGGCACTGTATTAAATGATGCAGGTGAATCCACTTCTTCCACAGTAAACCTTTACAAAAGAAATTCGTCAGGCCAATATAAACTATATTTTTCAGATCAATACTGGTACCCTGAAAATGGAGAATATATTTTTAATGGTGTTACTCCGGGGAGCTATAAGGTCAAGGCCAAATCGCACTATTATATTGATGAGATATACAACAACATTGTATGCCCAAGCAACTCTTGCCAAACCACCATGGGTAATGCTTTTCTTGTTCCCAATTTTTATACACAAGTTACAGGCATCAATTTTTCACTCACGCCAATTGCATCAGTTACCTTTAATTTCGATCCATTACCTGCAGACGGCACACTCCAATTGGTCAGTGTTGACAGTGGTGAATATTATGGATCAAAACACCTAAGTGCTGGTAGCACATCAGTCACCAAGAGCTTTTCGAGCGGATTACCAAGGTCTGCTCGGTTTTTGTTTTTGTTTGATGAAGATGGACCTATGTTTTCAAAATTTTGGGGAGGGCCAAATTGTTTATCTATAAATGATTGTAACCCAGAAGATGGAAATATCAGCTATATTCAAGAGGGTACATACCGAACGTATAACATACAATTAGATAAAAAATTTGAGTTAAACCTTAACATTAACAACATCAACACAAACATTGGCAATGACAAACCGACCATTAGCCTTTATCAAAATGATCAAATTATTTCTTCGCACACCCATGATTCCAACCCCTCAATAATCTATCCAACCTCCACAGGGGACATCAAGCTGAAAGTAGACTTAGATGGATACAACAGTGAAATATTTGAGAACATCAATTGTTTTGAAAATTGTGACATCAGCCAAGGCAGCAACATCAATGCACAGTTAAACCAAAGCAGAACCATCAGCATGAGTCTGCCTGCCCGACTTCAAATCCGTGGTCGCATCTATGATTCAGCAAGTGAATTTTTACCCAATCACCGTGCCACCCTGTATAGAATTGATGAAGATGAATTAACTTATGTGGCTCAAACTTACTCCAATGAAAACGGTTACTATACTTTTTTAGGTGACTTAGATACTGAAGCACAATACACAGTTAAAGGACAAGGAGACAGTGTCCATTTAGACACTTATTATGGTGATATCGTGTGTGATGAGAGCTGCGCTCCTGAGGACTATCAAGCCAAAGAGGTGACACCCAACCAAACTGCGGTCGCCAATATCAAACTCAAGGCCAAAGGCAAAATCAGCATTGATCATTTGAGTTATTTTAATGGTGGCATTGCCAACAGCATTCGAGTCAGCCTACACCCGACAGAAAGCACACAATCCATCTCATCACAGTACACAGATGATGCTGGAAAAATTACAGATTGGTCAGTGAACAGAACCCGCATAAAAATGTCATTCAGAGACAATGGTGTTTACAGCGTTTACCCAGACATCATTTGTGGCAATTATTTAACTCAAGCCTGTTTAGACTCGGGTGCAACAATACACATTCCTGCTGCAGAAACAGTGGTAATCACTGATGCTGTTTTGAACCAAAGGGGCAACATTCACGTCACCACCTTACATAATGGACAACCATTAGCAAACATAAAAGTCCAAGTCATCGATGAACAAGGCCAAACCATTCGTTATGCCGTCAGCAATGACAGCGGATTGGCTGCACTCAACGAACTGAATTCTGGATCCTATGCCATCTTGGCTCAACCGCAAAATGGTTTCCAATACAAAACAACCCTTTACCCTGACATGGCTTGTCCAGGTGGTTTGGGCATTGGTTGTGAATATGAAGATGGGCAAGCCATCACACCGGTGTTGAATGAAACAGTCAGTTTAGCCATTGATATGAATCAAAACCCAGCGGTATCAATCAATTTCAATGACGAATTCACGCATGAATCAATCAGCCAATTTGATTTTCAATTGTATGACAGCAACAGCAATTACATGGCTGAATACAGCTTGTCAGCCAATAGTGAAGTGCAAATTCCACCAGGCAACTATTACGCCTTGGCCTACTCGAACTCACACCAAGCAGCCACATGGCCCAATTTCAAATGCCACTACAGTCACATAAACGGTTGTAGTGAATTGCAATTATTGACCGTTGATGATATCAGTAATCAAATCATAGAAATTGAAAGCATCAAGAAAAATGGGCTTTACTTCGAAGTCATTGATGGAGAAACAAACAACCCCATAGAAGGTGCAATTGTGGACATTTGGCAAAATCAAAATGCCATGGAACGTGTCACAGTCGATGACATGGGCCGAGGCGTAACAAACAGTTATTTGTTCACTGGGCAAGATTATCAATTTTCAACCGATATTGGGATAGACCCTTTCCTGATGAATGAAGTTTTTAACAACAAGCAATGTATTGATGGCCCCGTGATGGACGGTCATTGTGATTTAACCATGGGTGATGTTTTGAATTATGTACCAAACACTATAGATGCCCAAATCATTCGATTTGAATTACATGGGGACCCCATTTTTAATCATGGATTTGAGACACAAGTGAATCCACTCAATAGCTCACGGGTCAAGCAAGAATAAAAATCAT
>JAUIHY010000009.1 GCA_030432115.1 Gammaproteobacteria bacterium | reverse complement strand
GGCATTCCACCTGGGGTGTTGAAGTTTGTTAACTACCCCACCCGATTTGATGACCGAGAAACCCAAAAAGCGCTCAAGGGCTCTGGTATTAAATTACCCAAATTGAAAAAGTATGCTTACCGATTGTGGGATTATTGGGAAAGAAATTTGGACCCTGATTTATTCGTTGATCGTTCGCTTTCAGGCCGTGTGGCTGGCAAGCGCGTCATGGTCACGGGTGCCTCTTCTGGCATTGGACATGCGGTGGCCATGATGTTGGCGGAAAAAGGCGCTCATTTAATCATTGTGGCGCGTGGCTTAGAAAAATTAGAAGAAACGGCCAAAGAAGCCAAAGCATTGGGTGCTGAAGTTTCCATGTACAGTGCCGATTTGTCAGATGAAAAGTCGGCATTAAAACTGGTCGATGACGTGAACAAAGATTTAGGCGGCATTGATATTTTGGTCAATAACGCAGGTCGCTCAATCCGTCGCTCAATTGCCTTGTCTTATGACCGATTTCATGATTTCGAACGCACCATGGATTTGAACTACTTTGGTTCATTGCGTTTGATCATGGGTTTTTTACCAGGCATGGCAGAACGTCGATTTGGCCAAATCATAAATATTTCATCGATTGGCGTATTGACCAATGCACCGAGGTTTTCAGCCTATGTGGCATCAAAAGCCGCTTTGGATGCTTTTTCTCGCTGTGCAGCCGCTGAATACAATGATTTGAACGTGGCCTTCACCACCATCAACATGCCTCTGGTGCGCACCCCCATGATTGCGCCCACCAAAATGTACAACAATGTGCCCACCATTTCTCCAGAAGAAGCGGCCTTGTTCATTAAAGATGCCATCATCAGGCGGCCTCAACGCATCGCCACTCGATTGGGTGTCTTTGCGCAGGTCATGCATGCAGTGATGCCAAAATCCATGGAAGTTTTGATGAACACCGCATTCAATATGTTCCCAGACTCGGCTGCCGCCAAAGGCGACAAATCTGCTGCCCCTCGCGAAGTGTCGCCAGAACAAATGGCCTTTGCCAGCTTGATGCGTGGCGTTCACTGGTAAAAACCACCCCAAGCCACACAGCAATTGATTCGCTGTGTGGCTTGGCCATTGATTCAAACAGTTCCATCAGGTTTTACTGAATTTTTCTGTTTGATTGATTAAAATATCCGTTTTTTTGCTTTGCCCATTTATAAAGGAGAAGTTTGTGTTTGAAATTGTAGCCAGCGGCGGCGTTGTGATGATTTTCCTGTTGATCTTGATGGCTTTGGCCTTGATGATCATAGGTGAACGCTTTTGGAGTTTACGCGACAAAGAAATCATCCCCAGTGACTTGCCTGCACAGGTGATTGATTGGTCAAAAAAGAAGAACCTCGACAGCAAGCACATAGAACAATTGGCTGAAAACTCTCCTTTGGGTTATTTGATGGCTGCAGCTTTACACAAACGCGATGCCCCACGTGAACAAATTGTTGAAGCGGTTGAAGATTCAGGCCGACATGTGTCACATCAATTGGAAAAGCCATTGAATTGGCTCAGTGCCATTGGTGAAGTTTCGCCTTTGTTGGGCTTGTTGGGAACCGTCATTGGTATGATGAAGGTGTTTGCTAACATCATGGAATTTGGCGTCGGTGATGCCAACCAATTGGCCGGTGGTATTTCACAAGCACTGACGACCACAGCAGCTGGCTTGATTGTTGCCATCCCTACTGTGCTGTTTTACCGTTATTTTAAAAACCGCATCGCTGACCAAACCATTGTGATGGAACAACAGGTGATGCAATTGATTGACTCCATTGGCGAATCAAAATGAAAATTTCCAACAATGAATCAGAAAGGCGAAGTCTAAACCTCACGCCATTGATTGATGTGGTGTTTTTGTTGCTGATTTTTTTCATGGTCAGCACCACCTTTGAAAAACAGTCTAAATTGAAAATTGAATTACCCGAAGCCAGTCCCAATGCGGTGGCCTCTGCGCAAAACGATCTGATCATTGCCATTGCCCAAAACGGTGCTTTTTATGTCAACAACAACGAGGTGCCCAACGCCCAAATCAGCTCATTGACCAAAGCATTGAATGCCGTGGCCAATGAACAAAGGGACATGCCAGTGATCATCAAAGCCGACGCCAATGTGGCACATAAACACGTGGTTATGGCCATGGACGTACTGGCCAACATGGGGTTCACCACAGTCTCCATGGCCACCACAAAAAGTCAAAAACAGTGACAAAAGCAAGCCAAAAGGCCACAGCCAAGGGGCAAACACAAGCCACATATGGCGAGCTGTTACAGTATGTCAAACCCTATCGCTTGGTGTTGTTTCTGGCATTCCTGGGTGCCGTGGTGGATGCCGCCATGCAAGCGGGGTTCGCTGCCATGCTGTCACCCATTTTGGACAAGGGCTTTGTTGATCAGGATCCCGAGTGGATCAAAATGATTCCCTTGTTGATCATCGGCATGTTCATCATCCGTGCGATTGGTAATTTCATTGCAGCCTACGGTTTCACTTGGAGTGGCCGCAAAGTGGTCAATGACCTGCGCAGGCAGGTTTTTGCACGTTATTTGAAACTGCCACAGTCTTTTTATGATGCCCACGCCTCTGGTGGCTTGATTTCTCGCATCACCTATGACATAGAGCAAATTGCCAATGGCGTGACCAAAAGTTTGATTCAAGTACTTAGGGAATCATTGGCCATCCTCATGTATTTGGGTGTGATGTTTTACTTTTCAGCCAAACTGGCCTTGGTGGCTTTCATCGTTTTTCCCTTGGTGGCGATTTTAATCAGACTGATCAACAAACGCTTCAGACGCATCGGTCACGGCATCCAAGGTTCTATTGCCCGCATCACACAAAATGTGGAAGAGGTAGTAAAAGGTCAAAAAATAATCAAAATATTCAAAGGAGATCAAGACGAATCAAAACGATTCAACAAAAACATAAAAAACAACAGGCAATTACAGGTCAAAATAGTGGCCACCAAAGAATTCACTTCATCGACCGTCCATTTGATGATTGCCATTGCCTTGTCTATCATCATTTATTTTGCCGCCAAATCTGAAATGTCAGCCGGTAATTTCATGTCATTCATGACGGCCATGTTGGCTTTGATGCCATCACTCAAACGTTTGACCCAGGTGGTCGCTGCCATCCAAACCACCTTAGCGGCGGCAGACAGCGTGATGTATATTTTGCAACAAGACATTGAACAAGATCTGGGGCAATTGACATTGGAGCGACAACCTTTGGCAGTGTCTTTCAATCAAGTTGATTTTGCTTATGAAGCAGATGAAAACGACCAGCCCATGCTGGCCATCAAAAACTTCAGCCTGAACATCGGAGCAGGTCAAGTGGTGGCCTTGGTCGGTGCATCAGGCAGCGGCAAAAGCACTTTGGCCAACTTACTCCCTCGATTTTATGACATCAACCAAGGTGAAATAACCATCAACGGAGAAAACATTAAGCACTACAGCCTTGACAGCCTGCGTGAACAAATGGCGGTGGTCAGTCAAGAAGTGGTGTTGTTCAATGACACCGTGCGAAACAACATTGCCTATGGCAGCAACCAACTCAAATCAGAGGCACAGATCATCGAGGCCGCACAAAAAGCCAACGCCTTGAGCTTTATTCAAACCCTACCAGACGGCTTTGATACCATATTAGGTGATAATGGCACACGCCTGTCAGGTGGTCAAAGGCAACGCATCGCCATTGCACGCGCCATTTTAAAAGACGCCCCCATTTTGATTCTTGATGAGGCCACATCTGCATTAGACACAGAGTCAGAACAGCACATACAACAGGCCCTGAATGAAGTCATGAACAACAAAACCACTTTGGTCATTGCCCACCGTTTGTCCACCATTGAACAGGCTGACCTCGTGGTCGTGATGCACCATGGTGAAATTGCTGAACTTGGCAGCCATACTGAATTGATGGCAAAACAAGGACTGTATGCCCAATTACAACAAGCCCAAGCTTTGACCTCATGAAAGACAAGGAAGAACAAATCAGAGCCATATGGTATGGCCAGCAAACACCCAAACTGTGGGCAAGAATGCTCTCTCATGTTTTCGCTCGCTTGGCCGCTTTCCGACGCAAATTGTATCAACTTGGTTTGCTGCGCAGCCACAAACTCAAAGTACCTGTGATCATTGTAGGCAACATCACCGCAGGTGGCGGTGGCAAAACACCCATGGTGATTTGGTTGGTCAATCATTTAAAATCCATGGGCTATAAACCCGGCATCATTTCCAGAGGCTATGGTGGCAAGCGTAAAGTGGAACCGATGTTTGTCACACCGCATGCCGATGCCCACGCCTCAGGTGATGAACCTTTGCTGATGGCTCAAAAAACACAAGCACCAGTGATGGTGGGAAAAGACCGTGTCAAAGCAGGACAACAATTGATTGCACAATACAATGTCAACATCATCATTTCTGATGACGGGATGCAACACTATGCCCTGAAAAGGGATGCTGAAATTGTCATGCTCGACGCCAACTGGGAAACCGGTAACAACCGCTTTATACCCGCGGGACCGCTGAGAGAACCTTTGAGCCGTTTAGACCAAGTGGACTTGGTTGTTTACAAAGGTGACAAAGCAGATTCACACGGTTATCAATTGGCCATTGCTTCGGTTTACCCTTTGGGTCACCCTTCACAAAGCCAAGACATCGCCACATTCAGAAGTCAAAAGATTCATGCCGTGGCTGGCATAGCCAACCCCAATAGTTTTTTCAAATTGCTGTCACAACATGGTCTGGCCATTGTCAAAAACCCACTGCCTGATCACCACCAAATCAGCACAGAAGATTTGACTTTTGATGATGAACATGCCGTGATGATCACTGAAAAAGATGCCGTTAAATGCCAAAACATCCAAGCCAAAAACATTTGGGTGGTGCGACTGGAGATCATCATGAAAACCCAAACCCAAACAGCCATAGAGCAACTCATCACGGACATCAGCTCATGAAAGAAGATTTTGTCATTTGCATTCCTGCCCGCTACCAATCCACACGCTTACCCGGAAAGCCATTGATTCCACTGAAAGGCAAACCATTGATTCAATGGGCCATAGAATCTGCCAACAAACTGGGAGCGAAGGAAGTGGTGGTGGCCACAGATGACCAAAGGATATTTGACCGGGTACAAGCGCTGGGGCAACAAGTGATCATGACCGATCCGAACCACCCCTCAGGCACGGACCGCATCGCCGAATGCGCTCAGATCATGGGTTGGCATGACGACAGTTTGGTACTCAACTACCAAGGCGATGAACCCTTAACACCAGAGGCCAATATCCAAGCAGTTTTGGATTTATTCAAGAAACACAAAGACATCAGCATCGGTACTTTATACCAAGAAATCAACAAGATAGAAGATGTTTTTAACCCAAATGTGGTTAAAATTGTCACCGACAATGATGACCTTGCCTTGTATTTTTCCAGAGCGCCCATCCCATGGTCTCAACAAATGTTCAATCATGATGGGCAAGCCCAATTGCCCGCAGACATCACTTATAAACACCACATCGGACTGTATGTTTATCGCGTGGCTTTCTTAAAAGATTTTGCTGCTTTGCCACAGGCAGCCATTGAAGCCACTGAGTCCCTAGAACAATTGCGCGCCTTGGCCACAGGACATCGTATAGCGACAGCCAAAGCCTTGCTCAGCATGCCACACGGCATAGACACAGCCGAAGATGTGGCGGCTTTTGAACGCGATCATTAAAATAACCAAGCAGAAAAACCTAAAGCTTTCAGACCAATGGCAAATCCTAAATAGATCCAAACGTCTCTATCCTTGTGTCAGCTTAACGGGTTGTCTGTGTTAAAATTATCGACTTAACCTAACCCACAAGGAACCTATGAAATTATTGGTGAGAAACATTGCACGAACAGTCAAAGCAGAAGAATTAAAGGTTTTATTTGAAAAATTTGGCGCGGTTCAATCATGTACCATTGTTAAGGACAAAGACACGGGCATTTCCAAGGGTTTCGGTTTTGTAGAAATTCCCAACCCCGGTCAATCAAAAGCCGCCATGAAATCACTGAATGGCACGGTATTTTCTGGTTCCATGCTGCGGGTTAAAAAAGCCATCAGTGCAGAAGAAAGGTCGGCCAACGAGGCAAAAGTCGCAGAAAAGAAATCTGCCAAAGCTGAAGCCAAAGAAGAAGCCCAAAAAGCTGAAGCAGAACAAAAAGCAGCACGCCAAGAAGAAAAATTTGAAGCCGAAGAGACAGCCGCCATCAAAACTTTCACTTCTAAAACCAAATCTTATGGGAAAAACAAAGGTGTTAACAGCCACATTTGGAAAAAGTAACAACCCAAAATGACAACTGATACGGCTTCAGCACACCCATTTGAACAGCTCAGCCCGGATGTCGTGATGGCAGCAGTTGAGCAATTGGGTTATCAGTGCAGCGGGCATGTATTTGCACTTGGCAGTTATGAAAACAGGGTGTATCAGATTGGTTTAATTGGTCAAGATTCGCCCATCATTGTGAAGTTTTACCGACCAGATCGTTGGACAGAGGCACAAATCCAAGAAGAGCACGATTTTAGTTTTGAGGCCCAAGAACAAGACATCCCCGTGGTCACGCCAGTAAAAGACAATGCGGGTCAAAGCGTGTTTTCCTACCAAGGCTTTTTGATCGCCGTCTTTCCTCGCAAAGGCGGTTATGCACCTGAATTAGATTACCAAGACAACCTCGCCATCATGGGCAGGACCTTGGCACGCTTGCACAACATCGGTGCCAGTAAAACATTCCAACACCGCCCCACACTCGATGTTCAAAGCTTTGGCCAAGAAACGGTGGATTTTGTCGCTGAACACCACCTGCCCTTTGAACACAAAACCAGCTACTTATCGGTATGCAACAAAATCATTGAACATGCCGAAAGCACACTCAAAAATGCCCACAACATCCGCGTTCACGGCGACTTACATGTGGGCAACATCATCATGCGCGATGACATGGCGCATTTGGTGGATTTTGACGATGCACGCATGGCACCCGCCATTCAAGACATTTGGATGCTGCTATCTGGCAACAAAAATGAGCAACAAGCCCAATTACAAAAAATCATCGCTGCATACACTGAATTCAGAGACTTCCCTCACCATGAGCTGCACATGATTGAATCATTGCGTGCCTTACGCATGATTCACCACAGCGGCTGGATAGCCCGTCGCTGGAACGACCCCGCCTTCCCTGTCGCCTTCCCCTGGTTTGCCGACTTCAACTATTGGACCCACCATATTCAAGACCTACAAACGCAGTTGAATGTGATGCAGAAAAATTAACGCCTTGCTTCACTCGACCGCATGGAGTGAAGCCTTGAAAGGGCGTAGCGGAATGCGGGTCGAGTGCAAGCAATTGTTATGTATCAGTTTTCTCATATTCTGAAATATAGTATTCAATTGGGTGAGCTGTGCCAGAAACATCAATTTTCCCATTGTGCTTATTTACGAAGTATGGTGCATTACCACCCAGCATGTCTCGGAAATCACCAGACTCCACATAAGCTTTGCTTTGGTAGAACACTACCCAGCCCCAACCCCTAACTATGGTTTGTGTCTTGAGTACAACACACTGTACGCCATCTCGGGAGGAGAAATCGTCCAGCATGATTTGCACTTTTTGTTCTGCTTCAGATTGATTCATTTTCTATTTGGGGCTGAATACACTTTGCACATTGCCCTGATACATAACAACTTATCAAACACACATTATAAGCTTTGAATTAAAGGGAAAAATGGTCTTTTTCGTTAAGTAACAGCTTGTATTAACACAAAACCAGATAATGCCAGCGGGCCGCTGGCGGTCCGAGTCATTTGAAACTGATAGGAACATAACTACTAAAAAAGGAGCGCCGGCGGCTCGCCGGCTTTATCAATAAACACACCCCTAAATCCCTCGCAAGAGGGGACTTAGGGGTGTGTCTTGTACGGGAGTTTGATTGCTAAACCGAAAATCCAATGTGGAAGCAAAGTCGGCAAAAGCACGATTTAAGGGTAGCTGGCATTAAGAGACCAAAACACCAAAGCAAAAAAAAGCCGATGAATGAATCCATCGGCTTTTTAAATACTGATTAGCTTGGTTTTACAAGTAATCGTTCCATTCTTTGACGTTTTCAGCTTGGGCTTCTAACAATGCATCGACATCGCCTTCTAATTCGATGGTTTGGATAGAATCACCGCCCGCAATTGAATTGACAACGGCTTGGTCAGCTTCAGATACGACTTCACCGAACACTGAGTGTTTGCCGTCTAACCATGGTGTGGCGACGTGGGTCACGAAAAATTGTGAACCGTTGGTGCCAGGGCCGGCATTGGCCATAGACAATACACCGGGCTTGTCATGTTTCAATGAAGCATCAAATTCATCAGCAAATTTATAACCAGGACCGCCAGTACCGGTACCGATTGGACAACCACCTTGGATCATAAAATCAGGAATCACGCGGTGGAAAGTCAGGTCATTATAAAAACCATTTTTAATCAAGTTGACGAAGTTAGCCACGGTTACAGGTGTTTTGTCGTCAGTTAGGTTGATGTTGATGTCGCCTTTGTTTGTTTTGATGGTCGCTTTGATGGCCATGGTTATTTCCAAAATTAAAAAAATATATGTGGGGCAAATCTGATTTTTTTCAAGCACCCCTGGGCTCAATTTTTAGCACCATTGATTGAAAACTAAACTTTCGCTATGATGGTAACACCTGTTTTTGAGGAAAATGATGCGAATTTTAGCTTTGCCACTTTTGATGGTTGCCATGAGTGCGGCCGCTTATTTTGAACAAGACATTCAATCCATAGAATCTCAAATGATTGAATGGCGCCGTGATTTTCATCAAAACCCAGAGCTCAGTAACCGCGAGTTTCGAACCGCCAAAATAGTTGCCGAACACTTGAAAAAATTGGGTATGGAAGTGCAAACAGGCATCGCACATACTGGTGTGGTTGGTTTGTTGAAAGGCGGAAAACCTGGGCCTGTTGTCGCCTTGCGCGCCGATATGGATGCCTTGCCCGTGACTGAACAAGTCAATTTACCATTTGCGTCAAAAGCGACAGACACATACCGAGGTGAACAGGTGGGTGTGATGCATGCCTGTGGCCACGACAGCCATGTGGCCATGCTGATGGCAGCCGCTCAAATACTCAGCCAGAATAAGGCAGAAGTCGCCGGAACGGTGATGTTTATTTTTCAACCCGCAGAAGAAGGCGCACCCAAGGGTGAAGAAGGCGGTGCTGAATTAATGCTTAAAGAAGGTTTGTTTGATAAAAACAAGCCTGAAGCGGTGTTTGGTCTGCATGTATCATCACGAGAACACTCAGGCAAAGTCCTTTACCGCAGTGGCCCCTATATGGCTGCCGTTGATGATTTCGAATTGACCATCAAAGGCAAACAAGCACACGGTTCACAGCCTTGGAAAGGCATAGATCCCATTGTAGCCTCCGCACAGGTCATCAATTCAGTACAAACCATTGTCTCACGCAAAGTCAACGTCACCACAGCCCCTGCGGTGGTTTCCTTTGGTGCCATCAAAGGGGGCATCCGCAACAACATCATTCCTGATGATGTGACCATGGTCGGCACCATCAGAAATTTTGACATGGACATTCGCAATGAAATACATCAACAGTTACACCACATCACAGAACATGTGGCCACTGCCAATGGTGCAGAGGCCGATTTGATCATCAACCATGGCTATCCTGTGACGGTAAATCACCCGCAATTGAGTGAGAAAATGAAAGCCACTTTGGAGCAAGTATTTGGGGCTGAAAATGTACTCAATTCACCCTTGATCACAGGTGCAGAAGACTTTTCATTTTTTGCCAATGAAACACCGGGCTTCTACTTTTTCATGGGCATAACGCCACCAGAAAAAAGCTTGGAAGGCATCCCATCGAATCATTCACCTCATTTTTTCATAGATGAATCGGCCTTGATCAAAGGTGTTGATGCTTATGTTCAGCTGGTGATGAATTACCAATAAAACCATGATTCCATTGGCACAAAAAGCATGGAGAAAACACCTGCTATTGGCATTGCTCATGCTGATTTTGGGCGCATGCCAAAGCAACAAACGCCCCGATTTGGGAAGGCTATACCTTGACCATGCCACCGATTTAAGCAACACCCCTTTGGTCATCATTCACGGCACCATGGGCAGCAAACTGCGTCACAAAGAAACAAAGGAAGAGCTATGGATTGGCAACTTAAAAAAACTGGCCTTTTCAAATTACAAAGAACTGGCCTTAGAAATCAACCCAAAAACACTCAGCAACCAACCCAGCGACTTAGAAGCTTTTGAAATTTTAGATTCGGTTTCTGGTATGAAAATCTATGAGGACTTGATACACATCCTCACCGAGTTTGGTGCCTACCGACTGAATGCCATCGATCAAGCTCCCCTACCCGGTAGGAATTTGTACATCTTTAATTACGATTGGCGCCAAGACAATGTCAAAAGCGCCCAACAATTGAGCCAGTTTATTGATGCCATTTTAAGCAAACACCCGGAACACGAAAAAGTCGATGTGGTGGCCCACTCCATGGGCGGTTTGATCACCCGCTATTACATGCGGTATGGTGATAAAGATGTGTTGGACGGCGACATTTTCGCGGCCAAAACAGAGGCCAACAAAATCAGACATGCCATTTTTCTCGGCACCCCTAATTTAGGTTCCGTTCTCACCATAAATCGTTTCATCAACGGCTTTAATTTCAACCTCAGAACCATTCCCATTGAAGTGTTGGCCAGCATGCCCAGTGTGTATCAATTACTGCCCTATGGGCAACAAGCTTGGCTTTATGACACCCAAGGCCAGCCCATACCTTTGGATGCCTATGACCCAAAAACCTGGCAAGACAATCAATGGGCGGTTTATGATCCCAAAGTACAAGCAGCCATACGTGCCGAACGCGAAAGTATTGAACAAGGTGATGCCGCTGTCGCCACGCTGATGGCATTTTTTAACCGGCAATTAGAACGCGCTCGACGTTTTGCTTGGGCCTTGTCGGTTGAACTGTCAGAACAGCAACATGAATTCATAGTTTTTGGGGGCGATTGTCATATGACCACCAATAAACTGGTGATTGAAAACATTGACGGACAACAAATGATTCGCTACAAACCGCAACAAATCACAGACCCCGAACCCCAGATAGATTACCGACAACTGATGTTAACACCGGGTGATGGACAAGTCACCAAAGCTTCATTATTGGCACGTTTTGAAAACAATGTCAGTGCCGACTTTAATCCCTCTGTGCCAATCAAATACCCAATCTTTTTGTGTGAAAACCATTTAAAACTGACCAAAAACCTTAATTTTCAAGACAATTTATTGCACATCCTGCTGCAATAAGCTCAATGTTTATTGACTCAGTTTATTTATTCAAGCTTTTGATCGCAAGCTTTTGATGGCAGGAACCACTTGTTCTGTCCAAACATGATGAAATTCTGCATCACTGGCGGCTTCATGGTACCTCTTTTTTACACCAAATTGAGACAAGTCTAAGTGACGGCAGGCTGTCACACCATGACGTGCCAAGGCCTGTTTGGCACAATGCAAAGGGCAACCGTCTAACACCAAAACTTTTCTGCCCGACTTGGCCGTTTTTAACAATGACTTCACATCACCACCCACGCCAGCGACACAGGACATTTCAGCCATGCGATTGTGGTCTAATTTAACGGCAAAGTCATTGGCCAATTGTGCAGCACTTGAACACCCGGAGCAAGCATACACCAGTGGCAACTTCGCATAAGCCTGCTTGATGGCCAATTTAGTTTCCAGCTCAGTCACATGGTTCATATCAGCGCTCATCATGAGAAAACCCGTATTCTAATGAAGACCACAGCTTCACCAAATGACCTACATCAATCGCACTTATGCCTTAAATTCATATTCAAAATCATAGTAGTGCACACCTGCCTCAATCCTGATGTCCATTCGACCAGACAGACCTTTCAATTCGTCGGTACCAGAATCCGGCACCACCAACAGCTGTAAAGACTGGCCCTCAGCTGACATCAAGCCAAAATGTTGCAAAGCAAATTCACCTTCAAGTCCCGCTAAATTGGCCTTAAGCAACTCAATGGCCACATAGCCAGCAGAACCTGGTGTACTGTCTGCTGGAAGCATGTTGACTTTGGAAGTCCCACTGATCTTTTTCATATGCTGTCTGCTTTTCAAAAAAACCATTTTACCCTAAAATTCCATTCACAAATGTCCGCAGCAAACCATCACAATCAATCAAATGAACAAAGTATTTATCATCGGCCTACCGAGAACCGGCACCACCAGTGTCAGCGTGGCTTTGTTAGACCATGGTTTCAAAGTGGCACACACCGCATACTCCAAAGAAACCTTTGCCCAAGCAGACGTGTTTTCTGACACGCCTTGTTATTGTGACTACCCGCATTTAGATGCTTTGTTTCCAGGTTCAAAATTTGTTTATCTTGAACGAGACATCGAAGCATGGCTGCCTTCGATGCAAATGCTACTCAAGAAAATGCATGTCAACCTCAAACCCGAAGGCCACTTCAATCCCATCATCAAACGCTGTTTTGAATCTACCTTTGCAAGCTCAACCGCCCCCAACCCTTTATGCCCAACACACCTGAGCGCTTGTTATGCCAATCATAAGAAACAGGTAATGAATTATTTTTCAAAACGAAATGACATGTTGCAGATATCAGTCAAGCAAAGCGATGGCCTCAGTCAATTTTTGTCATTCATTGGCAAGCCAAGCAATAAAAAACTGCCATTCCCACACATCAACACAGGAAACAGTGTCACCGCATGGCGCAACATCAAGCACCCCAACAAAGCCAACTCCAGCGCATCAGGCCCCGAGCGCAGAAAGTTTTTTGACTATGCTTGAGGTTGTTGGTAAAAGTTTATTTCATTAAATTAACCGAAGCCTCTGAAAAAACATCAACCCATGACCGTTGCTTAGCTTGCCGCTGATTTACATGCCGCTGATTTACGCGCCAAGGAGGATTCAACCTGTTTTCTCCTGCGGAAAAAATAATCAAAGGGTGCCCGTCAGGGTCTTTCAATTCAGCCTCACGCCAAAGCCAACTTTTGTCTTCTGGCATTGATTCAAAATCAACGCCCCGCTTTGACAAATGTTGATGGATTTTATCCACATCTGCCACTTCAAAATAAACAGTGGTTGATGATGCTTGGACATGATCGCTGTTGCTGATTGAAAAAGTGCCTTCACCTTTTGGGCAAGCCAACCGCACATAACGAGGCGTGGAATCAACAATCAACTCCAAACCCAATGATTGATAAAAGCGCATGGACTTGGCCACATTTTTTGACTTAATTGTGATTTGATTTAAATTCATAAGGCCTCCTCAAGCGTTTCTCTCAACAGGTAAATCTGATAAATATTCTGTGAATTCAACCTCAAAACCATCGGCATCAAGAAAGTAAATGTTTTTCCTGAACGCAATGTCATTGCCTTGTTTATGGACTGGGAAACCTGCCCTGTTCAGACGTGAAATCAGTGTATCTAAATTATTCACAACAAATGCCAAATGAGCAAAACCGACTGAATGACCGGATAAATCACGGTTTTCTCCTTCACCATGATCGCTAATGGCCAAGTATTGATAGTCATCGCCAAAATGAACCCAGCGACGTGCTTTACCATACCATTCCCCCTCGCCTTCGGCCCTGATGTGCCAATGTGGAAAAGCCGCCTGATAAAAGGCCAAACTGTTTTCTATGTTTTTACCGACCAAATTCACATGCTCTAAACGTACCATTCTATTCTCCTTATTTACTTTTCTTTAAAACGCGGCCATAATAATTCCTCAAGTTAACTTGAGGTCAAGGCATTTTGAGTAAAAAAATAAGAACAGCTAAATTGTCTGTAGGCGAAGTGGCCAAACGCAGTGGCGTAAAAGTATCCACTTTACATTTTTATGAAGACAAAGGGTTGATACATTCCCTAAGAAACAATGCCAATCAAAGGCGGTATTTTGCTGATGTCTTGCGAAGGATTGCGGTCATCAAGGCCGCGCAAAATGTTGGCATCAGCCTCAAAGAAATCAAAGAAGCATTGGCCTTCCTACCCACAGACCAAGCACCCAGTAAAAAACATTGGGAACAATTATCAAAAAAATGGCAAGCGGTATTGAACCAAAGAATCAATCAACTCACAGCCCTTAGAGACAACCTAAGCGACTGTATAGGCTGCGGCTGCCTGTCGCTCAAGGCCTGTCCACTTTATAACCCCAATGACGAGCTGGGAGAAAAACAATCAGGTGCGGTATTACTCAACAACAAAACGAAATTAACCAACTAATTTTTGAAACCTAAAGACCATTCGTATCAAAAGCTAAATGCGGCCTTTTTCTACAGTGATCAACGACAATACTGCCTCACCCTTTGCTGTGATTTGCTCAACAGCACTTTGCGCTGATCATCTTCTAAATACACCTTTTGACCTGTATTGGGGTCCATGCGACTTAAGCGGCTTTGGCGCTGGTATTTCGCCACATTGTATTTGGCCTTCATACACTTTTTATGGTTAGCCTCAGCCTGCTTTTTCTCTTTGGCTTTGCGCTCCCTTTTTTGTTCCAAATAACTTTTCTCAGGCTT
The DNA here is from genome assembly GCA_030432115.1 of Gammaproteobacteria bacterium. GTDB lineage: Bacteria > Pseudomonadota > Gammaproteobacteria > Xanthomonadales > Marinicellaceae > Marinicella. The sequence continues at coordinate 13,171 of JAUIHY010000009.1, read as the reverse complement.
GTCTTTTTGATCAGATTTTGAAGTTTTGTCATAATCAACTGGTTCACCTGACTCAACCGGCTCAGCCACTGCTTGTTTGGTCCTGACTTTCACTTCATCCGTTTGCTTGTCTTCTGGTTTTTCAGCCGAATAATGAATTTGACCATCCTTATCCACCCACTTATAAAATTTTTGGGCCGCTGCAGCTGGAAATGACAACAACATACTTGAGATAAAACAAGTTGTGATTATTTTATATTTCATTTAAATGAGCCCAAAATTTGTCCATTACCATGCGGCACCACTGTCAGTATCATTTTCACTGCTGTACATCTTCACAAAAAGTGATGAAAAATACCACAAGCATCACAAATTTAAAAGTTTCAACCCTAATTTTCCGCTCTTTTAACAAGTGAGCCATCAATAATTTTTATAATAACTAGCAAACAATTGATGGCAAACTTTCTATGAAAACAACATTGTTACTGACATTATGTTGCTGGTACATTAACTGCATGGCGCAAGACCACAATGCGGCTTTTGAAAATTTATTCACACCACAAGATGTGACCCACACCGCAGTTAATAATGGTTCTTGGTTTGATGAAAACTCATGGCTCAATGGCTCGATTCCTAATAACAATGCTTGGGTTCACATCCCCATGGGGATCCAAATAACTTATGATCAGTTGAGTAACAACCGCCTGCATTCCGTTTTGGTAGATGGCCATTTAACATTCAGCAATACCCAATCAAGCCAAATGATTGTCGATACTTTACTCATTTCACAACATGGCCAATTAACCATAGGCACAAAAAACAACCCCATTCCAGCCAGTACTGTCGTTGACATAATCATTGCTGACAATGGTGACATTGATATCAACCGAGACCCCACGTTAATCAGTCGTGGTATAGTCGCCATGGGACCTGTGTCTATTCACGGCGCGGAAAAGAAACCGCATACCAAAGTGCAAACCGCACCGATGGCAGGTCATACCAGCATCACATTAAATACCAGCAATCATCAATGGCAAGTGGGTGATGTGTTGGTCATTACGGGTACCAAATTTTCAGGTTGGAAATGGGACAATGAAGTTCGAGAGGTGATTTATCATGGCACCCAAGATGAAGTGAGGACCATCACAGCCATCAATGGCGCAACCATTTCATTCGATGAGCCGTTGCTTCATGACCACTTCACACCGCGTGCGGATTTAAACGCATCAGTCGGAAACTATTCTCGCAACATCACCATCCGCTCTGAAAATGGTGATGCCAGCCAAACGCACCACCGTGGACATGTGATGTTCATGCACCATGCAAATGTGGATGCACGCTATGCCGCGTTTTGGCATTTGGGGCGCACTGATAAGTCTGTGGCCAGTATGGAGGCCGCAGACATCAATCCAGTGACACCAAACAGCAATGCCCGTGGTCGTTATCCATTTCATTTTCACAGGGCTGGCGTAACCGATGTGCGGAATCCAGGCATTGCCATCGGTAATGCAGTATTTGATTCTCCAGGCTGGGGTTACGTTCATCACGACAGCAACGCCACATTCCACAACAATGTCTCTTTTGATACTTTTGGTGCGGGATTTGTGGCGGAAACCGGTAATGAAATCGGTGCTTGGACACACAACCTCGCTGTCAAAGCAGAAGGTAACAGCGCCTTCAATCCCAAAAACGGTAACGACAGAGAAGCCTTTGATATGGGTCGAACCGGTGATGGTTTCTGGTTCCAAGGCCGCATGGTCCGTGCCACAGATAACATTGCAGCCAGCGTAAACCATGGCTATGTCTATTTACACCGAGGATCTGGCATGCTCTCTTTTCCACGAGAAATATTCATGTTACCCGATGCCTTGAGGCGAAATGCTGAATCAAGCGCTGATGACGCTCCCATCTTGAATTTCATCAATAACGAAGCCTATGGAAATTTGGTTGGTCTATATGTGGTCAAAGCCAACCCCAATCAACAACACAATGTGAACAGTGTTTTTGAAAACTTCACTGCCTGGGAAGTCCGCGCCGGTGCAGCCATCGAATACACAGCCCACTACACTTTTAAAAATTTTGACATCATCGGTAAAACACCAGAAGCTTTCAGCACCCCGTTATTCGGTATGGATTTTGGCACCAATACCTCTGACATGACCATCAATAACATCAACATCAGCAACATGGAAACGGGCATACAACTGGGTAAAGATTACACCGATGTGGATGTGCCTCCTTCTGCAAACCAATACGTGGTAATTGATGCAAATTTTGATAACGTCAATCAAAACTGGGTTGATTATGACGAAAACTTAGATACCGTGATCACCAGAGATCAGTTAAATAACAATCAATTCTCCATCGTGATCAACAACAATCAAGACCTTGAATACAACAACCCGTCCACAGCGGCCAATGTCGGTGTTGATTTTATTGGCACCAAAACAGACAGTATAGGTGACAACCCCATACCTTCTGGCACAGATCAAATCAGCATTCCCAATTATGACATGTACAACATTTGTGCCCAAGATGGTTATTACCGCACCCTCGTCGGCACGCCCTATGCCATCGTACCTGAGTACTTTACTGACCGAGCCAGCGGAGAAATTCATAAGTTTGGCCTCACCATGTTACTTGGCCCAGCTGTTGATGACCAAATCAACAACCCGCACAACGCCGCTTGGAGCCAAGCTTTTCAAGCAGGTTTGATTGACTTGAACAGCGCAGCCCCGTTGGCTCAAGATGACCATTTCACCTTAGCCTCACATGCACCAAACAGGCTGCAGTTATTGACCAACGACACAGATTCTGATGGTGATATATTGACCATAGATGGTATTGTTCAGCCTAAATTTGGCACAGTTTATGACAACCAAGACGGTAGTGTGACTTATTTACCAGATTTTGACTTCCTCGGCACCGATGAATTTTATTATTGGGCCACCGACCGACAGGGGAATTTCAGCAAAGCTTTTGTTTACATTGAGTCCATTGATGACTTAATTTATGACAATGATTTTTCTCAATGATGGTCAGAATCAAAATAAATTTATAGATAAGTCAGCTACAATACTTTCTCAAATGCTTATGCGATTTATTGAACAGCATTTTGCTCGGGTCATATTTTAGTTAAACCTTTTACCCCGATTGGGGTCCATGCGGGTCAATAGGTCTTAACGCTGGTGTTTAGCCACAGCGTATTGGCCTTCATTCATTTTTGTTGATTGACCTTGGCATTCTTAGGCATTGCGCCCCTTGCGTCATTCCAAACAATGAAAAGGCCTCTAATCGTTGTAATGGAGGCCAAAAATCTCGGGTGATAATACACTTCTTGAAAGATGGAAAAATGACACCGCAGCCATTCATTTAACCATTGTAACAAAGCGAACCTATCCAGAAACTTTCACTCTGATTGAAATTGTTGAACCACCCAATCACCTATCAACTCCAAAACAGCAATTGAAAAACCTTCGGGTAGTTGCGCATATTCCAATGGACTGCCAGTAATGGCCACTTGCATCAGATGATTCATTTCGGGCAAATACTCAACTTTGGCATGAGGCATTTTTTTCAGGATCTCTTGCTGGTTGGCAGCGATATCAATGACCGTATCTTTACCACCATAAATAACCAAAATCGGAGTCTTTTCAGCAGCTAGAAAGGCATCATTCAGATCATAATGCACTTGAGATTGGTACCAAGGTGACATCACAAAATCAGTACGCTCGGCCACCCCTTTGGGCACAAACCCATAAGGCGGCAAAATGGCTTGACCGTAAGGCCCCGCTAATAATGTATGAATGCCTTCACGCTGGAGTGGCTTTGCAGTCAACATACTCAGGAATTCATTGGCAGCAGACTTGATTCCCTGCTTTTGTTTTTCAGTGAATGTCGAAGTTTCTAGCAGCCGATACATTTGTGCTTGCATTTCTATGATTCCTGTCCGCACAGGAGGAGACAGCATCACCCGAAATGGAATCGAAGTACAATATTGAGCAGCCACCAATGTCAAACCACTGCCTTCACTCAACCCTAAAAACCCAACTCGATTCAAAGGTAAATTGGCAGCCTCAGCCAGTTTATCTCGGGCAGCACAAGCATCACGGGCACGGTCATCCAAGGACGATTGCAAAAAATCACCAGTTGAAGCCCCTGTTCCACGGTCGTCATAACGTAAACTGGCTATACCTTTGGCAGCCAAACCCGAAGCTAGTTCTGCAAAATATTTATGCGGACCTAAGGTCAAATCACGATCAGTGGGACCAGCAACAGACAACATGACCAAAGCCAAAAGAGGTTTGTTTTCAGGTAAAGTCATTGTACCAGCCAGTTTTATCTGACCGTTTTGAGTGACAAAATTCAGTTCAGTATCGTCACCGTAAGCTGTTGCAAACAGCAGCGAAAGACACAATAAAGCACATGATTTCATGGTTAACTCCTAAGTTTATTATTTGTTGATATCAGAGAGGTCAAAAACACGTGCTAATGGCTCCTCTAGCGCAGCGGCCAGTTTGCATGCCAATGTGATTGACGGATCGTGCTTTTGTTTTTCTATAGCCATCACGGCATGTCGGCTTACTTGGCACAAGTTGGCCAATTCTTGCTGAGACATATTTTTGGCGGCTCGCAATACTTTGATGTGGTTGTTCATGTGTTCTTGAACCAAGCCACGAGGTAAGCCAAATGCCAAGCAATCAAGGGCACCGTCCACAACGGCCACTCACTTAAAAAAGGCAGCGAATTAAAACTTAAAAAGTTCATAACAAACAACACCAGAAATATCACCCAAAATGCCATCAAATAGGCTTGGTTATGTATTTTCTTCATCACTTCATCTTGGTGCTTGTGGTGCACAAAAATCAAATAAACCATGACTGTGAGCGGCACCAAGATTGCAATCATTGGTGACCAATCAAATTGATTAGAGAGCATGTAAAGCAATGCGTATGCAGCATAAGCCACCAAAAAAAGAAGGATGTGATGTTGTTTTTTCATATCATATATTCATTAAAGACAGCCGAATTGTAGAGTATACCCAACATTATGTAAAGTATACTCTACTTTTTTTGGCGTTAATAAATATCAAATATTCAAAAAATTGAATTGATTTTGAAGGACTCAGTCCTCACTGCCAGCCATGCCGCCATTGTGAACAGTCTCGCAACGCTCTCCAGTCTATACGAACCACACGCCTTGTTAACACCGCTTCTAATTCGCAAACTACGACCCGATCCATTTCATCCAGCTTCAACAGCGTAACCATAAAATGTTTTTCTTTTTTTACCGGTTGCACGGCGGTCCACTTAGAGTTTAAAAGCTTTATTGGATTGATGACATTCACGACTACACGCTCTTAGTTAAATAACAACACACTATAATTATGACGAGTCGATTTTTTGTCGAAACTTCATATTAACGCAACCCAAGATTGCTACCTTAATGTTGACATCAAATACAGAAGCTTCACACTTCTTTTGTTACAATGCCCTTCCCTTGTGATTTGACCTCATTATGTTATTTACAAAACTCAGTGACTCAACGGACAGTTTGCACCATTCATGGCAACATGTGGCTGGCTTGGCTTTGCCTTTGGCTTTGGCTGAATTACACCAGCAGTACGATGGATTGTTGTTGGTTTTGACTGATTCTGTTCATCACAGTCGGGTTTTAGAGGAAGAAATCACCATGTGTGCGCCCAAGGATGGCGCACATGTTTTGCATTTTCCCAGTTGGGATACCTTGCCGTATGATGTATTTTCTCCCAACCCTGAAATTGTTTCTGAACGGATGCAGTTTTTGCATCAGTTAAGCACTGTGCAGCAGAAAGCCATTTTGGTGATGCCGGTGCAAAATTTAATGCAGCGATTACCGAACAAGGATTTCATCAATGGCCGTTCTCTGGACATCAAATTAAATGACCGTTTTGATTTACACCGTTGGCGTGGTTTGTTTGAGAAAAACGGTTATGTGCATGTTAATGAAGTGCGCGAAGCCGGCGAGTTTGTCGTTCGCGGCGGGGTATTGGACTTATACCCCATGGGCGCCCACGAGGCCTATCGCATTGAGTTGTTCGATGACGAAATCGAAAGCATTCGAGTGTTTGATACAGACACACAACTGACAATTAAAACGGTAGATGCCATTCAGGTATTGCCAGCCAATGAATTTCCTTTTGATGAGGCAGCTCGGGATTTGTTTTTGAGTCGTTTTCGTGAACAGTTTGATGTGGACACACGCAAGTCAACGATTTACCAAGATGTTCGCAAGCAAATCAAATTTTCTGGCATCGAACAATACTTGCCTTTTTTCCACAAAGCGTTGAGCGATTTATTCGACTATTTACCCAAACAGACACATTTTGTTCACTGCCATGCCACTGAAGCGGTGTTACATACCTGGGAAAAACAAATTCAAGCCCGTTACCAAGACCGCCAGCATGATGTTCAAAGACCCATCTTAAAACCTGCTCAAATATACCAAAGTGCAGCACACATCATTGAGCAACTGTCTGCTTACCAAAGCACTGACATCAACCCAAAGCAAGCTGCAGGCTTGAATTTCAACAGTCAGTTGCCCAAACAATTCAACCCGGAGTTGAAAGAACGTTTGAGTGATTTTTGTGATGGATTCAATGATCGATTGCTGATTGCAGCCGATTCTTTGGGTCGCCAAGATTACATCTTAGAGAAACTGAAATCTGCGACACATAAATTTGTTATTTTTGAAAACATTCAAGCATTTTTAAAAAGTGAAGCCCAACGTGGCATCACCATTGCCCCAATTGAAGTTGGCGTTCATTTAAAAGAACAAAAAATCAGCATCTTGGATGAAGGCTGTTTGTTCGGTAAACGCGTCAATCGCAGACAAAAAGTCAAAAAATACAAAGCCAGCCCGGGCGATGTGATTTCAAACTTAACCGACCTGCATTTGGATGCGCCGATTGTGCATATTGACCACGGTGTTGGTCGCTACCGCGGCTTGAAACTGATGGATTATGATGGCGAGGCTGAGTATTTGGAAGTTGAATACATGGGCGGTGATAAATTGTTTGTGCCTGTGTCTTCATTGCATTTGGTCACCCGCTATTCTGGCGCCAATGAAGAAAATGCACCTTGGCATAAGTTGGGTTCTGAAGCTTGGTCAAAAGCCAAAGAAAAAGCAGCCAAAAAGGTCAAAGACGTGGCCGCTGAATTGTTGTCATTGTATGCCATGCGTGAAGCCGCAGGTGGTCATGGTCTGAAATTGAACCAAGACGATTACTTACAGTTCTGCCAAGGATTTCCTTTTGAAGAAACCGAAGATCAGTTGAATGCCATTGATGCAGTGCTTAAAGACATGAAAGCCGCTACGCATATGGATCGTGTGGTTTGTGGCGACGTGGGATTTGGTAAAACTGAAATTGCCTTGCGCGCGGCTTTTGCTGCAGCCAATGACGGTTTACAAGTGGTGCTTTTGGTTCCGACCACTTTATTGGCACAACAACATTACGATAATTTCGTTGATCGATTTGCACCTTTTCCTATCAAAGTGGCTTTGTTATCACGCTTTGTCTCAACTGCTGAAACCAAAGAAACCTTGCGCCAATGCGAATCTGGCGGTGTGGATATCGTTATCGGCACACACAAGCTGATTCAAAAAGGCATCAAATTCAAATCATTGGGCTTGGTTATCATTGATGAAGAACACCGATTTGGTGTGAAACAAAAAGACCGTTTAAAACAACTCAAGGCCGATGTGGATTTCCTCACTTTAACCGCTACCCCCATCCCCAGAACACTGAACGGCGCCTTGTCTGGTTTGCGTGATTTGTCCATCATCGCCACACCACCGAAGGCCCGTTTGACGGTCAAAACACAGGTGGTTGAATGGAATAACAGCATCATCAATGAAGCCTGCACCCGAGAAATTCAACGCGGTGGCCAAGTGTATTTTCTCCACAACGAAGTGCAAACCATTGAACAAATGGCCGAAACCATTCAAAAAATCAATCCATCTGCCCGCGTGCGGGTGGCTCATGGTCAAATGCACGAAAAAGAGTTGCAAGATGTGATGGTTGATTTTCACAAACAGCGATTTAATATTTTGGTTTCAACCACCATCATTGAATCAGGCATCGACATTCCATCTGCCAACACCATCATCATCAATCGCGCCGACAAATTGGGCTTAGCGCAATTACACCAATTGCGTGGCCGGGTCGGACGGTCGCACCACAAAGCCTTTGCTTTTATGATCATCCCCAGCTGGAAAAGCATCAGTAAAGACGCGAAGAAACGTTTGGAAGCCATTGAATCATTGGAAGATTTAGGTTCAGGCTTCACTCTGGCAACGCACGACATGGAAATTCGTGGCTCAGGTGAGCTATTAGGTGAAGAACAAAGTGGCCAAATCCAAAGTGTTGGTTTCAGTCTCTATTGTGAGATGTTGGAACGTGCCGTTGAGGCTTTGAAAAATGGCGAAGAAATCGACATTTTAAGTGAGGATGCCACTCACATCGATATCGAATTGAACATCCCCGCTCTGCTACCTGAATCTTATATTTTTGATGTTTACACGAGATTAACATTATACAAACGCATGAACAACGCCAAGACCCGTGAAGCCTTGGATGAAATCAAAGTGGAATTGATTGATCGCTTTGGTCAATTACCAGAAGCGGCTCAAAATTTATTGCATGTATTGAACATCAAGTTGAAAGCCAAGGGCCTCAACATTGCGTCATTGGTCATGAATGAAGAATATGCTGACCTGAAATTCAAAACATTCAGTCCCACTTTTTATGCACAGTTGATCAAGTTGATTCAAGCCAACCCAAAAACCTACCGCCCTTTACCCAATGATGGTTTGCGTTTAATGGGTGAGTTCGATTTAGCTGAGCAAAGGATTGATGCCATTCACCATTTATTTGATATACTGGCCTCATGAAAAAATTACTGCTATTTATCTTGTTTTGCCAAAACACTTGGGCTGCCAATTACATACCGCTTGCCACTGGCATACAGCTTTATGACGTGGAAGTTCTGGTTTTTGCACGCCACATTGCCCAACCTGACAGCCTATTATTCAACAACAGAGCAACAGTGGATTTGGATGAAGTCAATGCCATGTTCCCCGCAGATGACATGCCTTGGTTGATTGAAGATGAAAACCAAACCGCTGAAGATGAGCAATGGCAAGTGCCATTAGAAGGTGAACAAACCAGCAATGCCAAAGCCCTGGCCTGGTTTGCTTTTGATACACCCGCTCCGCAAAATCCGGTGTACCAAAAAATCAACCAACACCCAGAAATGCACGCTTTGTTTTATCAAAAATGGCGCCAACCTGCCACACCTTACCGCAACCCTGGCTACGTCAAGATCTCAAATTGGCCAGAAGATTTAATCAACCCAGAGGCACAAGCCGATGATGTTGACTTGGGAGAAACAGTTGTAGGCAACCTGTTTGAAGCGCACGACATTCAGGAGCCAAATGAAGAAATTGCAATCAAAAAAACTGACTTTACCATGCGTGGCAAAGTGGCTTTTTCAAAACAACGGTTTCAACATGGTCATGTGAAGGTGAACTTATACCGAGACAGCCTCGATGGAGAATCATTGGTTTACCTCATTGATCAAGACACCCAAATCGATTTGAATCAATGGCAGTATTTTGATCACCCGCAGTTTGGTGTCATGATGAAAGTGTCTTTGTCCACGCAATTTGAAAACCCCAATGCGGTCACCGCAGCTGAGTAAATCCATGAAAGCATTATTAACCACATTGATGACTTGCTTGTTATTGGCATGTCAACCCACCACCAAGAAAAACACCCCCAGGTCAGCCACCTGGCAATTACAGCTTGAATCCAGTGAGTTAAGTTTTGTCAGCACCAAAAATAAAAGCATTTCAGAAACCCATACGGTGCCTTTTGGCTCAGGTCAAATCGAATCCAATGGATCGGTTGAATTAATTCTGGACTTGAATCAAGTGGAGAGCCAAATCCCCATTCGCAATCAAAGAATGAAGGATTTGTTGTTTGAAACCAGTCGATTCCCCCATGCCAAGATCACCAGCACATTAGTTAAAAACATCAACCACGGTTCACCCGTGGATGTGACTTTCGAATTGAGTTTACATGCTATCACCCAAACATTAACTGCCACTGTGCTGATACAAGAACAAGGCGATGAAATAGTGGTCACTTCTTATATGCCCGTCCAGATACATGCCAAAGATTTTGACTTAGATTCCGGCATTAATCAACTCACTCAGGTGGCCAAATTAAAAGCCATCAGCTATGAAGTTCCAGTTGACTTCAAACTGGTATTTCATAAAATCAATTCAACCAATCAATAAACTAACCAATTAAGGTCACATGAACCACCACACAGGGTGTGGCCAGCTAAAGGAGAATAAAATGGGGATATTAACAGGCAAAAAAGCACTGATTGTTGGCGTGGCCAGCAACCGGTCCATCGCTTGGAGTATTGCAGAATTCATGCATCATCAGGGTGCGGAATTGGCGTTCACTTACCTCGATGACAAACTGAAAAAGCGAGTCGATAAAATCGCCGCACAAACCAATTCTGAAATCGTTCTGCCGTTGGATGTTTCATCAGATCGGCAAATTGAAGATGTATTCAAAGAATTAGGCAAAGAATGGGATGGTCTGGACACCATTGTTCATTCCGTTGGTTTTGCACCCCGAGAACTACTGCAAGGCCATTATTTAGAAAACCTCAGTCGCTCAGGCTATCAAACCGCCATGGACGTCAGTTCTTACAGTTTTGCTGCTTTGGGTAAAGCGGGACGAGACATGATGCAAGGCCGTGACGCTTCTTTATTAACCCTGTCTTATTTGGGTGCAGTGCGCGCCATGAACAATTACAATGTCATGGGTGTGGCCAAAGCGGCCTTAGAGGCCAATGTGCGATACATGGCCCATGCCTTGGGATCTGATGGCATTCGTGTCAATGGCATTTCAGCAGGCCCCATCAAAACCTTGGCAGCCTCTGGCATTGGAAATTTTAAATCCATGCTTGATCATGTTGAAAAAGCGGCGCCTTTGAAACGCAGTGTGACACAAATGGATGTGGCTAAAACCGCTGCCTTTTTGTGTTCAGATTGGGCCTCAGGCATCACTGGTGAAATCACTTATGTGGATGCAGGTTATAACATCATGGCCATGACTGAAATCGGCGACTGAACAATAGTTCACATCAAATTTACCAAAGCCATTGAATTTCAATGGCTTTTTTTTGTCAAAATATCACGTAAATTAACCTTTTAAACTTGAAGTTTACTGCCAAAAGCCTAAAACTATAGGGAAATACTAAAAACAAAAGTGCAATGTCAAGTCGTGAGATTTCAGTTTGCATTGATAAAAATAACTTTGGGTATTGACTCAAAGGGGGATGAGATATTTTGAAATGTCGAATGGGGACAATTTATTGCTGTGTGCTGATGACACTCATGAGTATGGGTTTTCAGGTCAAGGCTGCGCACCCCAAAATCACCTATTGTGTTGACCCTGACTGGTTTCCTTTTGAAGCCATCAAAGATGGCAAGCACATGGGCATTTCATCAGATTATTTGAAATTCATCGCATCAGATGTCCAACTTGACCTCACGCTAATTCCCACAAAAACTTGGCAAGACACTTTGGACAAATTGAAAAGCGGTGAATGTCAACTGACACCCATGTTGAACCAAAACCCCGCTCGCAGTGAGTTTTTAACCTTTTCTGACCCCTATTTCAATTCACCCAATGTTTTGGTGTCTCAAAAAAACCAACCTTTTCTGAAAGGTTTTGATCAAATAGGGAATCAAATGGTTGCGCTTCCTTTGGGATTCAGAATCAATGATTACATCAAAAAAAACCACCCTGAAATCAAAACCAAAACCTACCCTACTGTACTGGATGGTTTATTGGCAGTGGTGGACGGTGAAGCAGATATTTTTGTCGGTTCGATGTTATCAACCAACAACTACATTCAGCAACATGGTTTGCATCAATTACGCATTGCCGGATGGGCCGGACCTGAGGACAACCTGAGACTCGGCGTCATCAAATCCCATGCCGAGCTCATACCAGCAATCAATGACGCTTTGGCCAAAATTGATGAAGCCCATAAGTTGGCCATCTACCACAAATGGAACAATGTTACGGTGATTGACAACACCAATTATCAACTGGTCAAACAAGTGGTTGTTGCTGGCACCGTTCTTGGGGTGTTGATGCTGATTTATCTTTGGATGGTAAAACGTTATAACAGGCAATTGCACCTACAAAACGATGAATTAAACCGACTTAAGGCAGAGCTCACCAAATCGAATCAAAAGTTCAAACAGCTGTCAACCCAAGACCTGCTCACAGGGCTTTACAACCGATATTATTTTGATATGGCATTGGCTGAAGAGTCATCTCGTTTTGATTCTGACAACCCCATTGCCTTGATCGTTATAGACATCGATCATTTCAAAAAAATCAATGATCAATTCGGCCATTCAACAGGTGATTTGGTCCTCAAACAATTTTCGAATCTGCTTAAAGAGCTGGTTACTGACATGGATGTGTTGGCCCGTTGGGGCGGAGAAGAATTTGTTATTTTCAGCAACAACACCACCATTCAACAAGCCCACGACAAGTGCTTTGATATTCAACAACAGCTCAAATCTACTGAATTTCCCGGCATTTCTGTGATCACAGCCAGTTTTGGTATCGCTGCTTTGAAGCAAAATGAAACCATGTCTACCTGTTTTCAACGTGCCGACCAAGCACTTTATAAAGCCAAAGAAACAGGAAGAGACAGAATCTGTATAGCCGATGCCGCTCAAGCGGTGAATACGGCAGGCTGATGACTGACGATTAAGCTTTTATACTGTCCCAAGATGCTTCAATCACGGCAGCCACTTCATCATCAGACATTTCAATTCTACCTAACAATTGCTTTCTGGCCAACACGGCTGCGGTTTCCAAACTCAGTGCACTGAGCGCTTCATTATCCAACTGTTTGATGGTTTTCTGTGATTTGCCCGCTTCAAAAAACAAGGTGATGGGCTCGAATAATTCCATAATTTTTTCGCTTTGAAACGCCCTTTGCTTGGGAGGCAAGTGATCAAATTGGTCTTTACACAACACCGATTCTGGATTTTTCAGACAATACCGCCAAAATTGCAACCACAGGTGTTCATATTGCGCTTTCAG
>JAUIHY010000008.1 GCA_030432115.1 Gammaproteobacteria bacterium | reverse complement strand
ACAGTAGTTCGTATTTTAACGGATCCAAATTGGTGATTTTCAGTACATAAGCCACCAAGGAACCAGCACCAGAACCACGGCCGGGGCCAACCGGGATGTCATTGTCTTTTGACCACCTGATAAAGTCGGATACAATCAAAAAGTAACCGGGAAAACCCATCCCCAGAATCACCTTCACCTCATGGTGTAGTCGCTCAAAATAATTGGCCTCTGTGTAACCTTCTGCCACCCCGAATTCCGCCAAATGTTGTGTTAACAATTGATCACACAATTGAGCAAAATATTGGTCCATGGTCAGACCATCTGGTACTGGGAAATTGGGTAGGAAGTAGTCTTTGAAGTTAAAATCAATGTTACAGCGCTTGGCAATTTCGTAACTGTTTTCAATCAACTCTGGGAAAGATTGAAAAGAGGCTTGCATGGCATCGGCACCGTGCAAGTATTGTTTGGGCGTGAAATCTTTGGCTCGATTGGGGTCTGCCAATACATCGCCACGATTGATACAAATCCTGGCTTCATGGGCATTGAAATCATCGTCATCCAAAAAGCGTACCCGACCACTGGCCACCATGGGGATATTTTGATGTGCTGCCATATACATGGCTGCCGCATTGATTTGTTGCTCATTGGGACGGTCTAAATGGGCCACGGCCATATAGTAGCGATCACCAAACACCGATCGCCATGCCAGCAGAGCGTCTGCTGCCTGCTCTAATTTTTGTGACTGTATCCAATAACCCACATCACTGTGGACCGTATCTGCCAACACAATCAAGCCCTCATTGTATTGCTTCAGCATGTCTTCAGTGATGCAAGTGCTTCCTCGTCCAATCACATGGTTTTGCGCCAAGGACAGCAACACACTCAAGTTTTGATAACCTTTTTCATTCTGACACAGCAAAGTCAGCTCCCAAGTATGCTCAGGATTGTCTTCATTTTGTATCAAAATATCGGCACCAACAATCGGTTTGATGCCTGCTTTTTTGGCGGCATTGAAAAACTTAACTGTGGCAAACAAATTATTCACATCGGTGATGGCCACGGCTGCCATGCCCATGTCCTTGATGCGTTTGATCAACTGAGGAATTCGGATGGTAGAGTCAACAATCGAATATTCAGTATGCACATTCAGGTGAACAAATGGTGCGTGTCCCATCAGAACAAGCCTCCTTGAATCATGTCACGCACGGGAGCAAAGCTTTTGCGGTGCACAGGACTTGGTCCATATTGTTCCAAAGCTGCCATATGTGCCTTGGTTCCATAGCCTTTGTGTTGGGCAAATCCGTATTCAGGGTATCGCTCTGATAATCGCAACATCAGCGCGTCTCGTGCTGATTTGGCAATGATGCTTGCCGCAGAAATCGCTGGCACCAAACCGTCACCACCGACAATGGCTTCGGCTGGATAAGCCAGATTTTCAGGTATTTTGTTGCCATCTATCAACACATTTTCTAACTGGATGTCCAATTGATCCACACTTTGCCTCATACCTAACATGGTTGCTTGAAAAATATTGATTTGATCAATTTTCTCGACAGGCACATGCACCAAAGACCAAGCCAGGGCATGTTCTTTTATAGGCTCAACCAAGGCCAATCGTTTTTTTTCAGATAATTTTTTTGAATCGTCCAAAGCCAATAAAACATCAGGCAATGCCTTAGGCAAAACCACAGCAGCCACTGTCACTGGGCCAGCCAGTGGTCCACGGCCTGCTTCATCAACACCTGCCACATTCATGCTTGATGACCTGTGCACTTGATGAATTGCTGCACTTCAGCGGCCGCTGCATCAACACGAGGAGGTAACAACTCTAGGTGTAACTGATGAAATTTGTTTTTCAATTGAGTCAGCTCGCTGGCTTCCATTAATCCTTTCAAAACCGTCAACAACCGCGCTTCTGTTAAATCCTTTTGCATCACTTCTGGCACCAAAAAATCTCCATACAAAACATTCGGCAAACTGTAATATGGCAGCTGCATCATGCGCAGGGATTTTACTATAAACCAAGTAAGTGGCGAAATTTTATAAGCCACAACCATGGGGGTTTGACACAACATCGCTTGTAATGCCACAGTCCCTGAACCCAACAACGACAGGTCGGCTTGTAACAGCAAAGTGGTGGCATCAGAGTACCACTTCAGCTCAACTGCCGCCTCTTTTGCCAACTGTTCACAACGCTTTTTCTTATCCTCAGATACATTACAACTGGCCAATTGAACACCTGGGAGTTGTTTGGCCACTTGCAAAAACAAAGGCATCAGTGTTTCTATCTCTCTGTTTCTGCTGCCTGGCAAAACCGCCAATAACACTTTTGGGTTTTCGGGTTTGACATAATTTGGATCAATGCTTTTGGCCAAACTGTGTCCCACAAAACTGGCTTGCATCCCCACTTTCTGGTATATCTCAGGCTCAAAAGGAAACAAACACATCACATGGTCTATGAATTGTTTCATTTTATCCACACGACCAGGGCGCCAGGCCCAAACCGATGGGCTGACGTAATGCATGATTCGCGTGTTACTCAGTTTTTTTAAAGATTTGGCAATGGAAAAATTTAAATCCGGCGAGTCCACACCAATAAACACATCGGGTTCAAATGCCAGAACCTGTTCAACGATTTGCTTTTTCAAGCGCAATAATTGAGGTAAATGCCGCAGCACTTCGAACAAGCCCATAACCGAAAAGGCCTCATTATCCTGAATGATTTGGACACCAGTGGCTTTGATTTTGGCACCACCCACAGCGATGATTTCGTAATGTTCAGGCCTTTTTTGTAATTGTGCAATCAAATCAGCCCCAAGCAAATCGCTGGAAGCTTCACCTGCCACCAAGGCGATTTTGTGGACTTTTTGATTCATCAGCGAATGATACTGCGTTCCGATTTTTGAATAAAGTCTATCATCAACTGGACATCCTCAGAACCCAGCTTTTCCATTTCAACCAGTGCTTCAGCCAACGGTAAATCTGATTTATACAACAACCGAAAAGCTTTTTTTATCAAAGTGATGCGTTCTTTTGAAAAACCACGTCGCTTCAAACCCTCGAAGTTGATGGCGCGAGGCACCGCAGGGCTGCCTTGTGCCATGACAAAGGGAGGCACATCTTTTTGAAAACCTGAATCCATGGCAGCAAAAGCATGGGCACCAATTCGACAAAACTGATGTAATTTTGAAAACCCGCCCAAAATCACATAATCACCTATGTGTACATGGCCTGCCAAAGTGGTGCCGTTGGCCATGATGGTATGACTTCCTACCACACAGTCATGTGCGATATGAACATAAGCCATGATCCAATTGTCATCACCCACTCGGGTCACACCGGCATCATCTGTGGTACCTAGATTAATGGTCACATATTCCCGAATGGTGTTGCCGTTACCAATGATCACTTCAGTGTCTTCATCGGCAAATTTTTTATCTTGCGGATCTTCCCCAATCGAAGCAAAAGGGTAGATTTTATTATTTTCCCCTATCGTGGTTCGACCAGAAACCACCACATGTGATTTAAGCACGGTTTTTGAACCTATGCTCACCTTAGGGCCAATGATGCAATAAGGTCCAATGACCACATCACCGGCAATGTTCGCTTGTTCATCAACTATGGCCGTGGGATGTATCATTTACTTTTCTCTGCGCATAAAAACTCAGCTTTCGCTGCCACTTTCCCGTTGACAGTCACTGTGCCTGCATACATGGTCATGTTTTTGATGACTTTCTTGATTTGACACTCCATCACCATCTGATCCCCTGGAACCACCACTTGACTGAATTTGGCTTTATCCACTTTCACCAAATAAAACAAAGCATCGTCTGCTTGTCCGTCACGACTGAGTTGTGTCAATACACCAGCCGCTTGTGCCATGGCCTCAACAATCATCACACCTGGCATCACTGGATGATCAGGGAAATGGCCTGTGAATTGAGGTTCGTTGAATGTCACGTTTTTGATGGCTTTGATGGATTCACTGGGCACATAAGAAATCACCTTATCAACCAATAAGAAAGGATAACGGTGCGGTATCAATTTCATGATTTCTTCTACACCCAAGTCCCCATTGTGTTCATTTGTCATTTGAGTTTTTTCTCCATTTGGTTCACTTTTCTTGCCAATTGATCCAATTGACGGAATCTGACCGCATTTTTGCGCCAATCTTTGGTGCTTTGTAGTGGTGATGCGGCACTGTAATTGCCTTTGTTTTTGATACTGTGGGTGACCAAACTCATGGCTTGGATCACCACCTCATCACAAATACTGATGTGACCGACAATGCCAACACCGCCGCCAATCAAACAGTTTTTGCCAATTTTTGTAGAACCAGCCACAGCTGTACAGCCTGCAATCACTGTGTGGTCTCCTATCTGTACATTATGCCCAATTTGAATCTGATTATCCAAGCGAACATCATTACCTAAGACGGTGTTATCAATGGCGCCACAATCCACAGTGGTGTTGGCACCAATTTCGCAATCATCACCCAAAACAACCACACCAGTTTGCGGTATTTTTACCCAACCGCCTTTGTCTCTGGCCAACCCAAAGCCATCGGCTCCAATGACAGCACCAGGATGAACGACACACCGATCTCCTAACTGGCAACCCGGTTCTATGACGACACCCGATTTGATTACACAAGCTTTACCCAAAACAACGCCTTCCCCTATCGTCACGTTGTTCGCAATTTGGCAATCTTTAGCAATCTTGCAGTGAGCTGCTATGACTGAAAACGCCCCCACCGACACGCCATTTTCTAGATGCGCTTGTGCATCAATGGCCGATTGTTGGTGAATCACCGGAGAGGTGTTTTCTTTGCTGCTGAGTATTTGGGCCACTTTGGCAAAGGTCACATAACTGTCATCAGTTATCAACACATTGCCTGGGTAAGTTTCAGCATCCTTGTGATTTAAAATCACTGCAGCGGCATTTGTTTCATGTAATTGATGACTGTATTTGCTGTTGGAAAGAAAACTGATTTGATTGGCTGTGGCACCCGATAAGGTTCCAACAGATTCTATGACCACATCACCATCACCACGAAATACTAAATTCAGCGCTTGTGCTATGTTTGCCAAAGTTCTCATGGCAAACTTATTGCCTATGGCTTTGTCGCAGTTGCGCCAAAATTTCATCGGTGATGTCAACCTCATCATTGACATACAGAATGGCATTAATGAGTATGGCATCATAACCGTTATTAACAGCATATTCTGACACCACTTTTTTAAGTTCAGCCTGAACTTCATCAACCATTTGTGAATTTCTGATGGTAATGGCGTCTTTTAAATCCTCTTTGGCACGCCTCACCTGTCGTTCCAAAATTCTGGCCCGTTCTTGTAGTTTCAATAATTCATCAGTCGTCATCAACGGGCCTTCTTGAGTGATCCGCTTTTCTAATATTGACAGGTCTGATTCTTGTTGCGAAATTTTTTCATTCTCCGCCTCAAATTCTGCAGTCAAATTTTGATTGGCTTGCAAAATTTGAGGCGATTCATTAATTAACACATTCATATCCACATAACCTATCTTGCCTTCGGCCACTGCCATACCTGCAAAAGCCAAGCAACAATAAAGCAATATGAACTGCGTTTTTGTCATGATTTAGAACGTGTTACCAAAAGTGAATTGTAGCCTCTCAGTGTTATCAAAGCGGTCTGTATTGAACGGATAGGCATAGCTTATCACAATCGGCCCCATGGGTGCTTGCCATTTCAACGCCAAACCTGTTGACATCCTTAACTCTCGTGCTTCAAACGCATCTAAGTCTTCAAATACATTACCTACATCCAAGAACCATGCCAGCTTTGCAGCGTTAGAATCTTTGCCAAATGGTGGTGGAAACACCAGTTCAGCAGAACCAACCACTTTGAAAGAACCACCCACAGCATCTCCTTCACGAGATGTCAAAGGGAGGTTCGGATTGATTGTAGGGTCTTCGTTGACTGATGATTTGGGACCCAAAGTATTGTCATCATATCCACGCACAGAATTCACACCACCGGTAAAAAAGTGCTCAAAGAAAGGTAAGCCATTGGTGTCACCATAGCCATCGCCATAACCCAATTCTGCCTTTAAGGATAGCGTAAAGGTATCATTCAATGGGAACAACACATTTTCTTTTAAACTGATTTTATAAAATTCAGCAGTACTGCTGGGTAAGGCCGCTTCAATACCTATGGAGTGATAGCTTCCGGCGGTGGGATTGAAAAAACGATTCCTCGAATCTCTGGCCCAACGAGCTTCTGCTTTGTACAGTGTGAATGCCCTGCGGTATTGGAAAGGTACTTTAATCGTATCTCCTTGCTCGCCAGTACCCGGTGGAACCACACCATCATTACACTGGGCTGTTAATGCTGGAAGGTCTGCGTCATCCTCTGGTCTGATGATGGTTTGACAGTTATAAGCATACCCACCCAAGTCCAATAAACCATCAACAATGGCCGTCGCACTGGAACCCTCGTTGGCACGCAACGCCACGCGTTCATATGATAAATTGGTGAAAATTCTGTCAAACTCTGTAATGGGGAAGCTCACTTGCATGCCCAATGAACCATTGGTTGAGTTAAAACGCGCAATATTGGCCTCACCTTGGTTAATATTCGAATAATTCATGCTGTATCCCACCGAAATACCGTCATCGGTAAAATAAGGGTCTTGGTAAAACAAATTCAACCGCTTGTAGTAGTCACTGGTGTTCACCGCCACTGAGACTGTGTTACCAGTACCTAATAGGTTCTGTAAAGAGACACTTCCCGACAAGTTCAATCCGCTGAGTTGTGAAAAACCCACACCAAATGTGAATTGTCCTGAGTTACGTTCGGTAACAGTGACATTCACATCTACCTGGTCATCCGTACCTGGTACTTGTGGCGTTTCAATCTCCACCTTTTCAAAATAAGGTTTTTGTTGCAGTCTGAGTTTAGAGCGGTCTATCAAAGCTTGAGAGAACCACGCCCCTTCAAACTGACGCATTTCACGACGCAAGACTTCATCTTTGGTTTTCACATTGCCAATGAAATTCACTCGACGAACATAGACTTTTTTACCTGGATTCACATAATAGGTCATGTCTACAGTCTGTGTTTCCTCGTTAATTTGAGGCACTGGTTGTACTTCAGCAAAGGCATAGCCTCTATTGGCTAATACACCTTTTAACCGCTCGGCTGAAAATTCGACCATATTTTGAGCAAAATGATTCCCTTCTTTAGTAAGCAAATAGGACATCATGATGTCTTTATCAAAAATTAACTCGCCTGTAATTTCTTGTTTACCAAATGTGTGCAGTGAACCTTCTTGAATGTTGGCAGTGATAAAAATATCCTTTTTATCCTTACTGATAGTCACTTGAACAGATTCTACATCAGTATTTATGTAACCCCTGTCCATATAATATGACTTTAATTTCTCTAAGTCACCGTTTAATTTTTCTTTAGAATACTGATCATCTTGTGAATACCAAGATAACCAATTTGTTGTGCCTGACTCAAATGCTTCAATCAATTCTTCATCAGTAAAGATGGTATTCCCCACCACTTTAATGTGTTTGATTTTTGCCGATTTGCCTTCATCAATGGTGATCGCAATCAGTACTCGATTCCTGTCCAAGTCCTGCACCTTGGTTTTGATTTGTACATTGTATTTACCACGTGAAAAGAATTGTCTGATTAATTCATTTTTAACCCGATCCAGTTCCAGCTTGTCATAAACCTCACCTTCAGATAAGCCAATATTATTCAGGCCACTCATCAATTCTTCAGTTTTGATACTCTTATTACCTGATATGCTGATGGTCGCAATAGCCGGTCTTTCTACCACACGGACAATCAACACATCACCGTCTCTTGCTAGTTTTACATCTTCAAAATAGCCCGTATCAAATACCCGTCTGACCGATGCTCGAACCCCTTCATTATCAACAACATCTCCACGTTTTATCGGTAAAAAGGAAAAAATGGTGCCATGAGAAATTCTGTCAGCACCAATGATTCTGATGTCTGAAACCGTAAATGGCTCTATCGCATGCGCAGAAAAACCGAGCAGCAACATAAGTAAAAAAAGTTTTCGCATAATTTTTATCGTTATTTTTTTTTGCAGTATTTTAAGACAAGGAGCGTAAAATGTCGTTATAAAAAGCGACGGACATCAAAGAAAGTATCAGAAACATACCCACTAACTGGGCTCGCATTTCAAATCGCTCACTCAATGGGGCACCTTTGATTTTTTCAAAAGTTAAAAACAGCATTTGACCGCCATCTAACATGGGCACGGGCATCAAGTTGATGATACCCAAACTTAAACTGACCAGGGCCAAGAAAGACAAATACCATGAAAAGCCCCTTTGAGCAGAGTCATTGGCCACCTGCGCTATGGTGATTGGCCCTGATAAGTTTTTCACAGAAGCCCTACCAGTTACCAATTTCCACATCATTTCCAAAGATTTTTGCGTGATTTTAGCGGTTTCCGCAAATGCTTGTCCCACCGCATCCAATGGTCCATAACTGTGGAGAAAGTACATGGACCGCAATGTGTTCATATCCTTTTCAGTTGGCTTTTGTGGTCTGACACCCAATATTTTTTTCTTTTTATCATCTGGATTGTTTGCCAACTCCTTGATGGATAACTGGAGAGAATCTCCATCCCTTTCATATACAATGTTAACTGGCCCTTGTTGAATTCCCGAAACCAATTCCACCAGATGATACCAGTCATCAACGCTTTGCCCATTGATGGCAGTGATCAGGTCACCTCTTTTTAAGCCTGCTTTTGCTGCAGGGAGGGTTTCATCCAGTTCCGCCATGATGGCTGGTGCTGGAATTCTCCATGGTGATAAGCCGATGTATTTTATTAAGTGTTCCTCAGAAACATCACTTGGCACCTGCGACAATGGCAATATTTTGTTTTTCAACATTCCAGATTCTGATTCAACCACTACTGGAATGTCTCTACGGTCAATGCCTGCGGTGATCAAAGCCAATGACACATCAGACCAAGTTTTTATTGATTCTCCACCCAGTTCTTTTAATCGATCTCCCGATTCAAATCCCGCCTCGGCCATGATGCCTTGTGGATCACCCAGGGTCGGTATGATTTCTTGCTTTCCAACAACAAACATCAACCAATAAAGTACCAATGCCAAAATAAAATTAAAGGCGGGTCCGGCTACCATGATCAACATCCTTTGGTAGATGGGTATGTTGTTATATACTGTTCTCGGGTCTTCTTGACTGACGTCACAATCCCTGCTGTCTAATAATTTGACATAGCCACCCAAGGGAATAGGAGCCACCGCAATTTCTGTACCCTGCTTGTCATAACGTGACCAAATGGGCTTACCAAAACCGACACAGAAACGCAGCACTTTGACACCAAAACGCCTGGCCACCCAAAAATGTCCCAACTCATGAAAAGTGACCAACACACCAAGGGTGACGATGAGCCAAAATATACTGCCAATAACTGTCATGATGTTTTACCCTGTAAAATCATTTGCTGCGCCAGCGCCCTGACCTCTTGATCTATGGCAGTGATTTGCGCCAACGATTCCACCTGAGCAATTTCAAAACGATCCATTATAGCGGCATTGATCTTCGGTATATCCATAAATTTAATTTGCTTAGACAAAAAGGCAGCGACACTGATTTCATTGACTGCATTCAGAATGACTGCAGCCGTTCCTCCGGATTTAATAGCAGCCCTGGCCAAAGCCAAACAAGGAAACTTGGCCTCATCCGGCGCCAAGAAATCTAAACGAGACAATGCAATTAGATCCAAAAAAGCACCGCCATTACTCAAGCGATCTCGCATCCCCAAGCCATATGAAATCGGGATTTGCATGTCTGGCGTTCCCAATTGAGCCAAAACTGAACCATCAATATAGTGTACCAGGGAGTGGATTGTGCTTTGCGGATGAACCACCACCTTGATGTCCTTTTCTGGCATTTGAAACAACCAATGCGCTTCAATGACTTCCAAGCCCTTGTTCATTAGGGTTGCAGAATCCACTGAAATTTTGGCACCCATGTCCCATTGCGGATGTGCCACAGCTTGTGCTGGTGTGATTGCCTCAAATTCTGACAATGGTTTTGACCAAAATGGGCCACCAGAGGCTGTTAAGGTTAAATGAGAAACTTGCTTGGGTCGGCTACCCGTTTGGTAATCTTGCGGTAAGCATTGGTAAAGGGCATTGTGCTCAGAGTCCAATGGAATGATTTGCGCCCCTGTTTTTTTGGCCAATGGCATCACCAACGCTCCGGCTGCCACGATTGACTCCTTATTGGCCAGCAACAACGTTTTACCGGCATGGGTGGCAGCCAAAACCGAAGACATGCCTGCACTGCCCACAATACCCGCAACCACCATATCCACCTCTGGCTCTTGTACCAATGCATCCAATGCATTCGCTCCAAAATGTAGCTCAGTGAGGCCTGGTTTGATGGCCTGCTGTATGGCCCGATGACTTTCTTGTGATGTCACCACCACATGCCGAGGCTTGAATTCTTGGATTAATTTCAAGGCCTTTTGCCAGTTGCTGTGGGCACTGATGGCATACAATTTAAAGTGCTCAGGGTGCTTCCTGAGGATGGCACAGGTAGAGTCGCCTATGGAACCTGTGGCACCTAATAAGGCAACTTTTTTCATAAGCTGTTAAGGAGAAACAAATACAATGGGGCTGCCGCAATCAAACTGTCAAAGCGGTCAATAAACCCACCATGACCCGGCAGCAATTGTGAACTGTCTTTGACACCAGCTTGACGTTTACCGAGACTTGCTGTCAAATCACCGACCACTGAAAACAAAGCCACCAAAGGGAACATCCAGATGGCATGTTGCCAAGTAATGGGCATCATTTGTGCAATGACTATGGCAAACAGCAGCACCGCGAGCTGCGCACCCACCACGCCTTCCCAGGTCTTGCCCGGGCTGATGTTGATGGCCAATTTGTGTTTACCTAAATTTTTACCACTGAAATATGCCCCAATATCTGCAACCCAAATGGTCAACAGCAATATCAGTGCCCAAAGGTGGCCTTGTGGTTGAACTCGGATCAACAAAAAAGCCATGGCAAACAAAGCAATGGCAAGCACACCAATGGTACTTTTGAGCACCAATTGAAAATGTGTGTTATCACGACCTAATTTAAATCGCCACAACCAAAACAAGGCCAATAACCAAACCAAGCAAAAAACCATCAATAAATACGCAGTGTAAGTACCTTGTGCCACCATAAGCACATGAGCAAAATAACAACTGGTCAAGGTCACCAAAGTCGCCACGATAAAGGCCGGTAGCATTGACAAACGATGCATGTTCAGCCATTCATATGTACTGGCCAGCTGTATCGTGGCTGTCAGTAACATAAACCATTTTGGACTACCCATGATCACTATGGCCAATACGATCGGGCCAAGAATTAGGGCTGTTATGATTCTTTGTTTAAGCATTGATTTGCTCACTGGTTTGGCCAAATCGCCGTTCTCTGTTCATAAATCGCTCAATCACTGATTGCAATGTGGATTCATTAAAATCAGGCCACAACACATCTTCAAAAAAGATTTCCGCATAAGCAGACTGCCACAATAAAAAATTTGATATGCGGTGCTCACCGCCCGTTCTGATCAACACATCAACAGCAGGCTGATCAGCCAAGCACAAATGAGAGGCAAATTCTTCAATACCTAAATGGGGCAACAGCTCTGGCGATTTCAATACTTTTTCACAGCATTGTTTGGCAGCTTGAGCGATGTCCCATCTGCCACCGTAATTGACGGCAATGTTTAAAGTCAATCTCACTTGTTCCGGGGCTTGTTGAGACGCAGCTTCCATTTTTATTTGAAGTTTTTCTGAAAATCGTGACAAATCCCCAATAAAATTCAAAGCAACACCTTTGGCATTCAACTCTGGGGTTTCTTTTTGAATGGACTTCAGAAACAAATCCATGAGCTTGCTGACTTCTTTTTCAGGTCGATTCCAGTTTTCGCTGCTGAAAGCAAACAAAGTTAAATAAGGAATGCCTGATTTGACAGTGGCTTCTATGGTGCTTCTGACAGATTTGACCCCGGCCTGATGTCCAAAAGTCCGGGGTCTATTTCTTTGAGTCGCCCATCGCCCGTTTCCGTCCATGATGATGGCGATGTGCTGAATTGACATAGTGGTAATCCTATGGATTAAATTTCCATCAATTCTTTTTCTTTCTCGACCACCACATCGTCAACTTTTTTGACGTATTGATCCGTGACATCTTGAACACGCTTTTCACCACCACGCAGGTCATCTTCTGTGATGTCTTTGTCGTTGAGCATGTTTTTCAATGTGGTGTTGGCATCTCTGCGGATGTTTCTTATGGCAATTTTGCTGTTCTCGGCAATTTGACCCACCACTTTAACCATTTCTTTGCGTCGTTCTTCCGTCAAAGGAGGCAATGGAATGCGAATGGTCATGCCAGCACTGACAGGGTTCAGACCCAGGTTTGAAGTCATGATGGCTTTTTCAATGGGCTCAATCATGTGCTTTTCCCAAGGTGTTACTGTCAATGTTCTTGAATCTTGAACTGCCACATTGGCCACTTGGTTTAAAGCCGTGGCTGAACCATAATAATCAACCGTCATGCCATCCAACAAACTGGTGTTGGCACGCCCAGTTCTGACACCTTTTAATTCATGGTGCAAAGAGTCGATGCTTTTGCTCATTCTGTCGCCAGCTTCATTGACAATGTCATCAATCATTAAATTCTCCAGTTAATTATGCAGTTACTATGGTACCAATATTGGCACCTTTTACAATGTCCATTAAGGCGTTTTCTTTGCCCATATTAAAAATTTGTATCGGCATTTTCCTGTCACGACACAACACCACCGCAGCAGTGTCCATCACGGCCAGTTTCTTTTCAATCACTTCATCATAAGTCAAATGATCGTATTTAAAGGCCGTAGGGTCTTTAACAGGGTCAGCGGAATAGATGCCATCAACCTTGGTGGCTTTCAACACCACATCTGCGTTGATTTCTATGGCCCTTAAACTGGCCGCTGAATCTGTAGTAAAGAACGGATTACCAATGCCTGCTGCAAAAACCGTGACATTGCCTTTGGCCAAGTGCCGAATGGCACGCCGCCTGATGTAGTCTTCACAGACTTCATGAATTTGAATGGCCGACATCACACGCACTTTCATGCCTTGATTTTCCAAAGCATTTTGCAGCGCCAATGAATTCATCACAGTGGCCAACATGCCCATGTGATCTCCAGTCACTCGATCGATACCGGACTCGCTGAGTCCGGCACCGCGAAAGATGTTGCCGCCGCCTATGACGATGCCTATCTCAATGCCCAGTTGATGGACTTGAGCGATTTCTTCTGAAATGCGATTGATGACCTGAGGATCAATACCATAATCCTCAGACCCCATTAAGGCTTCACCACTGAGCTTCAGCAGTATGCGTTTATATTTTATCGAATCAATTGCCACGGGCTTGTGCCATTACTTCCTCAACAAAGTTATCTTCTTTTTTCTCGATACCTTCGCCAACTTCAAATCGCACAAATTCTACCACATCGGCATTGTTGCTATTCAATAATTTTTCAACAGTTGTGTCTGGGTCTTTAACAAAGTTTTGACCTTTCAACGTGATTTCAGCCAAGTACTTACGGATTCGACCACCCACCATTTTCTCAATGATTTCAGCAGGCTTGCCAGAATCAGCAGCTTGAGCAATCAAAATCTCTTTTTCTTTTTCCAACACGTCTTGCGGCACATCAGCTTCAGCAACGAATTCAGGATTGACAGCAGCCACATGCATGGCCAAATCTTTAATCAACTCTTGAGAAGCGCCGGTGGCAGATACAACAACGCCGATGTTTTTGCCATGTGAATAAACACCCACCTCACCATCTGTGGCTGAGATGACCTGTACACGTCTGACTTGAATATTTTCACCGATTTTTGCAACCAAATCAGCACGCGCTTCTTCAATTGTTTTACCATCAACTTCAATAGCAGCAATAGCCTCTACTGAATCGGCCTTGTTGTCCAAAGCAGCTTGAACCACTGTATCAGTGAAGCCCAAAAAGTTTTCATCTTTAGCAACAAAGTCAGTTTCGCAGTTGATTTCAACCATAACCGCTGTTTTGTTGTCAGCAGATGCTGCAATTTTAACAATACCGTCAGCAGCAACACGACCTGATTTTTTGGCAGCTTTGGCCGCACCAGATTTTCTCATGTTCTCAATGGCCACTTCGATGTTGCCATCAGTTTCAACCAAGGCTTTTTTACATTCCATCATGCCTGCACCTGTGATTTCGCGCAGTTCTTTTACCATAGCAGCAGTAATACTCATTTTGATACCTCTTAAATTGTACAAAACTGACCCGCAACAAGTACGGGTCAGTCATTAAAGTTTTTATGTGACCTGTCAATGACAGATCTGACTGAATCAATCTTCAGCTTTTTTAGTCACTTTCTTTTTAGTGACTTTTTTCTTGGTCACTTTTTTGGCTTCATCAGCTTCAGCTTTAGGTGCTTCTTCAGCTGGTGCTTCTGCTTTGGCTTCTTCTTTCTTTGGAGCAGACTCTTTAACATCAATTTGCATTGATGCTTTACCTTCCAACACAGAATCAGCAGCCGTACCCAAGTACAAACGAATTGCTTTCATGGCATCATCGTTGGCAGGAATAACATAATCAACATTGTCACAGCTGTTGTTGGTATCAACCACAGCAACCACAGGAATGCCTAATTTTTTGGCTTCGTTGATGGCAATGGTTTCGAAACGGGTGTCAATCACAAACAAAGCTTCAGGCAGACCTTTCATGTCTTTGATACCACCCAAAGTTTTTTCTAATTTAACACGCTCTCTTTCTAAGTTAAGCTGTTCTTTTTTAACAAATTTTTCTATGCGGCCATCGGCTTGCATCGCTTCAATGTCTTTCAAGCGTTTGATTGAGGCTTTAACTGTTTTGTAGTTGGTCAACATGCCACCCAACCAACGATGAGATACAAAAGGCATACCACAACGCAATGCTTCTTCTTTGATCGCTTTGCTGGCTGCACGTTTGGTACCTACAAACATGACCTTACCGCGACGAGAAGCAATGGTGCTGATGAAATTCATTGCATCATTGAACATTTCTTCTGTCTTGCGTAAGTCGATGACGTGAATTTTGTTTCTAGAACCAAAAATATATGGTGCATTTTTGGGGTTCCAATATCTGGTGTTGTGACCGAAATGGGCACCAGCTTCCAGCAGCTGTTTGACATTAACTTTTGCCATTTTAATTTTCCTATAATTTAGGGTTATTACAAAACACCACACGAATCAAGACAACCAACCTTTCAGGCTGGCACCCAGTCTTTGAACCAGGCATGGTGTCGAAATATGTTGCTCAAGGCAACAAACACAAAAAGCCAGAAGCGAATTCTGGCTTAATCAGATGAAGCGCAATTACTTGATCTTCTTTTCTTTATAAATCACATGCTTTCTGACAACTGGATCGTACTTTTTCATTTCCATTTTGTCAGGTGTGTTTTTTTTGTTTTTGTCGGTTGTGTAATAGTGACCGGTACCGGCACTTGAAACCAATTTAATTTTATCTCTCATGATTACACCTTCTCACCACGGTAACGCATTTCAGCCAACACAGCATCGATGCCTTTTTTATCAATGATTCTCATGCCTTTGGCAGAGACCCTTAATTTAACCCACTTGTTTTCAGTTTCAACCCAAAAACGATGTGTTTGTAAGTTAGGCAAAAACCTTCTGCGGGTTTTGTTCATGGCGTGAGAAACATTGTTTCCAACGGTCGTTTTCTTTCCAGTAACCTGGCAAACTCTTGACATAATATTCTCCTTGGCTGATTACTTCTTAACGTCCAGCTTCTCGGTAATACGAGCAGCCTTACCTTCTCTACCACGCAAGTAATACAACTTAGCGCGACGCACTTTACCGCGACGTTTGACAGTCACACTGTCAATCATGGGGCTGTGTGTTTGGAACACACGCTCAACGCCTTCACCGTAAGACATTTTTCTTACAGTAAATGCGGAGTTGATGCCACGATTTTTAATCGCAATCACAACGCCTTCATAGTTTTGAACACGCTCACGGGTACCGTCGACGACTTTTACACCTACGATTACGGTATCACCAGGGCTGAACTCAGGTAAATCACTGCGTAATTGCGCAGCTTCCAATTGTTTAATAATGTCACTCATGACTCGTTCTCATCATTATCTATTCATATGGGTACTTGGGTGACCACTTCAGTCCCCAGAGGTGCCGGCTAATAAATCAGGTCTTTTTCGTTCTGTGGCCAATAAAGACTGTTGCGATCGCCACTCGGCTATTGCTTGGTGGTTACCGCTTAACAAAACATCAGGGACACCTGACTGTCCCAATAAATCTGATCGAGTGTATTGAGGTGGCGCCAAAGCGCTCTCCATAAAAGAGTCAGTTTCTGCTGACGCTTCTTTTCCCAATACCCCTTTAATTTGTCTGGCAACCGCATCAATCACAACGCTGGCAGCCAATTCTCCCCCGCTGATGACATAATCACCCAACGAGACTTCTTCATCTACATGGGCATCGACAAACCTTTGATCGACACCTTCGTAACGCCCACACAACAAAGTCAATGCCGGCAATTGAGACCAATCGTTACACATTTTTTGCGATAACTTTTGACCTTGTGGAGACATAAACAACAATGGCCCTGTCGCCAAGTTCTTCTTCATGTCTTCCCATGTTCTGTACAAGGGGTCATACATCATGACCATACCAGCACCACCACCAAAGGGCTTATCATCCACTGTGTTGTGCTTGTTTTCAGCATAATCACGCGGATTATAAGTTGTCAATTGGATGGTGCCTTGCTTTATGGCGCGACCCACCACACCGTAAGACAAAGCATCAGTCACCATTTGCGGAAACAAGGTGATGACATTCAACTGCATTTACTCAGCCTCTTGCCAATCCACCCGGATGATGCCATCTGTCAATGAAACAGATTGCACTGTTTCTGGTTCTACAAAAGGTATCAGAACCTCAGCATCACCCTTGACAACCAAAACATCATTGGCCCCTGTTTCAAACAACGAATCCACAACACCCAACACAGTATCGTGCTGATCAATCACTTGTAAACCGACCAAATCTCGCCAGTAATACTCATCATTGGGCAATGCCTTCAATTGCGTTGGCTCAATGGCGACTTCCAAACCCATCAAAGCTTCCGCTTTAGATCGATTATCAACGCCTTTAAAATATGCAATCACGGTTTTGCCGTGCTTTTTGGATTTGACTCCTTGATATAACTGCCCACCCACAATCCAATCGCGATAGACAGTGATATTTTCCATTGGTTGTGTATAAGAAAAAACCTTAACCCAACCCTGTACTCCAAAATGGCCCGCCACTTTTCCTAAAGTAATCAAACCACTTTGCACGGTTTTTATGCCGCTTTTTGCGCTTGTTTCACCAACGCACTAACGCGATCAGACATCTGAGCACCTTGTCCAACCCAATGGTTGATTCTCTCAACATTCAAGTTCAATCGAACTTCTTGACCACGGGCCATTGGATTGAAAAAACCCAAGCGCTCCAGTGCTTTACCGTCACCTGCATTGCGTGAATCAGTGGCAATGACTTTGTAGAAAGGTGCGCGTTTGGCGCCATGCCTAACCAACTTAATTTTAACCATAATTAACCTCTAAAAAATTCAGGGCATTAAAAAAGACCGCGAATTGTAATTGAAAAACATCTGTTTTTACAGTTTTAATTCACTTTTTTTAATCCTATCAAGCGGATTGAGACACTTAGCCGATGTGGCCTATTTCTTTGGCGTCCAAAATGCCGTGCCGTATGGCCATGTGCGTGAGCTCCACTTCGTTTCGCAAGTCCATTTTTTCGAGTACCCGGTACTTATATGTGGCCACAGTTTTGTCAGTCAACTCCAGCACCGCAGCGATTTCTTTGGCTTTCTTACCGCGCACCAACAGCATGGCCACATCCAGTTCACGTACAGTCAAGGCATCGAAAGGTGAATCTTTATGACCACCTGGCAACATGGCCAAAGCCATTTGCTGCGCAATATCCGCACCCACATAACGCTGACCTTTGGCCACCTTATTGATGGCCGATTCTAACTCTGTGGCCGCACATCCTTTGGTCAAATAACCCAAAGCACCCGCATCCAATAATTTTTTCGGATAAGGATTTTCAGCATGTATGGTCAAAATAATGATCCTCACATAGGGATCTGATTGTGCAATGCGACGAGTCGCTTCCAATCCATTAACCCGAGGCATATTAACATCCATTAACACCACATCCGGTTTCAGCGTCTTGACAGCTTCAATGGCTGCTAGCCCATCTTTACATTCACCCACAATCTTGACACCAGACATTTTTTCAATCACCAACTTCAATCCGGTCCTGACAATGTCATGGTCATCTACCAACATTACTTTAATCATATTCCTGCCCTTAAAATCCAGCTGTCACTCAAACATAACAAACAATTTGATTCACTTTTAACTTTATTCATTATAATACCGCAATGATTACCCTAAAACCAGCAAATAAACCCACGCCAAGCAACCAACAATTTGGCTTGGCTTTGGCCGGAGGCGGCCCCTTGGGCGGCTTTTATGAATTGGGCGCCTTGTGTGCTTTGCAAGATTCCATTAAACGCATCGATTTGACCGATTTAGATGTTTATGTCGGTGTCAGCGCCGGCGCTTTCATTGCAGCAGGTTTGGCCAATGGCATCAGCCTGCCTTATATGTGCGATATTTTCGCCTCTAACAAAAAAACTGAAACACCTTTCAACCCAGACCATTTTTTACAGCCTGCATACAAAGACTACATCAAAAACTTGGCCAAAACACCCTTATTGGTGGGCAAGTCTTTACTCAAATGGGCCAGCAGCCCTTTACACACCAGTATTGTTGACATGTTGGAAGTGACAGGCAAAGCCTTGCCGACCGGTGTGTTCAATAACAGCAAATTAGAACAGTTTTTAAAAACCGTGTTCACCAAATACGGTCAAAGTAATGATTTCAGGTCATTGTCAAAAAAACTTTACATCATAGCCTGTGAATTGAACAGTGGTAAAATTGCCACGTTCAGCACCGATCAGAACACTGACGTGCCCATTTCCAAGGCAGTCCAAGCATCCTCCGCCCTTCCTGGCCTGTATTCACCGGTTAAAATCAAAGACCAGATGTATGTTGATGGCGCCCTCAGGCGCACCATGAATGCCTCAGCTGCTCTGAAACAAAACGTCCACTTACTGTTTGCCATCAACCCCATCGTACCTTTTGAACGATCGGATCAAATTGACGACAAGGGATTGGTAGAAGGGGGTTTGCCATTGGTACTGTCACAAACATTCCGTTCTGTGGTGCAGTCACGATTGAAGACAGGTTTGGCTAAATACAAGGACGATTATCCTGAATCTGACATCATCTTGGTTGAACCCGACCCCAAAGACGAAGTGATGTTCAAGAGCAATTTGTTCAGTTATTCACAACGCGCCAAACTGTGTGACTATGCCTACAACCACACACGGTCACAGTTACTAAAAAGAATGGATGACATTCAACCCATATTGGAACGCCATGGTTTAGAGTTCAATCGCAGCAACCTGAAAGACAAACAAAGAGATATTGAATCATTCATAAACAACAAGCCAAGCACCACCCCTTGGTCTGATCAAATCAACAGCAGTTTAGACGCCTTAGAACGACAAATCAAAGCCAAACATTAATCCAAAAAAGGCGGTTTCTGATTTTATAGACCGCCTTGCCCTTATAACCACAGAATTCTGAGTATGCGCACAGCCGAACGCCCACACAACCCAGAAGGTTTTTTATAGGGATTACACAATTTCACTGCCTGAAATGTAGGTATCTATCTCCAGTTTAAGATTCATAGCGTTCAATAGCCGAATGGTATCAATGTCTAAAAGTATGCCAGCGTTCGCGCTGATGTATTGATTCCTGCAAACTGAAATACACGCATTCGAATAACTACCCAACTCCAGAATATTTTTAACATTGCCTTTTAAGCTCGTTAAAAGCTCAATGAGTTTTTCCTCTAAGGAATAAGCTTCATTTAAGTTCGGTTCATATGAGACCCTAGTGAATTGATGCTTGGACTTTCCACTTTTTCTGAGTTCTCCTTTTGACCAACCGGTTAGGCCTTTGACGGGAAACAATTTTGACAACTCCAAAAAGCTCAATTTCTTAGATGTAGCAGTAAGATAAACCCGATGACCTGACTCGACCCAAACCCCTTTCACAGAGCCAATCTTGCTTAGGCTAACAGCAATGAAAAACCTTTCATTCTTTATATAAAAATACACTGTCACCAAATCTTTTTCATGACATAGATCAACTCTAGCAACCCTAGGAAGTTCGCATTCCAGCCCTACTTCCATCACACCAAGATATTGTTTAGTGACTTCTAAGGATGGATTCAGCAATTCTTGCCTTGCAGCGACCAAAACTTTTTCATCATCCACAATTAGCTACCACTCTTAACACAACCCTATTTCAAACATGTTGATCGATCAGAATCATGTTGCCATCAGGGTCTTGCAGCATGAAGCTACCTGGTCCTGGTTTTTCACCTTCTGCTTCAGACATCAAAGTCACGCCTTGAGACTTCAATTGTGACTGAATGGTTCTGACGTCGTCAAAAGCATCCAAGGTTTGGCATTGGGCATCCCAACCCGGATTGAAGGTCATTATGTTGCTGTCAAACATGCCCTGAAACAAACCAATGGTGGTGTCACCACTGCGCATGATTAACCAGTTCTGTTCTTCAACACCACCCACTGGCTGGAATCCCATTTTTTGATAAAAAGCTTTGGAAGCTGTCAAATCCTTCACATTCAAACTCAAAGAAAATGCACCGAGTTTCATCATCCACCTCATTTGTTATTAAAAACAACATCATAGCAGAGGACCAGACAACCGGCACAAAAAAAGGTCGCCACAGAAGGAGTTTGTGACGACCCTTTCAGGTCAAAACGTGATCAAGCGGCGCTTGATTATTTCTTGGTGGTTTTCTTGGCCACTTTTTTGGCTGTCTTTTTGGCGACTTTTTTCACTGCTGTTTCAGCTTTTTTTGCTGCCGGTTTCGCTGCAGCCGCTTTTTTGGCGGTTTTCTTGGCCACTTTTTTAGCTGCTTTTTTTACTGTGCTGGCTTTTTTAGGTGCTTTTTTGGCAGTGCCAGCAGACAATTTGCTGACTTCTTCAGTCAAAGCATCAATGCGGCCCACCAAATCTTTCAATTCCTTGGTGCTGGGAACGCCCAAAGAATGCAAAGATTTTTCAACCCGCTTTTCAAACACATCTTCTAATTTATCCCAGCTTTCTGACGCACGTTTCTTGGCAGTACTGACAGTTGAATTCACTGTAGATTTCACATCACTGACCGCTTTCTGTGGCACGGCTTTGAATAATTTTTCAAAGTCTTTACCTTCGTCAATTAACTTGTCGTAGATTTTCTTGCCTTCAGTTTGGGCCTTGGCAAAAGCGCCCAAGCCAGCCAACCAAATTTCATTGGCCGAACCAACCAAAGATTCTGCCAGTTTTGGCGATTTGTTGTCAGATGCAGATTTTTTCAATGTTTTCTTCTTGGCCATGTTTACCTCGATTTGTTAATTTATTTATCAGATGTGGCATATTTTGTGCAAACATTATAGAGCAATCACCCTAAATGCCGCAATAATCAAAAAAAAATGTCATTTTTCTGTCATCTGAGCTTTTGTGATTGTGCAAATGGCTCTGAATCCATACAATACAGAGCCCATACGAGCAACACGATTGCTTCCTTTTTCAATTCCAATCAAGACACAACATGACTGACAGAAAAACCTTAGCCAATGCCATCCGAGTTTTGGCCATGGATGCCGTACAACAGGCCAATTCAGGCCACCCTGGCGCTCCTATGGGCATGGCAGATATTGCCGAAGTATTGTTCAATGATTTTTTGGTGCACAACCCAAAAAATCCAGACTGGATCAACCGTGACCGTTTTGTCATGTCCAATGGACA
This sequence comes from Gammaproteobacteria bacterium, assembly GCA_030432115.1. GTDB lineage: Bacteria > Pseudomonadota > Gammaproteobacteria > Xanthomonadales > Marinicellaceae > Marinicella. Next base: position 5,759 of record JAUIHY010000008.1, on the reverse strand, counting down.
TGGTTCTATGTTGCCTTATGCAGCTTTACATTTATCAGGCTATGATGTGAGCATGGATGATTTGAAACAGTTCAGGCAACTGCATTCAAAAACACCCGGACACCCTGAATACGGCTACACGCCTGGCATTGAAACCACAACCGGCCCATTAGGACAAGGCATCGCCAATGCTGTAGGCATGGCCTTGGCTGAAAAATCATTGGCTGCCATTTACAACAAGAGCGGTCATGAAATCGTGGATCACCACAGTTATGTGTTCTTGGGTGATGGTTGCCTAATGGAAGGCATATCGCATGAAGTTTGTTCACTGGCAGGTACTTTACAGCTGGGTAAATTGATAGCCATTTATGATGACAACAACATTTCCATTGATGGCGAAGTGGATGGGTGGTTCACTGATGACACAGCCAAACGATTTGAAGCTTACGGCTGGCAAGTCATTGCTGGCGTGGATGGGCACGATGCCAACGCCATCAAATCAGCCATTGAACAAGCAAAAGGCAACACCACACAGCCCACATTGATTTGCGCCAAAACCATCATCGGATCAGGCGCACCCAACAAAGCAGGTTCTCATGACTGTCATGGCGCACCATTGGGCGCTGATGAAATTCAGGCCACCCGTGAAGCATTGGGTTGGTCACACCCTGCTTTTGAAGTGCCCCAAGCGGTTTATTCAGCTTGGGATGCCACTGAGAGTGGTGCAGACTCTGAGCACCAATGGCAAGCTAAATTTGCAGCTTATCAAGCGGCTTATCCTGAGTTGGCAGCCGAATTTGAGCGCCGCATGGCAGGTGATTTGCCCAGTGACTGGCATAAAAAAGCAGATGCATTCATAGCTCAAGTGGTGAGCGACGCCCCTGAGATGGCTTCAAGAAAAGCTTCTAAATTGGCCTTAGAAGGCTTGGGCCCTCAATTACCTGAACTGTTTGGTGGTTCAGCTGACTTAACACCATCGAACAATACTTTTTGGTCTGGTTCAAAATCCATCAATGAAGCAGTGGTCAATGATGCCGCTTATGACGGCAACTACTTGTCTTATGGTGTGCGTGAATTTGGCATGAGTGCCATCATGAATGGCATGGCTCTGCACGGTGGCTTCATCCCTTATGGCGCAACATTTTTGATGTTCTCAGAATATGCTCGAAATGCCTTGCGCATGGCGGCATTGATGAAAATTCGCAGTATTTTTGTTTACACCCACGATTCGATTGGTGTTGGCGAAGACGGTCCTACCCATCAACCGGTTGAACAAACGCCGACCCTGCGTTTGATTCCAAACATGCACCTGTGGCGCCCTTGTGATGCCGTTGAATCTGCCGTGGCTTGGCGACAAGCGATTGAAAAAACTGATGGTCCATCGTGTTTACTGTTTACACGACAAGGTGTCAAGCACCAAGCTCGCAGCGAGCAGCAAGTGGCCGACATCGCCAAAGGCGCTTATGTACTGGCTGATTGTGAAGGTGATGCAGAATTGATCATCATTGCCACAGGCTCTGAAGTGGGTATTGCCATGGAAGCGACACAAGCACTGCAAGCACAGGGTAAAAATGTGCGTCTGGTGTCCATGCCTTCGGCTGAACGATTTGAAGAACAAAGCGCCGAATACAAAGCCAGCGTGCTACCACCTCAGTGTGATAAACGCTTGGCTGTAGAAGCGGCACAAGGCGATTTTTGGTATAAATATGTCGGCTTAAATGGTCGCATCATAGCCCAAAACACCTTTGGAGAATCAGCCCCAGGTAATGTGTTGTTTAAGCATTTCGGTTTCACAACAGAAAATGTGCTGGCGCAAGCCAACGACTTACTGGCTTAACTGATTACTTACTGATAAAAAAATCCCCGCTCAACTTGACATTGAGCGGGGATTTTTTTTGCCTGAATTCCAGTCTGTCAACCAAAAATGCCATTTGGCATTTCGGCCAATTTAGGTGCAATCACCAATGACACAATGGCCATCACATTGATCAAAATATTCATGGCAGGACCTGAAGTGTCTTTGAATGGATCACCCACAGTGTCACCCACCACAACGGCTTTGTGAACATCTGAGCCTTTGCCGCCGAGGTTGCCTTTTTCTACGTATTTCTTGGCATTGTCCCAAGCACCACCAGCATTGGCCATGGTCAGCGCCAACAAGACACAAGAAATCAAAGCGCCACCCAGCATGCCACCCAATGCCGCTGCTCCCAAACCAAAACCAACAACCACTGGCGCAAAGACCGCCAATGCACCCGGTGCCACCATGCGTTTCAATGCCGCCTGTGTTGAAATATCGACGCATTTTTTGCTGTCAGGCTTGGCCGTGCCTTCCATCAATCCAGGTATTTCTTTGAACTGGCGGCGGATTTCCTTGATCATATCAAAGGCTGCGTCACCCACGGCACGCATGGTCATGGCTGAAACCACAAAAGGAAAAATACCTCCCAAGAACATGCCCATCAGCACTTTGGGGTTGCCGATGTCGAGAACAAAACCTTGCACCTCACTGGAAATGACTTCAATAAAAGCGGCAATGATCGCCAAAGCTGCCAAACCAGCAGCTCCAATGGCAAAACCTTTACCAATGGCTGCTGTGGTGTTACCCACTTCATCCAAACCGTCTGTGATTTCACGGGTTTCAGCGCCCAACTCAGCCATCTCAGCAATGCCGCCGGCATTGTCCGCCACAGGTCCATAGGCATCTATCGCCATGGTGATGCCCACTGTCGCCAACATACCGACAGCCGCAATGCCCACTCCATAAACACCTGCCCCTTCTGGTAAGATCATTGCCGTACCAAAAATGATGCCAGCCAGAGTCATCACAGGAATCACCACAGATTCCATGCCCACAGCCAAACCCGCAATCATCACGGTAGCAGAACCGGTTTCACCACCTTGAGCGATGTCACGCACCGGTTTACCACCGGTGTAATATTCAGTCACCAATCCTATCAATACACCACCCACAGCACCAAGCAAGACACACATCCAAACACTGACATCAACTTTCAAAGCGCTGGCCGTAAAATAGGCCGCAACAATAAACAAAATAGTGGCTCCAATGGTACCAAAGCGCAAAGCCACATCCGGCTTCTTACCAGAAAACATTTTAACCAGCAGAATTCCCAGAACAGAACATATCAAACCAGTAGAGGCCAAGGCCAAAGGCAAAAACATCAATGATTCACGGGCTTCAGCCAATTGGCCGAACAAAGCCACTGACATGGTTGAAGCTATGGCAATACAAGCAATCATGGAACCACAATAAGACTCAAAAATATCTGAACCCATGCCAGCCACATCACCCACATTATCACCCACATTATCGGCAATCACCCCTGGGTTTCTTGGGTCATCTTCAGGAATACCTGCTTCCACTTTACCGACCAAATCAGCTCCCACATCGGCACTTTTGGTAAAAATACCACCGCCCACGCGAGAAAATAAAGCCACAACCGAGCCGCCCATGCCAAAGCCATGAATGGCTTCAACGGTGTGTGGATCTCCAGCAAACATCATGTACAAAGTTCCTAATCCGAGTAAGCCCATGGCCGCTACGGTCAAACCCATCACTGAACCGCCATAAAAAGCCACTGACAAGGCTTTGGCCGCGCCTTCTTCATTGGCAGCCACTGTGGTTCTGACATTGGCTTTGGTTGCAGAAAACATACCAAAATACCCAGCAATGCCGGAACAAACAGCGCCCAAAACAAAAGCAAAAGGCGTTTGCCAATGGCCAAAACCAAAATACAATGCAATGGTCAACACCGCAACAAAACTGTACAGCAGCGTGTACTCTCGACGCATGAACACCATTGCTCCTTCGTGTATCTGTTGCGCGATGTCTTTCACTTTGCCAGAACCTGCGGGCATTTTGTTGATCATGGCGAAAATGAACAAGGCGATTAATAAGCCCGCTCCACCAATCAACAACGGCAATAATTCTAATTTCATTTATGATTCCTCTTTTTGTTGATGAAGTCTTTTGCTTGATTTAACAACCCAGCAAAACCCTCTATTTAAAGACACCTTTTATTTGGTTCTCCCTACAACAATGAACCGCTACTGGTTCAAGAACCCATTAATGGTGCCTTGATTTTTCAGCCAGAATGGCTGCCTCTTTCTGTGAATCCAGCCAAGTTTGATTTTGATTTGTATGGCGGTTCTCTTTTATTGTAACAGCCTGTGCACAATGGCTTCAATTGCAAATATCAGGCATTACAGTGATGTTTGGCCGCTTTCCGTTATAATGGGCATTTTTTCAGACAGCATGGCCATGAATTCAGCTTTCTATATGATTGATTTTGACCCCGTCTTTTTGTCATTGGGACCGGTGAGCATCCACTGGTATGGTGTGACTTATTTGATTGGTTTTGCGTTTTATTGGTTGCTTGGCACATGGATGATTAACAACAAAAAGACCACTTGGAATAAAGACCAATTGTCTGACTTCATGTTTTATGGTGCCTTGGGCGTGATCATCGGTGGACGATTGGGCTGGGTGGCTTTCTACAATGATACCTCACTGATCAACGACCCCTTTTTACCCTTTAGAGTTTGGGAAGGTGGCATGTCATTCCATGGCGGCTTAATTGGCGTTATCTCGGCCATGTTTTATTTCAGTCACAAAACCAAGCGGCATTTCTTAGCCACAGCCGATTTCATCGCGCCTTTGGCACCACTGGGGATTTTTTCAGTCCGCATGGGCAACTTCATCAATGGGGAATTGTGGGGCAGATTAAGCCAACACCCTTGGGCGATGGTATTCCCCGATGCTTTGCCCCAACACCTTCAAGCGACTCAATTTGATTCCAAAGAAGCTTGGTTGGCAGCTTATAACAGCGGTCAATTCGATTTATTTGCTCGCCACCCTTCCCCATTGTACGAGGCTCTGGGTGAAGGGCTACTTGCCTTTGTTTTGGTTTGGCTGGCTGTTTTTCTGGCCAAAAAACGTGGCACCATTTCAGCAGTCTTTTTGATGAGTTATGGCCTGGCCAGATTTTCAGTAGAATTTTTGCGTGAACCAGATGCCAACCGTGGCTTCATCTTTTTCGACTGGATGACCATGGGCCATATTTTGACGTTGCCACTGTTTGCCATTGCCATTTTTATCTTGATCAGCAATCGCAAAACAGCGCGTCAGTTTTAATAAAAACCAGCCAGATTCAGACGCCGACCACCTCCGCGTCTGGGTTGACCTACGGTGCTTAAAACTGCATCCATTTCAAAGTGGCCACTCTTGGGTATGATGTCCAAACTGAGTTTCCAGCGGTTTGGCTGAATAAAAACAGTGCCAGACACATTCAATACCTTTGAATCACTGCTGATTTGCCCCAACACCATGCCCTCTTGTTGTGTTTCGAAGGCAATGGTCACTTCACCTAAGTCTTTGGCAGTTGGTTTGATCAGCTTAAAATCTTTCATGGTGATAGTACCTGAAGCACCTTTTAAACCACTTTTTTTATCGAACCGTATGCGGCGCATATCAAAGCTTAAATGGCCATCTAGTTGCCCATAACGAATGTGTAAAAAAGGCTTTATCAAATCCCAATTCACATAGCCACGCAAAGCATCAATAGCGACACGTTCTTGATGCACATGATCAATGGTAGCAGTGAGGTCATGTTGTTGACCTCGCACCCGTAAATTTCCGCCCAGAGTGTTGATCCAGTTTGGATACAATAACCATTCGGCTTCACCCAATGGCAATACTTGGTACTTCAAGGAATCGGCAGATCCTTTGACGGCTGTACCACCCACACCTGTGAGGCTCA